>NZ_JAFCUB010000010.1:0-112266 GCF_049896325.1 Caulobacter sp. DWP3-1-3b2
ACGGCCTTGTAGACCTCGAACCTGGGCGGCACGAACACCAGCTGCGGACATTGGCGCAGCGCCGTGGTCGAGGGCATGGCCGAACGCACCCCAAATTGGCGCGCCTCGTAGCTAGCGGCTGCTACCACCCCGCGCCGCGCGCCGTGGCAGACGGCTAGGGGCTTGCCATTCAGGCTGGGATCATCGCGCTGTTCCACCGACGCATAGCAGGCGTCCATGTCGATATGGATGATCTTGCGCGGGGGCGCGGTCATGGCGACTCCAGTCTAGCAAGAGGAGAACGAAACGGGAACTAATCGTCGCTTGAGCCTAGCCTCACCCCCGGCCAGCGGCCGTCGGATTGACCGGGAGGGATGGGCGAGCTCTGCTCCGCTCGGTGAGGTAGGCATAGATAGGGCAGGTCGGTTGATGGAGGTTCCGCTTCGGACGACGCTGACCTCGGCCCTCGCACTGGCCGCCGGGCGTACGACATCTTGGGCCGATCCGCCGCCGCGCCGTCTGAGCAATCCCCAGGCCTCGAACGAGGCTCGCGCCCTCTACAGCTCTCTCTGGAGCCTCTACGGCCGCAAGACCCTGACCGGCCAGCAGGAAGGCGTGGGCCACGCCACCCCGCTCGAGCTCGACGACATCGCCAAGGTGACCGGTCGCCAGCCCGCGATCCTCGGTCTGGACTACATCGATCCCCGCGACAACACGGCGGTCAATGACCGCGTCACGGCCTGGCGTGGCTCGGGCGGCATCGTCACCCTGTGCTGACACTGGGGCGCTCCCGATATCGGCGCGGGCTACGAGAATTCCAAGAAGGACTTCGACCTCGTCGCCGCGCTCAAGCCCGGCACGCCGCAGAACATCGCCTTGCATCGTGATCTGAAGCAGATCGGCTACCTGCTGGCCGTCCTACGCGATCGGCGCGTGCCGGTGCTCTGGCGACCGCTCCACGAATTTTCGGGCGACTGGTTCTGGTGGGGCAAGCACGGCCCCGACGCGTTCAAGGCGCTCTGGGCGCTGATGTACGACGAGTTCACCTATCGTCGTGGGCTGGGCAACCTGATCTGGGTGTTGGGTTGGTCGGGCCAGAATGTCGATCCGGCCTGGTATCCGGGGCGTGAACGCGTCGATGTCGCCGGAGCCGACATCTATGCCGAGGATCACGGCAACCTCGCCCCGATGTTCGGCAAGGTCAAAGACATCGTCGGCGGCAGCGTGCCGATCTGCTTGCACGAGAACGGCCATATTCCGGATCCAGCCCTGATTGGCCCGAAGCCGATTGGTTTTGGTTCATGACCTGGCATACGCGATGGCTGACGGATCCAACCCAGAATGACGCTGCACGCCTGAAGGCTACTACGGCTCGCGGTGATATCTGACCAAGGACGAGTTGCCCAAGCCGTTCGGGGGGCCGGGGGTGAGCTTTTGAAGGATTCCCGCCGCCGCCGCAGAATCCCGCGTAGAAGAAGCGACCGCACATCCCGGAACGCATTCACGCCCCAACAAGCTGGCGACAAAACCGTATATAGAACCGTGTATAGCGAAAACTGCGTCTTTATAACACATTGAAATAGCGGAAGAAAAAATTGGATAGGGCGGACTCCGTCTCCGCCAACCCCCCATTGACGATCGCGTTTGCTGATGGACCGAGCCTGTTCACGTCTTGGCTACGTCCTCAAAGCTCGTCGGTCTTGACCACGAAGCCTTGGAGCAGCGCCGGTCCAAATGCGGTCGTGATCGCCGCGTCGGTTGCGTCGCGGCCGCGGGCCATCAGGATGCGGCCGATGCGAGGGGTGTTGTGGCGCGCATCAAAGGTGCGCCAGCCGCCATCGAGATAGGCCTCGAACCAGGCGCTGAAATCCATGGGCGCATCGACGGGCGCAATTCCGATGTCGCCAAGGTAGCCGGTGCAGTAGCGGGCGGGAATGTTCATGCAGCGACAGAGCGTGATGGCGAGGTTGGCATAGTCGCGACAGACACCGCGCTGCTCCTCATTGGCCTGCCAGGCGGATTTCGTCGCCCTGGCATGGGCATAGCCAAACGCGATGCGGTCATGGGTGTAATCGACGATCGCCTGGACCAGCGCCCAGCCGGGGGGAATGTTTCCAAACAACGACCAGGCCAGGTCGCTGAGGGTGTCGGTCTCGCAATATCGACTGCCCAGCAGGAACACGATCACGTCGTCGGGCAGGTCCTCGATTCGGGAGGCTGGGGCGTTGAGCAGGACCGGGTCGGGCGCCCCGCTGTCGTGGGCGATGAAATCAGCTGCGATCACCGAACAGCCTTGCGGCAGCACGACCCGACTGCAGAGATTTCCAAATGCGTCGACATAGCTGGAGAGTCGGACGTCCCGGTCGATACGGATGGTGTCGGGCGCTTCCAGGTGGCCTTGACGGTCGGGATGGACGTTGAGCATCAACAACATCGGCGTGGGCGCCGGGCAGTCATAGGTGATCTGAAAGCCCGCCTTGATGCGCATCGCGTTGTCCTGAGGGTCTAGCTGGCCAGGGCAACGTCCGTGCTTGACTGGGGTTGCTGAGCGAATGGTGAAGTCGAGGCCATGGCGCGATCATGCTCGCTCAGCACCTCGACCTCGACTTCCATGCCCAGGCAATCACCAGCTTCACCAGACCATCCCCCAGAGAGGGGCAGGGCTTGGCGGGGATCGCGAGCGATCGCCACGCGGATCAGATCGGCGTTGCCGACGATGCCGTTGGTCGGGTCGAACTCCACCCAGCCACAGGCCGGCAGGTAGACCCGCACCCAGGCGTGGGTGTGCCCGCCGCCCAGCTTGGCGGGCAGGCCGGCCGGTCGCGGTGGGCAGTAGAGGTAGCCGCTGACGAACTGGGCGGCCAGGCCGAGGGAACGGACCGCTTCCATCATCAGCACCGCGAAATCGCGGCAGGTTCCAGTGCGCAGCGCCAAGGTCTCGGCGGGGCATTGCGCGTGGCCCTGGAGCCGCGGGGCATAGCGAAACTCGCTGTAGATCGCCTGGGTCATATCGGCCAGAAGGGTCTGCAGAGCGGTGCGGCCGTCGTGGCGCAGGAAACTGCGCGCCCAACGCTCCAATGCGCCTTCGGAATCGGGGTGCTGGCGCTCCATCGATCGCAGCAGGTCGGGCATGTCTTCGGGGCTATAGGCGAAGGGCATCGTGCCGCCATAGGCCTCGATCTCGCCGTCGACCCCGGCGAAGGCGGGCAGGGGTCGGTGATCGAGAGTCACGCGGCTTTCGAACGACAGTTCGCTGGCCCGCTCGGCGAAGCGGGCGATGGTGACGCAGTTGCCGAACACGTCATGGACGTAGCGGACTTGGCTGGGCTCGGGACCGATCACCAGCTCCGTGCTGATCACGCGCTGGTCATAGCTCTCCAGCGGTCGAAACATCATGCGGTGTTCGCCAAACGCCACCGGCTTGCGATAGCGATAACGAGTCAGGTGACGGATCGAGAGGATCGACATTGCAGCAAGGTGAGGGAGACTCGGGCGATGCGTCGATGAGGCTGCTGGTCGCGGGCGACATTGATCCGGTCGCTGTCGATAATCCGGGCGGTTCTTCGGATATTTTGCTGCTGGGCGATCATGCCGGGCGACTCATTCCAGGCCGGCTAGGCGATCTGGGTCTGGACCCCGCCGAACTGGAGCGCCACATCGCCTGGGACATCGGCGTCGCGGGCCTCGGCGCGCGCCTGGCTGGCCGACTAGACGCCGTGTTCCTTCGCCAGACCTATTCCCGGCTGGTGATCGACTGCAACCGCTGGCGCGGCGCGGCGGGGTCGATCCCGGCGGTCAGCGACGGCGCGGCGGTGATGGGCAATGCCGCGCTTGACGCCGCGGCGCGCCGTGCTCGCGAGGCCGAGATCTTCGCGCCCTATCATGCGGCGATCGCCGCCGAGCTCGATCGCCGGGCGGAGCGGCCGACCCTCATCGTCTCCCTCCACAGTTTCACCCCCACCCTCGATGGCAGTGCGCGGCCCTGGCGCTTTGGTGTCCTGCACCGGCGTGACTCCGCGTTTTCGGCCGCAGTGCTCCAGGCCCTTACCGCCGCATCCGGAGACGATGTGGGTGACAATCAGCCCTACGCCATGGACGACACGGATTTCACGATCCCCCACCACGCCGACGCGCGCGGACTGGACTATCTCGAGCTGGAGGTTCGGCAAGATCTGATCGCGGACGCCGAAGGGCAGGCGCGCGTCGCCGATCTCCTCGCGCCCGTCCTTGCGGCCGGCCAACATGAGGGGCGAGCGCGCTAACCTCGCGCCTTCCTTTCAGCGCCGCTCCGTGGCCTGTGACGCCGAATTCAGCTGGCTGCCGGCGCGGGAGTTTCTCCGCCCCCAGCGGCCTTGGCGTCATCGAGCTTGCGGGCCATGGCCGCCGAGACGTTATCGGCCGCCTTGCGAACGCCCTCATAGAGCCGCTCGTCGAGCTCGTTCATGCGACGGGTAAACGCCGAATCCGGACCGATGCTGTCATTGATCCGGCGGCCCAGGACGCTCAGCTCGTCTTGCAGGCGCCGACTAACCGCGTCGAAGTCCCCCTGCGCCTGCGACCCCTCGCCGAGGCTGACGCGCACGGCCTTGGCGATATAGCCCGAACGCGTCATGCCGCCGGCCGAAGCCGCCGCGTCCAGGCGCTGCACCAGCCGTTCACCCAGCGAGATGTTCACGCGGATAGGGGGATCATCGACCGTGACATCGACAGGGATGGGCATCGCGCCGACCTGAGGCGTGATCTGTTCGATCGGCGTCGCGGACGGCCAGGCGTCGCCGTCCGTCTCGAACGCTTCGAGGCGTTCGATGAGCGCCTGCCGGGCGTTGATCAGCAGTTCGGCCAAGCCGCCACCGCTGACGGCGCAGTCGGGAAGGTCGTGGAAGTGCGCCTTATAGCCGTCCGCCTGACCGCCGGAAACGAGCGCGACATAGATAACCGTGGACATGACCCAATCCCTTCACGAAAGCCTGATTGAACAAATTGTGTAGTTTTGCGCAATTTCAAGGGGAGGGAGGGAACATTGAGGCGCGCTAGTCTTGCGTCGCCGCCAAAGTGATGGCCTGCGAGCCTCGTCCCCAACTTTGGCGGAGCACGGCCCCCGCGTTCCTTCGCCGGGGCCACCCGTTGCGACGCCGCGCAGGCTAGAGCGCGCGGAACTCACTGATCTCCGCAAGGGCCGCGCGGTCTTGCAGGATTGCCAAGCCACCGTGCACCTCCACCAGGCCGTCGCGCCGCAATTGTTGAAGGGTCCGATTGACGTGAACGAGGCTGAGGCCCAGAGCGTCCGCCAGAATTTCCTGCTTCACGGGCAGGCGAAAGCTGTCGCCATAGGTCTCGCCAACCTCCGCCAGGCGTGCATGAAGCTCCAGAAGGAGGTGCGCGCAGCGCTCGTAGGCGGTTTGCCTGCCCAGGCGCACTACCTGATTGATCAGCCGTGTCTGCTGCTGATCCGACGCGATGGCCAGAGCGCGGCTCAGACCGGGTGATCCCGTGATCTGGCCGATCAATGATGGCCGGACCCGCTGAACGTTCACGGCCGTCACGGCGGTGATTTTCGTGCTTTCGCGGGATTGGGTAAGCAGATCAAACCCCACGGCATCACCAGGAAGCAGGAACGCCACCACCTGACGGCGCCCGTCGTTGAGTTCGCGCGAAAGGCACGCCCATCCAGACAGCAAGAAAAATGGCGGGGCGCCCGGCCGTGATGGATGCAAGACCTCGCCCGTCTGATAGCCGACGGGCGCATGCAGCAGCGTGTCCAGAAGCGCGATTTCGCTGTCCTGCACGCCGAACGCCTGTAGTCGGCGCGTGAAGCTGCGCTCGGTTGACGTCAACGTGGAATGAGAGTTAGCGCTCACCACGGCTCAGTCCTCTAGCGAGCTTCACAGCAACGCCGGATGCAGTATTTTTCCGAACCCTGGTTTGCGCATACTCGCTCCAACACTTGGCGAGCCCCGTCCCGAACATACCCTGTGCCGATGCGAGAGCTAGGTCGAGTCGGAATGGGCGGTGGCGTTGCTTTTTTCCTTGGACCGGAATGCTATGATGTTCTGAACACAGCGAGGGACGATGGCGACGCTTGCGGGAGCGATGAACGGCCCAGGCGCGGATCGCTTGTCAGCGTTGCCCTGGGAGCAGACGCCGCTGGGCCCGCGCGCGGACTGGCCGGTTAGCCTCTGCGCGGCCATCGACCTCATGTTGGGCGCCGGCGCGCCGGGCGCCCTGTTCATCGGTCCACAGCTGGTGCAGATGCACAACCTCGCTTTCGACGCCCTCTATCGCGATGGTTCGGCGGCCACCCGCGCCTTGGGCCGATCCCTCAAGCGGGATGATCCGGACAGCAGCCTGGCCAAGGCGGCGGGCGAGGTGTTCGCTGGGCGCAGCATCCTGCTGGCCAGCCAAGGCTGGACGATCGGCGCATCGCCGGGGACGCCAGCGTTCAATCTGTCCTGCGCCCCGATCCGCGACGAGAGCGGGCAGGTGGGCGCGATGCTGGTGCTGGCCTTTCCAGTGACCAGTCCAGCCAGGCTCGACGCGGGCGCGTCCATCAGCGAACTGCAGCATCGCGTGCGCAATCTCTTGGCCGTGGTCAGGTCGCTGGTCGCGCGAAGCGCGGAGAGCAGCGACACGGTGGAGGATCTGGCCGCCCACCTGGACGGCCGCATCGCCGCCGTGGCGCGCGTCCATGGCGTGCTGTTGCGCAATCCCCATGCGGGTGTCGATCTCGAAGGCATGATCCGCGACGAGCTGTTGACCCAGAGCGCCGATCAGGACCGGCTGAACCTTGGCGGACCCGAGATCGTCTTGCCGCCCAAGGCGGCTGACCTGATGACGCTGGCGATCCACGAGCTGGCGACCAACGCCACGAAATTCGGCGCCCTGTCCCAAGCCTCGGGAAAACTCGACATCACCTGGAAGCTGGATCAGGCTGGAGCGCGAGGGCAACAACTCGAACTGGTGTGGATGGAGTCGGGCGTCGCGATCGCCAGCCAGGCTCCGCGTCGGCAGGGTTTCGGAACTAATCTGCTGAAACGTCGACTACCCTACGAACTCTCGGGCGAAGCCGACATAGAGTTTCGCCCTGGCGGCGTGGTTTGTCGGATCGCCTTCCCGCTCGCGCCCGTCGCCGCGATGGGGTCCTCAAGTGTGTGGGGCGTGACGACGACGGCGGGGGACGACGCATGACGACTTCAAAGAGCCTTGCTGGCATGGACGTGCTGCTGGTCGAGGACGACTACTATCTCGCCGATGACACCCGCCGGGTCTTGGCGGCGGCGGGCGCCAATGTCGCCGGCCCCTATGCGCGCGTGGCCGAAAGTCTCTCACGCGTGGCGCAAGGCCGGGTTGATTGCGGCGTCCTGGACATCAATCTGGGTGAGGGGCCTTCGTTTATCATGGCCCGCGCGCTGAAGCAGCGCGACGTGCCCTTCGTGTTCGCCACCGGCTATGGGCGAGAGGTCCTGCCCGACGATTTCAACGAGGTGGAGCTGCTTGAAAAGCCGGTGGATCCCCGGCTGCTGATCGACGCTGTCGCCAGAGCCTGCCGCAAGCATGAGATCTCGGAAGTCTGAGCCTCGGAAGTCTGAGCCTCGGCGCGGCGAGCCTCAGCGGCCAAGGGGCGGGCGTCAGGATCATCCGCGCTCCGCCAAGAGCAGCGACTTCAACTGTCAAACATCCACGGGCTTGATCAAGATCGTGACGTCCTCGTACCTCGTCGGAATGGAATCCTGCTCGTATCCGGTGGCGAAAACATACGGAGCGCCGAAGTTTGTGAGCATGCCAGTGGATAGACCATCTCCCCGCGCAGGTTGATATCCAGCACCGCGCCATCCACCGGCGTGGTCTCGATCAACGCGATGGCCTGCGCCGGTTGACCGATGGGGCCGACCACCTCGGCGCCGAGGTCGGTCAGCGCGTCGGCCAGGATGTCGGCCAGCAGATACTCGTCCTCGACTACGCGCTGGGCTCGCACGTCGCGGCGCTGGGGCTAAGCTTCGCGCGGGACGGCGGCTTTGACGGGGCCTTCGCCCACGGCGCGTTCGTGGGTGAGCATGGCAGTTGGAACCGGCAGGACCTCTCTGGCTACAAGGTCGTCTGGGTCCCGTTCTCGGGTGGCAAGCCGGCGGGCAAGCCGGTCGACTTCGTCACGGGCTTTCTCGATCAGAACGGCCATGCGCGCGGCCGCCCTGTGGGTGTCGCCTTCGATCCGAAGAAGCGGATCCTGCTGATCGCCGACGATCTCTCCAACACGGTCTGGCGAGTCGCTCCGGGGCAGTGAAGGACGGCAAGCGGCGGAGATGCATCCAGACGGGGGCGGGCGCGTATTCCAGTGAGCGGAATGACGTGCAGGAGGCCGCGCCGCACTTGCTTAGCTTGTCGCGGCGCCTACATGCCCGGTGCCGGTCTCCGGCAGGAGACTGAAATGATCGGCGCTTTGGCGAGAAACTCGAACCTGTTTTCGCTCTCGCGGGTCGCAGGCTTGCTCGTGGCGAGCGGCTTGGCGTTTTCAGCGTCCCCGGTTGGAGCGCAAGCCTTGCCCGAAGGCGCCGCCTCGACGGTCGTCGAAAGCGTGGCGCAAGTCCCCGCCAACGAGCAGCTTGGTTATGATCCGCTCGAGCGCGTCAACCGCGCCAGCTATGGCTTCAGCATGGGGGTGGACCGAGCCTTTATCGGCCCGATCGCTCGCGGGTACATGAAGGTGACGCCGACCCCGGTGCAACATCGCGTCAGCGCGGTGGTCTATAATCTGGGCGAGCCCAGCACCGCCTTGAACGACATCCTGCAAGGTCACCCCAAGCGCATGGGCGTCACCAGCTCGCGTTTCCTGATCAATTCGACGATCGGCCTGCTGGGCCTGTTCGATGTGGCCGCTAAGCTGGGCCTGCCGCCGCACGACGCTGATTTTGGCCAGACCTTCGGCCGCTATGGGGTCAAGGCCGGCCCCTATCTCTATGTGCCGATCATGGGGCCGCTGCATTTCCGCGAGGGCGTGGGCCGGGTATTCGACTTCGCGACCGATCCGGTGGCCATGGTCGGCGGCGGCTGGAAGACCACTTTCGGCGCGACCCGCCTGGTCGCCCAAACCGTCGATACGCGCAGCAGCGCCGACAACGCCTTCCGGGCGCTGGACGACTCGCTCGACCCCTACGTAGCCGCGCGATCCGCCTATGGACAGCATCGCGAGGCCCTGGTGCGCGACGCCACGGGCGAGGTTCAGGTTTTGCCGGACTTCGATGACGGGCCGCCCGCCAATGCGCCGGCCACGCTGAGCCCGACAGGAAAACCATGACCGATCTGGAAGCGACCTCCATGAAATCCCACCCCACGCGCCGCATGGCCGTTGCCGCCCTCGCCGGCCTCGGCGTGCTGTGGCAGGCCACGCCCGGCCTGGCGCAAGCGAGCCGCAGCCCGCAAGCTGAGCAGTTTGTGCAGGTCAAGGCCCAGCGCGTCATTGGCGTGCTAGCCGACAAGGGCCAGAACGTCGCGCAGAAGAAGGCGACCTTCCACGCGGCGATCGACGATCTGGCCGACGTGCCGAAGATCACCAATTTCGTGTTGGGCAAGTATGCCCGGACGATCACGCCGGACCAGCGCCAGCGCTTCTCCGCCGCGTTCCGCGTCTATGCCGAGGGCGTCTATCAGAACCGGATCGACGACTATCACGGCGAGACACTGAAAGTGACGGGCTCGACCGTTCGCAAGCCGGGCGACGTGATCGTCAACACCGTGATTTCCGGCGGCCAGGTGGGTCAGCCCGTGCCGGTGGCCTGGCGGGTGATGGGCGGCGGAGCGTCGTGGAAAGTGGTCGATGTGCAGTTTAAGGGGGTCTGGCTGGCCATCACCCAGCAGCAGGACTTCGTTTCGACGATCGATAACGCCGGCGGCAATGTCGACGTGCTGATCTCACAGCTGCAGCGCGACGCCCGGCGTCCCGCCGCGCGCAAATAGACCAAGACCGGGCGGGCCGTTCGGGCGGCCGCCCCGCTGGCTTCGAAAGGATATGGGCTTGCGCGAACAATGGGCCGAGACCCTGATGGGTCTCCTCGTCCTCGTCCTCGCGGCGGGGTTTCTGGTCTACTCGCTGAGCGTGGGCGACGTGGGAACCAAGCCGGGCGGCTATGAGGTGACGGCCAGGTTTGGCCAGGTCGGTTCGTTGGCGCCGGGCTCCGCCGTCAGCGTGGCGGGGGTCAAGGTCGGCACTGTTTCGGAAATCAGACTTGATCCGAAGAGTTTCCTGGCCGTCGCCAAGCTGAGCCTGGACAACGACGTCAAGCTGCCGGCCGATTCCACCGCCAAGGTGACCAGCGACAGCCTGCTGGGCGGCGTTCACGTATCGATCGCGCCAGGCGGAGCGATGGAGAACATCAAGCCGGGCGGCGAGATCGAGAACACCCAAGGCGCCGTGGATCTGTTCGGGCTGATTGGCTCGGTGATGCGACCGCAGGGCGCCGCTACCGAGGCTGCGCCGACCGCGACGCCCGCCGTTCCAGCCGCCGCGACCGTGCCGGCGGAAAGCTACTGAGATGACCGCCGGTGTCGCGGCGCTCCCCGCCGTCTTCAAACCCTTCCGCGTCATCGGACACTCGACACTGGCCGCTCTGCGCATGGTGGGCTCGGTCGGGGTGTTCGCGCTGCGCGGCCTGATCTCGGTATTCACCCTGCCGTGGTTTCCCCAGCAGTTCTTGCGCCAGTTGGTCGCCATCGGCTTCTTCTCGCTACCGGTGGTGGGACTGACGGCGATCTTCACCGGGGCCGCCCTGGGCCTGAACATCTATACCGGCGGCGGGCGGTTCAACGCCGAGCAGGTGATGCCGCAGATCGTCGCCTTGGGGATCACGCGCGAGCTCGGACCCGTGCTGGCGGCCCTGATGCTGGCCGGCCGGGTCTCGGCGGCCATCGCGGCCGAGATCGGGGCCATGCGGGCCACCGAGCAGATTGACGCCATGCGCACGCTCTCGACCGATCCGTTTCGTTACCTGGTCGCGCCGCGCCTGCTGGCCGCGACCCTGGTGCTGCCGCTGCTGACCCTCGTCGCCGACATCATCGGCGTGGCCGGCGGCTGGCTGGTGGCGGTGCGGATACTGGACTTCAACTCGACGGTCTACATCCGCAACACCGCCAATTTCCTGCAGCTGTGGGACGTCGGGTCGGGCCTGATCAAGGCGGCCGTGTTTGGCTTCATCGTGGCGCTGATGGGCTGCTATCACGGCTATAGCGCCAAGGGCGGGGCGCGCGGGGTCGGCCGGGCGACCACCCATGCGGTGGTGTCGTCAGCCATCCTGATCTTCGCCTCCGACTATTTCCTCACAACCCTGTTCACCCGCGCATGACTGATATCGCCAAACTTGAGTGGCGGAGTGTCCGCAAACGGTTCGACGGCGGCGCGCCGGTGCTGGACGGACTGGATCTCAGTGTCGCCGCCGGCCGTTCGCTGGTGATCATCGGCGGCTCGGGCCAGGGCAAGTCCGTGACCATCAAGGTGGCCATGGGCCTGATGCAGGCCGACGCCGGCCAGGTGCTCGTCGATGGCCAGAACATCAACGCCCTGGGTGGCAAGGCGCGGCGCGAATTGTTCTCGCGCATCGGCGTGCTGTTCCAGGGCGCGGCCCTGTTCGACAGCCTCAGCGTCTGGGAGAACGTCGCCTTTCGCCTGATCAACGCCGACGGCGTGTCCCGCAAGGACGCCAAGGAACGGGCCATCGAGGCGCTGGGCCGTGTTCGGCTGGGCGCCGGCGTCGCCGACTCCTATCCCTCGTCGCTGTCTGGCGGCATGCAGAAGCGGGTCGGCCTGGCGCGGGCCGTGGTGACCAATCCCGAGATCCTCTTTTTCGACGAGCCGACGACAGGCTTGGACCCCATCACCTCAGCGGCGATCAACGAGCTCATCGTCGATCAGGTTCGGGGCCTGGGCTGCACGGCGGTGTCGATCACCCACGACCTGGCTTCGGCCCGGACGATCGGCGACCAGATCGCCATGCTGCACGACGGAAAGATTGTCTGGACCGGCTCGCCCGCCGAGCTGGACCTTACCGACAATCCCTATGTGCGCCAGTTCGTGGACGGGCGCTCCCTCGGCCCCATGACGAGCGCGGTCTAGGCGACAGCGCGCCTTTCGTTGGTGGTCGCGCTCGTGGCGGTCTTCGTCGGCTGACACGGTCACGCTGGATATCGGCGAGATGTCGTTCGCCAGCCTCCGCGACCAGACCGACCGCACCTTCGCCCGGTTGGCCCAGGACAAGAGGCTGGACCTCTTCGTCAGTATCGCCCCGGCCCTGCCGCGCTCAATGTACACCGACGACAAGCGCCTGCAGCAGGTGAAGAACCTGCTGTCCAACGCCCCCAAATTCACCCAGGTAGGTTCGGTGAGCCTCCCCATCGCCCGCGCCGACGACGGCTGGGCGCTGGGCAATAACCACCTGAACAAGGGGGGCCAGGTGCTGGCCTTCTCGGTCGAGGACATCGGCATCTGGCCAGCACGGCGGGGTCGTCCTCGACTACCAGCACCCGCTTGCTGCCGCGAGTCAGCTCGTCCGAGCACTGCTTGTCTTCCGGGATACCTCTAGAGCATTTCCCGACCTGACTGCGTCAGGCCGCGAGCTCTAATCTTCTGTTTTGACGCATTTTTCTTCACGCGAACCGGAACCACTTCGCTCGAAAAATGCTCTAGCCGAGAAACCGGCAAGTTCCTGCCGGCGGATCCGGCCGCGCGCTACGAGACCCTGGGATGGGTATTCTTCCAGATGGCGGCGATCGGTTCGATGTTTGGCCAGCTGGGTTTTTTCCACCGCTTTGCCGGTCGCGAATACGAAGACAAGCGCCCTCGCGATCGCTACGCCGCCGAGTCCAGGCGCTTGCTGGGCGTGTTGGAAACCCGGCTGGCGGGCCGCGACTGGATCATGGGCGACGACTACGCCATCGCCGACATCGCCACTTTGGGCTGGGTGCGTAACCTGATCGGCTTCTATGACGCGGGCGACCTGGTCGACTAGGCCAGCCTTGAGAACGTACCGGCCTGGCTGGCGCGGAGCCTGGCCCGCCCGGCCGTGCAACGCGGCCTGGAGCTGCCGAAACGCCCCCAGGGTCGCGTCCCATGCGTCCACCACCCTCCGGGGGTGGCCCCGCCCCGCCGACGCGCATGAACGTGACAGGTAATCTTAACGCGTTTCGTTGACTATACGGCGCGAGGCCGGGCGAGCGGGCCGGCGCTGTCGGAGGGGCAGATGGATCACCACGAAGCGCGACGCCTGCGGGACCTCCAGGACTATGGCGTTCTGGACACCTCGCCAGACATCGCCTTCGACCGTCTGACCCGCCTGGCGGCCGACCTGTTCGACGTCCCCATCGCCCTGGTTTCCCTGACCGATGCGGATCGGCAGTGGTACAAATCCCGCGTGGGCTTGGACATCTGCTCCTCGCCGCGCGAAGAGGCGTTCTGCGCCCACGCCATCACCTTGGAGCCGAACGCGGTGATGGTGGTCGAGGACGCGAGCCTTGATCCCCGTTTCGCGAGCTACCCTTCGGTGGTGGGCGACATGGGTGTGCGCTTCTATATCGGCGCCGTCCTGACCTCGCCGCAGGGCTTTAATCTCGGCACCCTCTGCATCGTCGACATGAAGCCTCGGCCGCGCCCCACCGAGCGGGAACTGGACCGGCTACGCGCCTTGGCCGGCATCGCGGTCGACGAGCTGGAACGGGTTCGTGTCACGCGCCTGAGCTGGGAGCAATCCCGCCTGCTGCGCCTGGCCGAGACTATGTCCGCCGTCGCTCACTGGCGTTATGACGTGGTGTCCGGCGACCTGTTCTGGTCTCCGTTGGTCTATGAGACCCTCGGGTTCGATCCGACGACCCATGCGCCGCCCTTCGCCTTCGGCTTGCAGGCCTTCCATCCCGATGACCGGCCCCTGGTCGAGGGTCAACTGGCCGCCGCGATCGCGTCGAAGGGGCAGGGCAGCTTCCAGGCGCGCGTCATCCGTCCGGACGGCGAGACACGGATCGTGCAGTCCAGGGCCGGCTGCGAATTCGACGAATGGGGCGAAGTGGTCGCATTGATCGGCCTGCTCCAGGACGTTACCGAGCAGGTCATGAGCCTCGATAGCCTGACCGCCAGCGAGGCCCGCTACCGGTTGCTGGCCGAGAACACTTCCGACATCATCGTGCGCACCGACCTCGACGGGGTGCTGCTCTACGTGTCGCCCGCCGTTAGGGCCATGGGCCGCGATCCCGAGGAGATGATCGGCACCACCGGCGACACCCTCGTCCACCCCGATGACTTGCAGCGCTTTCGGGCCAGTGCGGCGGTCCTGGGGGCCGGCGTGGTCGACACCGCCGGCAATCGCCAGCACCGCTTCCTGACCGGAGATGGCCGCTGGATCTGGCTGGAAGGCAACCCCCAGGTCATCCGCGACGCCGCGGGGCGGCCCTTGGAGATCGTCAACGTCTTCCGAGACGTGACGGAACGCCGCACGCTGCAGGAGCAGGCCGACCGGATGGCGCGCCTCACGGCCCTGGCCGAGGAGGTTGGCGGCATCGGTCATTGGCGCATCGAGGTCGGCTCGGGCGAGGTGACCGGGTCGCCGCATGTCGCCACCCTCTATGGGCTCGACCCTGACGCCGCGCCCCGCGTCGAGCACTTCGTCGAAGCCGTTCATCCCGACGACCGGGCGGCGCAACGAACCCGAGCCCGGCTGGCCTTCGAGCAGGGCGTCGACTGGAAGTCGGCCGTGACGCGTGTTCTCCTGCCGGATGGCGGCACGCGCTATCTGGAAGGCCATGGCTATTGCGAGCGTGACGCGGCCGGGGCCGTGGTCGCGGTGTTCGGCACGATGATGGACATCACCGATCGCGTCATGGCCGACGCGGTCCGCGCCGAGGGCGAGGCCCGTTATCGCGCGATGTCGGAACGCGTGCTCCTGGCCACCCAGGCGGGGCAGATAGGCATCTGGGAACGGAACCTCCAGACCGACGCCCTGGTCTGGGACGACAGGATGCACGCGCTGTATGGTGTGGAGCCGGGCGGGGATCTGACGTTCGAACGGTTCGCCGCCGCCCTGCATCCTGAGGATCGCCAGGATCAGCTGATCGCCGCCCAGGCGGCCGTCGACAACGACGCGCCCTTCAACACCGAGTTCCGGGTTGTTCGGCCAGACGGCGAGGTGCGGTCGATCCGCGCTCTCGCCACGGTGGTCCGCGACGCTGCGGGCTCTGCGCTACGGATGGTCGGCACCAATTGGGACGTCACCGCGGTGCGCAACCTGGAACTGTCGTTGCGGGCGAGCGAGGACCGGGCGCGCAACATCATCGCCAATGCGCACCAAGCCATCGTCACCGCCGATGAAACCGGTGTGATCACCGGTTGGAACCGGCACGCTGAGTTGACCTTCGGCTGGAGCGGCGACGAGGCGATCGGGGCTGAAATCGCGATGCTGCTGCCGGGCGGTGATGCCGATCTGGACGCTTTCCTCGGGGCGCGGCTGGGCGAGAACATCGACCAGCGCGTCGAGCTGATGGCCCGGCGCAAGGACGGCGCGGACTTCCCTATCGAGCTTGCCGTCAGCGCGGTGCGCGACGCGGCGGGCTGGGAAATGACCGCCCTGATGCACGATATCAGCGAGCGCCGGGCCCAACTTGAGCTGTTCGAGAACGCCTTTGAACACGCGGCGATCGGCAAGGCCTTGGTGGGTCTGGATGGCGGATTCCTCAAGGTCAATCCGACCCTTTGCGCCATGATCGGCTATTCCAAGGAGGAACTGCTGGCCCTGGACTTCCAGGCCATCACCTATCCCGACGACCTGGACGCCGACCTCGACCTCTTTGCGAACCTGCGCGACGGCCTGATCTCCACCTACCGGATGGACAAGCGCTATTTCCGCAAGGACGGATCGATCATCTGGGTGCAACTGGTCGTCTCGCGCGTCGACAATCCCGACGGCTCGCCCCGCCACTACATCTCGCAGATCGAGGACTTCACGGCCCGGCGTCAGGCCGAGGCGGCCCTGAAGGACAGTGAGGCGCGCTACCGGCTGATGGCCGAGAACACCACGGACATGATCCTGACCGCCGACCTGACCGGCGCGATCACGTTCGTGGCCGCCTCGTGCGAGGTCCTGACCGGCTATGCGCCCCCCGAGTTGATGAGCCGCAGCGCCGCCGACCTGGCCCATGCGGACGAACGGCAGCGGGTTCGGCGGGTCTATCGCAACCTGATTACGGGGGGCCCCACCGAACGGGTGCGCTGGCGCGTGCTGCACAAGGCTACTGGCCAATTCGTGTGGCTGGAGTCCAATCCGTCCGTTCTGCGACACCCGGTCACCGAGGCGCCGACCGGCTTCCTCGACGTGATCCGCGACGTGACACAGCAGGTGGTGCAAGAGGAGGCCCTGGCCGCCGCGCGCGCCGAGGCCGAGGTCGCCGCCGCAGTGAAGGGCGAGTTCCTGGCCAATATGAGCCACGAGATCCGTACGCCGCTAACCGCGGTGATCGGCTTCTCGGGCCTGCTGACCCAGCGCCCCGAACTGGACGCGCTGTCTCGCCGTTTCGTCCAGCGGGTCTCAAGCGCCGGCCAGGCCCTGCTGGCGATCGTCAATGACATCCTCGATTTTTCCAAGCTGGAGGCGGGCCAGGTCGATATATCGCCGCAGCCGGTCTCGCCTCTGTCGGTGGCCTGTGACGCCCTGGCCCTGTTCACGCCCCAAGCCGACGAGAAGGGGTTGTGGTTGGAGTGCGAGGCCGAGGGCGAGTTGCCTGACCTTGTGATGATCGACCCCGATCGCGTGCGGCAGGTGCTGCTGAACCTGATCGGCAATGCGGTGAAGTTCACCGAGCGCGGCTCGGTTCGCCTGGTCGTCGCCTACGAGGCGGCAGCCGAGCGCTTGTGCGTGCGGGTCGAGGATACCGGAGCGGGGATGAGCGTCGACCAATTGGAGAAGCTCTTTCAGCGCTTCTCGCAGGTGGACGCCTCATCGACTCGCAAACACGGCGGAACGGGTCTTGGCCTGGCGATCTCCAAGGGCCTGACCGAGGCCATGGGCGGCGGTATCGCCGCCATCAGCGTCCCGGGCGCGGGCTCGGTGTTCTCGTTCCACGTCGCCGCGCCGATCGGTGCGGCCCAGGCCGAGGCGACGCAGGACGCCGTCCAGTTCAGAAGCCTGGACGGCGTCCGGGTGCTGGTGGTCGATGACAATCTGGTCAACCGAGAGCTGGCCCGCACCGTGCTGGAGAGCGTGGGCGCCGAGGTTGGTGAAGCGGCAAGCGGCCAGGCGGCGGTCGAGGCTGCGGAGTTGCAGCCGTTCGATTGCATCCTGATGGATCTGCGCATGCCGGGTCTGTCGGGCCCCGACGCCCTGCGGAAAATTCGCGCGGGGCTCGGACCGAACCAGAACGTGCCCATCCTGGCCTTCACGGCCGACGCTGATCGACAAGGCCAGGACTACCCCGATTTCGACGGATTGGTTTCCAAGCCCATCCTGGCGCTGGAACTCATCCGCGCGGTGAGCGCCTGCACGGACTGGAACGACACGCCTTTTGAAGCCGGCGACCACGGTGCGGACGCAACCCACGGCAAGGCGGGCGTCTGATCTTGCGCCGCACACGGATTCTGGTGGTCGAGGACGATCCGATCATCCTTGACCTGCTCACCACCCGGCTCGACCTGGCTGGCTATGACACCTATTTTGCCCGCGACGGCATGGAAGGTTTCAGTCGGCTTCGGGAACTACGCCCGGCGGCCATGGTGCTGGACATCAACATGCCCAGGCTGGACGGGTTCGGCCTCTTGAAGAAGATGCGCCAAGAAGAGATGCTCGATCACACCCCGACCATGGTGTTGACCGCCCGCAACCAACCCGATGACGTCAAGCAGGCGATCGCCCTGGGCGCGCGGGACTTCTTGGCCAAGCCGTTTCGCGACGATCAATTGCTCTCCCGGATCGGTCGCCTGCTGCGCAGGGCGCCGACCCGGCCACCCAAGCCACCGGAACCGGCGCTTGAGGACGATCCCGACACGATCCTGCTGTAGCGCTGTCGATCGGTTCGGGACACACAGCGTCCCACGTCATTTCCAGCTAGAGCATTTTTCGAGCGAAGTGGTTGCGGTTCGCGTGAAGAAAAATGCGTCAAAACAAAAAATTAGAGCTCACGGCCTGACGCAGTCAGGTCGGGAAATGCTCTAGGCCCGCGCCCCCGTCGTCAGGGACGGGTGGGAAACGACGGGATTCGGATCCGGCTAAAGCCTCAACAGGGCTGCCCACCGGACGCGGACGGATAGCGATGGCGCGGAGCGATCGGCTTCGTCAAAACGGTACCAAACTCACAACTCCGAACGATTTCCGGCGCTCCGCGACCCTTTCCATCTCTTCAGCGGCCGCCCGGGTGAAGTCCTCCCCCCGTGGGGGAGGCATCGGCGAAGCCGACGGAGGGGGGAGTGATCGGATGACGACCCGACTTGCGATCGACCATCCGAAACTCCCCCACCGGTCGCTGCGGGACCACCTCTCCCAAAGGGGGGAGGACTATTCGGCAACCCCCGTTCACTTTTTATTCTGCTCCGCCTTGAACCAGAGTGGGGGAACACTCAAGTTGCTTATTCGTTGAGCTCATCGGGTGGTCGCGGCCCCTGACCAAGGGCCGCCAGGAGAGCGCATGAGTCCCGACGACACATCTGGCAGGGAGGCCTCCCAGGCCCCCGCCATCGCCCTGGTCGATCGCTACCTAGCCGTGCGACGACGCACCGAGGCCCTGGCTCAGCCCTTGTCGCCCGAGGACCAGGGCGCTCAGTCGATGCCGGACGCCAGCCCGGTCAAATGGCACCGCGCCCACACAGGCTGGTTCTTCGAGACCTTCCTGCTGACGCCGTTTCTGCCTGGCTATCAGGTCTTCGATCCGGCCTTCGGCTACCTGTTCAATTCCTACTACGAGGCCGTAGGGCCCCGCCAGCCGCGCCCTCTCCGCGGCCTGATCACCCGGCCATCGGCGGGCGAGGTTGGCGCCTATCGAGCCCATGTCGACGCGGCCATGGTCCGCCTGCTGGCCACTTCACCCACGGCGGAGGTGATGAGCCGACTGGATCTGGGCCTGGCCCACGAGGAGCAGCATCAGGAGCTGATCCTGATGGACCTGCTGCATCTTTTCGCTCAGTCGCCGCTGCAGCCTGCCTATCGCCCGCAACCCCTTCCGCAACGCCCAGCCGCCGACGAGGCGCGCTACGTCGCCTTCGACGGAGGATTGGTCGAGATCGGCGACGCCGGCCCGGGTTTTGCCTTCGACAACGAACGGCCCCGCCACCGGGTCTTTCTTGAATCCTACCGCCTGGCCGACCGCCTGGTGACCAATGGCGAATGGCTGGCCTTCATGGCCGATGGCGGCTATCGCCGGGCCGAGTTGTGGCTCTCGGACGGCTGGGCGGCGGTGGCCGACGAGGGCTGGGACGCGCCGCTCTATTGGCGACGGGAGGAGGGCGCGACCTGGTCGGTCATGACCCTGGCCGGTCGCCAGCCCGTCGACCTTGAGGCGCCGGTCGGCCATGTCAGCTACTACGAGGCCGCCGCCTTTGCCCTGTGGACGGGACGCCGCCTGCCGACCGAAGCCGAGTGGGAGGCCGCCGTTGGCTCGAACGAGGGGCAGGCGCTGCGCCAGACCGTCGGCGAGGCTTGGCAATGGACCGCCAGCCCCTATGTCGCCTATCCCGGGTTCAAGCCGGGCGGCGGCGCGCTGGGCGAATACAACGGCAAGTTCATGATCAATCAGATGGCCCTGCGAGGCGGCGCCGCCGGAACCGCGCCTGGCCACACCCGGCTATCGTATCGCAACTTTTTCCACCCAGCCAAGCGCTGGGCGTTCACGGGGGTCCGCTTGGCCGACGACATGAGCCCGCTGGATCGCGAGACCGCGACGCCGGCCTCGACCTTCCTGGAAGACGCCGTGACGGGGCTGACCGACCATCCCAAGACCCTGCCGGCCAAATATTTCTACGACGCCGAAGGCTCGCGCCTGTTCGAGGCGATCTGCGACCTGCCGGAATATTACCCGACCCGTACAGAGACGGCGCTGCTGCGCCGGATCGCGCCGGAGATCGCCGCCCGGGTCATGGAAGGCGCGGTCCTGGTCGAATTTGGCAGCGGGGCTAGCACCAAGACCCGGATTCTACTCGACGCCATGCCGCAAGTGGCTGTCTACGCACCGATCGACATCAGCGAGACGGCGGTTGAGGAGGCCAGCAAGGCGATCCGACGTGACTATCCCGGCCTGATCGTCGCGCCACTGGTCGATGACTTCACCCGCGCCTTCCGCCTTCCCGCCGCCGCGCGCGGACGGCCGGTAACGGGGTTTTTCCCGGGATCTACGATCGGCAATTTCGCGCCGGCCGACGCCGAGATTTTTCTGCGTGGGGCGCACACCCTACTGGGCGAAGGCGCGATGTTCGTTGTCGGGGTCGATATCGCCAAGAGCGCGGACGTCCTGGTGCCGGCCTACGACGACGCTCAGGGGGTCACCGCGGCGTTCAACAAGAACGTCCTGGCTCGGATCAACAGCGAACTAGGCGGTGATTTCGACCTAACCGCCTTCGATCACCGCGCGGTCTGGAACCCCGACGAAAGCCGCATGGAGATGCATCTGGTCAGCCAAGTAGACCAGGTCGCGCATTTGGCTGGACGGGAGGTCGCTTTCACGGCCGGGGAGACGATCCACACCGAGAACTCTTACAAATATGCGGCCAATGCCTTCGTGGAATTGGCCCACCGCGCGGGCTGGAAGGTCGCGGCGCGCTGGATCAGCGACAGCCCGAGTTTCGGGGTCTTTGCTCTAGCCGGCTAAGGCGAGCGGTATACGAGACGGAGGCGGGGGCGGCCGCGACCCGGAGGCCGCGGCGCGCCTGGTTTCAGGCGTCGCGGCCGGAAAGACGCCCGCCGCCGCGCGACGAGGAGCCGCCCTTGCGGCCTGCGTTGGCCGCCAGGTCGCGATCCTTCGCGAAGCTGCGCTTTTCGCTGGGAACACTGGCCCCGCCTTTGCGCGCGATCTCGCGTCGACGCTCGGGGTCCATGGCGGCGAAGCCTCTACGGCCGCGTGGCCGTTCGCTGTCGAGGTCCATAGGTTGCTCCTAATCGGGACTGGTCACGGGGGGAAACGGGGCAGGTTGGGCGTCATAGGGCCGGTCGTCGCCCGGCTGAACGGGGGGATCGCTCATCGGCACTTCGTCGGGCATTGAGCCCGGGTCGTACTCGGGTTGCGACGGCTCGAGCGGCGGTGGTGCGTCGGGGTCGGTCACTGGCGTCCTTCCATATGTTCCAGTGAAGTAACCGGTGAAGTCACGATCGGTTCACCCGACGGGTGACACAAAATTGCAGAGTTTCGCGTTAACTATTGGACGGGCAAAGTGAACCCATGACGAAGTCACGGAAGACCACGCCGGAAAGCGCAGCAATATCGCGCCATTGGCGACTGATGGCGGCCTTCGGGGCCGGCGTTTTGGGCTGGCTCGCGGCCCGTCATCTGAACGCACCCGTCAGCAGCCACATGCTGATCGGGTGGGATGTCTGCGCACTGACTTTTGTCGTGACGACGTGGCATCTGTTTCTGACCGCCGACGAAGCCGAGGTCCGCCGCCGCGCCGCGGTCGAGGACGAGAAGCCGACGCTGATCCTGTTGATCGTACTGGCCGCCATCCTGTCCAGCTTGGTGGCGGTGGTGGCCGCGATGCTGAACGCCCGTACGGCCAGCGCGAGCACCCAAGGCGTCACCGCGGCCTGCGCCGGAATCACCCTGGTGCTGTCATGGGTGATCCTGCACTCGGTGTTCACGCTGCACTACGCCCATCGCCATTTCGGCGACGGGACGGACAAGCCGGGGTTCCTGTTTCCAGGCGAGCCGGCCAGCACCTATCTCGACTTCGTCTATCTAGCCTTCAGCATCGGCGCGACCTTCCAGGTCTCGGACAACAACGTTCTGACCCGGAAACTGCGAAACCTTGTCACCGCCCAGGCGGTCTGCGCCTATTTCTACAACACCGCTGTCCTGACCCTGGGGATCAACATCATCGCCGGGTTGGTGGCGTCCTAGGCGGGTCCTCGCCGCGACCCTGCGCCGGAGTGCGGGGCAGTTCAGCCAGTCGCAGCCGGCCATCACCGTCGCTGTCGAGCAGGGTAAAGCGAGACCGGGCGGCGCGGATCGCCTCGTCGCGGCTGATACGGCGATCGAAGTCGCTATCGGCGCCCATCACCGGCTGCGGCTCGTTGAGCAGACCGTATGGCGCTGCGCCCTGCAGCATCCCGCCGACGGGGCCTCCGCGACGGCCGCCGAGACCACCGCCACCGGACCTATCCTGGCCGCCACCTCGGCCACCGCGAGGCGGTCCGTCGGCGTCTTGCCGGCCAGGACCTTGAAGGCCGGCCCCCTGGAACGCCCTGACGATCTCCGGCGCGATCTCGGCTTCGTAGTGAGAGACCTCGAACCCGTCGATGACGCCGCTGTGGTCAGTGTCGACCAGACCGAAGAAGCGCGCGGCGTCAGCCACGAACTCGGCGCGGGTCACCATGCCGTCATGATCGGTGTCCGCGCCGGCGAACCAGGCCGCAACGGGGTAGGGCGCGCCGGCCTCGGCCCGGAGGGGCTCGCCGGCCGGGCTGACGAACACCTGCCGACGCGCGAGCCGGGGGCCGTCATTGTCGTCCGACGGTCGAGCGCGCGGCGCCTTTCCCCAGTCACCGCGCGGGCCGTCCTGCGGCGGGCCCGAAGCGCAGGCCGCCAGGCATGGGGCGGCGAACATCAGAATGCAGGTCGCGCGAAGGCGGGTCATGGTTTCCATTCTTCCGATGAACCGCGCCCGCATGTCTGGCGTATGGCGCAGCTTTTGCGTCACCGTAACAAACCTGACTTTAGAACGGTAGTTCGACCCGGGCGCGCAAACCGCCGGTGGGGCGGTTATGCAAGGTGACGTCGCCGCCATGGGCTCGGGCCACCGAACGAACGACGGCTAAACCCAGCCCGATGCCGCCGGTTTCGCGGTTGCGTGAAGGCTCGCTGCGGAAGAACGGCTCGAACACCCTATCCAGCTCCGTCGGCGCGATGCCGGGACCGTCGTCGTCGATCTCGATCACCGCCAGACGATCCTTGACGTGCACACGGCCTTGCACCGAGCCTCCGTACTTGAGGCCATTGTCGACAAGGTTGGTCAGCAGCCGACGCAGGGCCACGGGGTCGCCGTCGATGATGATCTTCTCGCCACGCTCGACCACCGCCTGGCCGCCGGTCTCGGCGGCCTCGTCTATGACGCTCTCGAGCAGCGAGGCCAGTTCCAGCTTGGTGCGCTCGGCCGGGCGGGTCGTGTCGCGGACGAAGGCCATGGTGGCGGCGATCATCGCCTCCATCTGGTCGATGTCCGAGGCGAGCTTTGCGCGGATGTCGTCGGGCGTCGCCTCGATCCGAAACCGAAGGCGGGTCAGCGGCGTGCGCAGGTCATGGGCCACCGCGCCGATCATCGCCGTGCGATCCTCGACATAGCGGCGCAAACGCTCCTGCATCATGTTGAAGGCGTTGGAAGCGGCGATCACCTCGGCCGAACCCGACAGCGTCAGCGGCGCGGCGCGGGGATCCCGCCCCAGGCGCTCGGCGGCTCCGGCGAAGGCGCTGATCGGACCCGACAGGCGCCGGGCGAACAGCCAGGCCAGCGGCGATACGCAAAGCACCGAAAGGGCCAGGATCAGCAGGATGCGCTGCTGCCAGCTGTCGAAGCGGAACGCCGGCTTGGGCTCGACGATCGTCCATCGGCCATCGTCCTGCTGAATGGCCAGCTTGAAGTCGCCGAAGATGAAAGGTTCTTCGCGGGCCAAGTCCAGGCGCGGCGGCCGGTGCGCGGGACCGTCTGGGCCATCTCCCGAACGGCCGCCTGGACCGCCGAAATTGTCAGGCGGGCCACCCGGGCCACCGGGCCCACCCGGTCCCCTTGGGCCCTCCCGACCGCCCGCCTCGCCGTCTCGTGGCGGCAGGCGTTGGAGCTGGTTGCGTTTCTGATTGCGGACGAAGAACCGAGGTCCGGTGTCGACGTCAATCTCGATCCTCGCCGGATCGGTCCCGATCTCGCGGGCGAGCGCGGTCTTGAATTCGGAGCGGCGACGGTTATCGACCAAGCCACGGATGGGCTTGGAGCGCGGGCGAACGACCAGGGCGCGGCCGTCCCGCGACTGCACGGTCTGGCCGGTCTTCAAGGCCCGAGTGATCTCGCTCAGCCGATAGAATTCGGGCGGCGGCGGTGGCAGGGTGAAGACCACCGCGATGGCGATCAATTGCGCCGCGACCAGGGTGACAATCACCAGACCCAAGGCCTGGACGAACAGCGGCGCGCTGCTGGGTCCCCTTGGCCTAGGCCCCGGAGCCCGGACGCTCTCGATCATGGCGTGCGGGTGACCTTGGACGTGAACATGTAGCCTTCGCTGCGGATGGTGCGGATCAGCTCGCCGCCGCCGCCATCGTCCAGCTTGCGGCGCAGGCGGCTGATCTGGACGTCGATGGCCCGGTCATAGGCGTCGCTTTCGCGGCCACGGGCCAGGTCAAGCAGCTGATCGCGGGTCAGCACCCGTTGCGGACGTTCGACGAAGGCGCGCAACAGCGAGAACTCGCCGCTCGACAGATTGACGACCACCGATTGGGGCGAACGCAGCTCGCGGCGCACCAGGTCCAGCCGCCAGCCGGCGAACTCGCAGGCCGCGCCCATGCCGTCATCGACGGCGCGCGGCTCCTGGCGTCGGCGCAGCACAGCGCGGACCCGGGCCAGCAGCTCGCGAGGATTGCAGGGCTTGGGCAGATAATCGTCGGCGCCGAGCTCCAGGCCGACGATGCGGTCAGTCTCCTCGCCCATGGCCGAGAGCATGATGATGGCCGGCCCATCAGTAGCCGACAGTCGGCGGCAGATGGCCAGGCCGTCCTCGCCAGGCAGCATGACGTCGAGCACGATCAGATCGACGGGACCGCGGGCCAGGGCCTGCTCCATCGTTCGGGAGTCCGAGGCGGTGTCGATGGCGTAGCCGTGGCGACCCAGGAACTCGGCCACGACGTCGCGGATGCCGGGATCGTCATCGACGATGAGGATGCGGGCGCCTCGGGCCGCGTCGGGCCCGGTCTGGGATACGACGTGGGCGGAGGTTGGCGGGGCCGACGACGTCGCGGGATCTTGCGAACTTTCCATGACTTGCTTTTTCCACGCCCCCGTCTCCAGCAGATTTCACGGCTGAAACAGGGGCGCAACCCGTCCGTGCGAGCGGGGTCGCAATGTTGCCCGCGAACCAGATGCTAACCCGGCGAGTTGTTGACCGGGGCGGCGTAGTCCCGGCCCTCGATATTCATCGACTCGATCGCCAAGTCGCTGACGAAGGGGTTGCTGCGCCGCTCGGCCCCGAAGGTCGACATCGGGCCGTGGCCCGGCACGAACTGCACGTCGGCGCCCAGCGGCCACAGCTTGCCAGTGATGGCGTCCAGCAGGTCTTGGTGGTTGCCGCGCGGGAAGTCGGTGCGGCCGATCGAGCCCTTGAACAGCACGTCCCCCACCTGGGCGAAGCGCGCCTCGCGATGGAAGAAGATCACGTGGCCCGGCGTGTGACCGGGGCAGTGCAAGACCTCGAACTCGGTCTCGCCCAGGGTGACCACGTCACCGTCATCCAGCCAGCGGTCGGTGACGAAATTGCGGGCTTCCGGCACGCCGTAGCGCTCGCCGGTCTCCTGGATCTGGTCGATCCAGAATTGATCGTCCCTGTGCGGCCCCTCGATCGGGACGCCGGTCAGGCGCTTGAGCTCGGCCGCTCCGCCGGCATGGTCCATGTGGCCGTGGGTGATCCAGATCTTTTCCAGGGTCAGGCCGTTGTCGGCCAGGGCTTTCATCAGGCGCGGCACCTCACCGCCCGGATCGATCACCGCCGCCTTCATCGTCTTGGCGCACCAGACGATCGTGCAGTTCTGCTGCAGCGGCGTGACCGGCGCGATAACGGCGCGGATCGGCATTTCGGCCATGGGGCGACTCCAAACGAAACGGGCGGAGATCCGAGGATCTCCGCCCGTCCGAATTAAGGCTTGTCAGCCCAAGATCAAGACCGTTCCTCAGGCGAGCCGGGGGCCGGCGCGCCTGGCATCGGAGCCACGCCCGTGGCCGGCGCATCCTCGTCCAGTTCATGGACCTCGCCGCGCAGGCCGCGACCGACATGGCTCTTGCGATAGCCGTAGGCGAAATAGATCACCAGGCCCAGCGTGCCCCAGATCGGCAGCACGAGGATCGATTCCAGCGGCAGGTTGAAATAGAGGAAGGCGCAGCCGGCCAGGGCGATAGGCGCTACGAGCCAGATCACCGGTGTCTTGAACGGGCGCGGACGGTTGGGGTCCTTCACCCGAAGCACCATCACCGCGATCGCCACCATGAAGAAGGCGAACAGGGTGCCGGAGTTGGAGATGTCGGCCAACTGACCAACCGGGAAGAAGGCCGCAGCGAGGGCCACGAAGATACCGGTGGCGATCGTGACGATGTGCGGCGTCTTCCACTTGGGGTGGATGGCCGCCAACTTCTCCGGTAGCAGGCCGTCGCGGGCCATGACGAAGAAGATCCGGGTCTGGCCATAGATCATCATCAGAATGACCGAGGGCAGGGCCAGGTTGGCTGCCAGGCCCAGCAGGTAGCCGGCGAGCGGGAAGTTGACCTGGCGCAGGACGTGGGCGAGGGCCTCGTTCGAGCAGACCAGGCGATCGGCGTTCGAAGCCAGGTTACAGGCCGCCTGGAAGGCGGCCGAGCCAGGCTGGACGGCTTCGCCGGCGGCGCCGACGACCGGCTGTGCGCCGATGGCGCCGACCGCGCCGGCGGCGACCAGCAGGTAGAAGATGGTGCAGATGCCGAGGCTGCCGATCAGGCCGATCGGCACGTTGCGCTGCGGGTTCTTGGTTTCTTCGGCGGCGGTGGAGACCGCGTCGAAGCCGACATAGGCGAAGAAGATCGAGGCGGCGGCGCCGAACACGCCCATGCCCGACGTCCCATGCGGGCCGAACCAGCCATTGGGCGCGAAGGGCTGGAAGTTGCCGTTCTTGATCAGGGGGAGGGTCAAGACGACGAAGACGGTGAGCGCCGCGACCTTGATCGCGACCAGGAAGGCGTTGACGGTGGCGCTTTCCGTGGTGCCGCGCACCAGCAGGGCCGTCACCGACAGGGCCACGACGATCGCGGGGATGTTGACGACCCCGTGGCTGAAGTCCGCGACTGGCAAGAAGCCGTTGAGCGACCAGGCGGGACCGGCTCGCAAGGCGTCGGGCCAGTGGAAGTGCAGGGCGTGCTCGATCATGCCGAGGAAGTAGCCTGACCAGCCCACCGACACGGCGCTGGCCGCCACGGCATATTCGAGGATCAGGGCCCAGCCGACCATCCAGGCCAGCAGTTCGCCCATGACGGCGTAGGTATAGGTGTAGGCCGAGCCCGATACCGGCAGCATCGAGGCCAGTTCCGAGTAGCAGAGGGCTGCGAAGGCGCAGACCGCCCCGGCGATCACGAAGCTCAGCATCATGCCCGGGCCGGCCTTCTGCGAGGCGGCGGCGGTCAGGACGAAGATACCCGTGCCGATGATGGCGCCGACCCCGAGCAGGGTGAGCTGTATGGGGCCGAGTGAGCGATGCAGCGACTTCTTCTGAGCCGTGGCCAAAATCGCATCCAGTGACTTAACGCGCCACATATTCCCTCCAGAGACCCGCGGCTCCCCCAGGGGCCGCGTAGACAAATTTTGCGGACCGTGGCCCGGTTAACAGGACGCGGTCAAGGCAAAGCGGAGGAGGTGCGTAATTGTTCGCCCCTCTGTGCGCAATATGAGCCAGGACCTGCCGGGCGGATGTTGCGCCGCAGCACGCTCGTGAACCGTTGCTGCTTCTGGCTTGTGCAGGCGACCGGCTTGGTGATTTTCGCGCTCGCGGCTAAACCGCCTCCGTGACCCTTCCGATCCACGAGGCCTTGCCGGCGCTGAAGTCCGCCTTGGCGAGACGCGAGGCCGCCGTACTGGTCGCGCCGCCGGGCGCCGGCAAGACCACGGTCGTGCCCCTGGCCTTGGCGGACGAGCCCTGGGTGGCGGGCCGCAAGATCGTCATGCTCGAACCCCGGCGCCTGGCGGCCCGAGCGGCGGCGGCGCGGATGGCCCAGAGTCTGGGCGAGGCCGTGGGCGAAACCGTCGGCTTCCGGGTGAGGTTGCAGTCCAAGGTCTCCGCAAGGACCCGCATCGAGGTGGTGACCGAAGGGGTGTTCACCCGGATGATTCTTGATGATCCGGGCCTGGACGGCGTGGCGGCGGTGATTTTCGACGAGTTTCACGAGCGCAGCCTCGACGCCGACCTGGGCCTGGCCCTGGCCCGCGACGCCCAAGGCCTGGTGCGCGAGGACCTGAAGATCCTGGTGATGTCGGCCACGCTGGATGGGGCGCGGATCTCGGCCCTGCTCGGCGAGGCGCCGATCGTCGAGAGCCAGGGGCGGATGTTCCCGGTCGAGACGCGGTATCTGGGCCGGGACGAACGCCCCCAAGCCTCAGGCATGCGATTTGAGGAACGGGTCACCCGCGCCGTGGAGCGGGCCTTGGCCGAGGAGGCGGGCAGCGTGTTGGTCTTCCTGCCGGGTCAGGGCGAAATCCGCCGCGTCGAGACCTTGCTCCGCGAGCGGCTGCGGCGGCCCGAGGTCGATATCGCGCCGCTTTATGGGGCGCTGGACCCCGCCGAACAGGATCGCGCCGTGTCGCCCACAGCGCCGGGCCGTCGCAAGGTGGTGCTGGCGACCTCGATCGCCGAGACCAGCCTGACCATTGAGGGCGTCCGGGTGGTGATCGACAGCGGCCTTTCACGCGTGCCGCGCTTTGATCCCTCCAGCGGCCTGACGCGGCTGGAGACCGTGCGGGTCAGCCGCGCCGCCGCCGACCAGCGCCGGGGCCGGGCGGGTCGCACCGAGCCAGGCGTCTGTTACCGCCTGTGGGACGAGCCGGAGACCCGCGCCCTGCCGGCCTTCGCGCGGCCCGAGATCCTGGAGGCCGACCTGTCGAGCCTGGCCTTGAACCTGGCCCGGTGGGGAGCCCGCGACGCCTCGGCCCTGGCCTTTCTTGACGCCCCGCCGGCCGCCGCCTTCAATGAGGCCCGGATCCTGCTAGGTCGGCTGCAGGCCCTGGACGGGCAGGGCGGCCTGACCGCCCACGGCAGGGCCCTGGCCGACATGCCGCTGGCGCCGCGCCTGGCCCACATGGTGGTGCGGGCCGCCGCCTCGGGCCAGGCCCAGCGGGGCGCGGAGATCGCCGCCGTGCTCAGCGAGCACGGGCTGGGCGGCCGCGATGTCGATCTGCGCCATCGGCTGGAAAACTTTGGCCGCGACCGCTCGCCTCGGGCGAAGGACGCCCGAACCCTGTCCGAACGCTGGGCGCGCTCGGCGGGCCGGCCTTCGGGCGCCGTCAAGCTGGATGACGCCCTGCTGCTGGCCGAGGCGTATCCGGAAAGGGTGGCGAGGGCCCGGGGCAAGATCGGGGAGTTTCAACTGGCCGGCGGGCGAGGGGTCTATCTGGAGCCGACCGACGCCCTGGCTCGCGAGACCTGGCTGGCGGTGGGCGAGCTCGGCGGCGGCGAGGCCCGCGACCGCATCCTGCTGGCAGCCCCTCTGGAGGAGGCCGCTCTGCGCGAGGCCTTCGCCGACCGGCTGACCGCCGAGGATCGGTTGGAGAGCAGCCCTGGCGGCAAGCTGCGCGCCAAGCGCCTGTTGCGCCTCGGCAAGCTGGTGGTCGAGGAGCGCTGGCTCGACAAGGTGGATCCAGCCTTGGTGGCCAAGGCCTTGCTGGACCGAGTGGGGCGCGAGGGCCTGGCCGCAGTGCCGCTTGGAGAGGCGGCAGAGGGTTTGCGTCGTCGGACGGCCTTCCTGCGCGCCTTCGATCCCGAGACCTGGCCCGACCTTTCGGACGCCGCCTTGCTGGCCCGCCTGGCCGAGTGGCTTGAGCCTCTGCTGGCGGGACGCTCGTCGCTGGCCGCGTTGAGCGACGGGATACTGGCGGACGCCTTGCGAGGCCTGATCCCCTGGGAAGCCCAGCGAAAGCTCGACGTCTTGGCGCCAACCCGGTTCACGGCGCCGACCGGCTCCAGCTTCGCCATCGACTATGGCGCCGATGGCGGGCCGCGTGTCGATGTGCGGGTGCAGGAACTGTTCGGCCTGACCGCTCATCCCACCGTGGCCGGCGTGCCGCTGGTGCTGGCCCTGCTGTCGCCGGGGCATAAGCCGATCCAGATCACGCGAGACCTGCCGGGGTTCTGGAAGGGGTCCTGGCGCGAGGTGCGCGGCGAGATGAGAGGGCGGTATCCGAGGCACGTCTGGCCGGAGGACCCGGCCGCCGCCGCGCCGACGACCCGGGCCAAGCCTCGGGGGACTTGAATGTCCTCCCCCACGGGGGGAGGACTTCACGCGGATCGCCGCTGAAGAGCTTGGGGAGGGCTGCGAAGCGCCCGGGCTCCGCCCGGAGGTTTTGCAGTAGATGTACCGTTTCGACGAAGACGAGCGCTTCGCGTGGCCTTCAGACGGGAGCCATCGGCGCGCGGGGTTTTAACCCGCTTCCGAAGTGGGCCCCCGGCGGGCGGAAGGCTAGCGAACCCTCCGGACCGTGCGGGCGATTTCAGCCCGCACCTGTCGGCTTGTCCGCCTGCCCTGAGCGCCGGAGCTTCGTCGCGACCAAGGCGAGCCTGCTCCGAACCGACCTGGGGCGTCTTCCGAAGAAGACACGGCGGCCAAGCCTACCCGCTCGACCACTGCCCACCGCCCGTCAGGTCGCCGGCCGACGTCCCTCCCCGTGCGATGGGGTGAGATCATTATCGGGGTGGTCAGAGGGGGTGAGGATAAGAAAAATCGAGAAAGTTTAGAGATTTGATTTTGCTGAACTTTGTTGGGCATCCACTCGCGTCGACCTTCACTGGGCGCCCTGACGCGTTGAAGGGCTCGACCTTGGCTAAGTCGCGCCAAGGCTTAGCAGATCAGGTCGATTCCACGTCGCTCTCGGCCTCGGCGGCGGCTTCGATGGGCGGACAGTCGGGAAGGGCGAGCAGGTCGTGAGGCTCGTTGCGGTCATTGGCGGTCTTCAGATAGCGGCAGCCCGTGCGGCTGTTCAAGGCCTCGACCTTCACGGCCTCGCCGTCGCGCATGACGAAGAACCGCCACTTGCCGCTGTCGACGAGCTTGATCGCCTCCTTGATCGTCAGCGTCCAGGGCTTGGCCATGCCGCCGCCGATATGGGTGATCCGTTCATAGGTGCTGTGGCGCCCGTTTGTGGCGACGCAGGTGATTTCGGCGCGTTTGATCATGGTCTTTTCTGTAGAGAGGCAGCTGACGCAGCAGCACCGACAGGCTTGGCGACGACGCGCGAAGCGGGTGGCGCAGACGAGAGCGGTCTGCCGATGGGACGGCGCTGAAATTTAACGCGCCCACACCTATAGCACGCTTCTAGCTCGGCTGCTTGGATCTCTGACAAAACGGCGCTCGCGAACCGTCCGACTACCCCGTGACCGTGTAGATCATGATCCCCGTGGCCACCGAGAGGTTCAGACTGTCGGCCCGGCCCCGCATGGGGATTTTGACATTGACGTCGCAGGCGGCGGCCAGTTCGGGCGGCAGGCCCTGTTGTTCGTTGCCCATCAGGATCAGCGACGGCTTTACGTAGTCGGCGCTCTTGTGATCAACGGTGGCGCTCAGCAAGGTGCCGATCACCGACCCCGGCCAGTCTTCGCGCCAGGCCAGGAACTCCTGGATCGAGGCCTTGGCGATCTTGACCGCGAAGATCGAGCCCATGGTCGCGCGCACGCCCTCGACAGAATAGGGATCGACGCAGTCGCCGACCAGGATCACCCCGCCGCAGCCGGCCGCGTCAGCGGTGCGGATGACGGTGCCCAGATTGCCGGGATCGCGCACGGCCTGCATGGCCACCCAGCACGGCGCGCTTTGGGGAACGATGGCGCTGAGCGGGGTGTAGACCTGCTGGAACACCCCGGCGACGGCCTGGGGGTTGTCGCGGCGTGACACCTTCTCGAGGATCTCGCGATTGACCTCGATGACCTCGCCCCCGGCCTTGAAGCAGGCCTGGGCGGCCTTGCGCAGCATCGGGTGATCGGCCGCGTCGGGCCCGTACATCAGGATCTTGGGCGGGTGGCCGCAGTCGATCGCCTCGATGACGATCTTCAGGCCCTCGGCCAGGAATAGGCCGCTCTCCTCGCGCTCCTTGCGCATGTGCAGGGCGCGGACGGCCTTCACCGTGGCGTTTGAGAGGGAGGTGACGGTCTTGGTCATGATCTGGCTCCCACCGCGCTGTCCGAAGACCAGCGGGCGAAGAACGACAGGCCGATCTGGCGGTCGCCCTTCTCCTCGACCAAGGAGAGCTCGCCCCAATCGATGACCCCGCCGCGACCCTTCAACTCCTGGGCCAGCAGGCCCGACATCGCCGCGCCCGAGACCCGGGCCGCATAGGCGTTCATCAGCAGGAACGACGCGTTGGGGGCCAGGAGCCGCGCGCAGTTCGCGGTGAGTTCGGCCAAGTCCTCGAACAGCCGCCAGACCTCGCCGTCGGCCCCGCGGCCAAACTTCGGCGGGTCCAGGATAATGCCGTCATATTGCGAGTTGCGCCGCACCTCGCGGGCCACGAAGCGGCGGGCGTCCTCGACGATCCAGCGGATCGGCTTCTCGGTCAGGCCGGCGAAGGCGGCGTTGTCGCGGGCGAAGCCAACCGACTTCTTCGAGGCGTCGACATGGGTGACGGCCGCGCCTGCCGCCGCGCAGACCAGGCTGGCCACGCCCGTATAGCCAAACAGGTTCAGCACCTTGGGCTGGCGCATCTTGAACGCCCTAACGCGGGCGTCCTGCCAAGCCCAGTTGGCCGCTTGCTCTGGAAAGAAGGCCAGGTGGCGGAACGGCGTGAACTGTCCGTGGAACTTCGCCTCGCCCCAGGCCAGGTCGAATTTCTCAAGGGCGCGACCCTTGAAGCGCCAGCGGCCGGCCTCATCCTCGTCGGAAGGGTCGAAGATGGCGTCGGCGTCATCCCAGGCCTTGGCGTCGAGCCGGGGCGTCCAGAAACACTGCGGTTCCGGACGCACCACGGTGTAACGGCCATAGCGCTCCAGCTTCCTGCCGTGGCCGCTGTCGAGCAGGGCGTAATCGGCCCAGCCGGTGGTGCGCATGACAACGGGGGAGGCGGCGATCGTCGGGTCCATGGCCCGCCAATACGCGCTCAGGGCAAGGTGCGTCCAGTCTTGGAGGCCGTTCTGGGCGTATGGGGTGTCTTGTCCCAGTGGAACGGCGCGACCACGAACTGCACGGCGGCCCTGGCGGCGGCCACGCTCTGCAGAGGCCAATAACCCACCGCACCGAACAGCGTAAGATAACGCGGCTTGCCGCCGGCTCGCTCCAAGCCGCGCACCCCGGCGATGGAGGCGCAGCACCAGCCGAACACCAGCACCACCACGTCCTCGCCGGCGATCACCTGATGGAAGCCCAGCGACGCGGCGACGATCTTGGCGAGGATCCAGAGCAGCAGCGGACCGTGCAGGTGCGACGACGCCACCGACAGGGCCAGGGTCAGGATCAACGAGGCCAGGCCGCGCGGGGTCCTGGCCGCCGGCCCGCGCAGGTGCACCGCCAGGGTCTGGATGTGGCCCTTCACCCAACGCGCCCGCTGCGGGAACCAAGGCTTCAAGGTGGGCGGGGTCTCATAGGTGGGCGAGGCGATGACGCCCAGCCGGTAACCCTGGGCGGTCAGTCGAAAGCCGATATCGGCGTCCTCGGTGACGTTGTAGGGGTCCCACCCGCCGATGGCGCGCAGAGCGTCGCCGCGAAAGTGGTTGCTGGTGCCGCCGAGCGGGAAGGGCAGGCCCCAGCGGGCCAGGGCCGGCTGCAGCACCTCGAACTGGACGGCGTATTCCAGGGCGAACTGGTCGCCGATGAATCGTCGGTCGGCCTCGATGCGCAGGGGCGCCTGCAGGCACGCCAGGTCCTCACGCTCGGCCGCGAAGCGGGCGGCGGCCTCGCGCAGTTGGCCCGGATGCGGCGCGTCCTCGGCGTCGTAGATCACCACCAGCCCTCCGCGCGCCCACTCAAGGGCGTGGTTGCAGGCCCGCGGCTTGGTCTGGGGTGAACCGGGCGGCACGATCAGTACCTGGATAAAGGTCGGCAGAGGCAGGGCCTGGAACGCGGCCTGGGTCGCATGGTCGCTGGCCTCCAGGGCGATCAGCACCTGCAGCCGGTCGCGGGGATAGTGCAGGCGCGACAGGTTCTCGACCAGCTCGGCGGCGACCGAAGCCTCATGGAACAAGGGACAGATCACGGTGTAGACGGGCAGGGCGTCGTCCTCGGGGTCCGGCGGGGTGACGATGACGCGCGGCGTACAAGCCGCCGCCAGCTTGATTACGGCGCTGAGCAGAAAGCCGACCATAAACGTCCAACGGCACAACTCGGCCAGCAGGGACGGCTGGGTGAGGGCAAGGGTCAGAACCGCAATGGCCAGACCACCAAGCGTGACCATCTGGGCCGTCGAAAGCCGGCGATGCGCGCCGTCCGCCAAGGGCCGGGCCGGGGATCCGGCCTCCGGCGGCGGCGGCGTGCGTCCGACCAGCGTCGGCGGCTGTCGTTCCTCTCGCGCCATCGCTCCCCCGTTGCGCTCGCAGAAATTCCAGCGTGCAGATAGCGAATATTCAACCCTTGGCTGTCAAATGCAAAAACACACGTTTTTCGGAAATCTGTCGGGGAGTTGCGGCGACTGTGTGATTCCCGTTTAGTGTCGGGTTCGGGGATAGCTGAGGGGAACGCTAAATCGTGACGGTCGCGTTGAAGAAGCCGCACAAGTCGGCGCGCAAGCCCAAGGGCGACGGGCACCTGCGTCGCGGTGAGATCTTGGCCGCGGCCGAGAGGATCTTCATCGCCGAGGGCTATGCCGGCGCGACGATCCGCAAGATCGCCGACGCGGTGGGCGTGTCATCAACGGCCCTCTACATGCACTTTCGCGACAAGGACCAGATCCTGCTGGAGATCAGCGACGACGCGATTGGCCAACTGCTGGCCGTCAATGTCGACATCGCCCACCGTCCGATCGACGCGGTGTCGCGGGTCAAGCTGATGCTGAAAGCCTATATGCGCTTCGCGCTCGACAACCCTAACACCTACCAACTGGTGTTCTGTGGGTCGCGCGACGTGATCTCCAAGGAAAAGCAGGCCGCCACCGCCGACCTGGGCGACCGCTGCTTCGAAGAGTTCAGCGGCCCGATCCACGAGATCGCCGCCTCCGGACGCCTGCGCACCGGATCGGGCGAGAGCGCCGCCCAGGTGCTGTGGGCGGCGTGCCACGGCCTCGTGGCCCTGATGATCACCATGCCCGACCGGGACTGGGCGCCGCGCGAGGAACTCATGCAGGTCACGCTCGACGGCCTGCTGCACGGCTTGGTCACGGACTAGGTTGATGCGTGCTGGCCTGGCCGCCCTGTGCGTCGGCGGTCTGTTGGCCATGGCGGGGCCCGCCGCAGCCCAGCGCGTGATGTCGCTGGATTCCTGCGCCGATCAATATGTGCTGGCCCTGGCGCCGCGCGAGACGGTCGTCGGCCTGTCGCCGCGCAGCGATGCGCCCGACTCCTTCCTGCGCGTCCAGGCCAAGGGGCTTCCTCAGCGGCGCACGACGATCGAGTCGGTGCTGGGGGCGCGGCCCGACGTGGTGGTGCGGCAGTGGGGCGGCGACGCGCGGCTGACGGCGGCGCTGGCCCGGCGCGGCATCCGCACCATCAGCCTCGACGACGCCAGCGACTTCGACGGCGTGCGCGCCAATGTCCGCAAGGTGGCCGGGGCGCTAAGCCGCCAGGGGGCGGGGGAGGCTCTTCTGACTCGCATGGATGGCAAGCTGGCGCGGGCGGCCGGGGCGGGGCGGGGACGCAGCGCCTTCTATCTGACGCCCGGTGGCTATACGGCCGGACCGAACACCATGATCGACGCCATGCTGAAGGCGGCCGGTTTCACCAACGCCTCGACCCAGCCCTATTTCTCGCCCGCGCCCTTGGAACGACTGGTGGTGAAGCCGCCCAAGGCGGTGGTCCTGGGCTTCTTCGACCTGACGCGGGCGGGCGCGGACCGCTGGGGTCCCGGGCGTCACGCCGCCCTGCGCAAGGCCACCGGCGGACGGGTGATCGCTTCGCTGCCGGGCGCCCTGCTCGGCTGCTCGGCCTGGTTCGCCGCCGACGGCGCTGAGGCCCTGGCCAAGGCGACGCGGCGATGAGTACCCGCCGTCTTGAACTTCTGCTCCTGCTGATCCTGGTCCTGACAGCCGTGGTGGCGATCTCCCTTGGGGAAAGTCCGCTGTCGGCCGCGCAATACCATCAAGCCCTGACACAGCCGGGTTCTCCGCCCGGCGAGGTGTTGTGGGCCATCCGCTTGCCGCGCGTGGTCATGGCCGCCCTGACCGGAGCCGGCCTGGGGCTGGCGGGAGCGGCGATGCAGGGCCTGCTGCGCAACCCGCTGGCCGAGCCGGGCGTGCTGGGCGTTTCGGCCATGGCGGGGTTGGGCGCGTCTCTGGCCATCGCCGGCGGCCTGGCGGCCTTGCCTGGCGCGGTCGAGCTCAGCGCCCTGGCCGGGGCCCTGCTGGCCGGCGCGGCGGTGGTCGGGCTTGCGGCGCGGTTTCGCGAGCCGGAAGTGCTGATCCTGTTCGGCGTGGCGCTTTCGGCCTTCGCCGGCGCCCTGACCGCCTTGGTCTTCAACCTTTCGCCGTCGCCGGTGGCCACGGCCGAGGTGCTGGCCTGGCTGATGGGATCGGTCGAGAACCGGGACATTACCGACATACTGCGCGCCCTCGCACCGATGGCGGTGGGGGCGGGGCTCTGTTTCTACGCGGCCCAGGGCCTGCGCATGCTGACCTTGGGCGAGGAGGCCGCGCAGATGTCGGGATTGCCGATGGCCCGGTTGCGGATGGCGACGGTTGCCGGCTCGGCTCTGCTGGCCGGGGCGGCGGTGGCCGCGGCGGGCGTCATCGGCTTCGTGGGCCTGGCCGCGCCGCACTTGGTAAGGGCCTCCGTGCGCGATGATCCAGGCAAGATCCTGCGGCCCTCGGCCCTGGCCGGGGCGCTACTGCTGGTCATCGCCGATCTGGCGGCCCGGTTGATCCCGTCCGAGCAGGAGCTGAAGCTGGGCGTGGTCACCGCCCTGTTTGGCGCGCCGGTCTTCGCCTTGCTGGCCTGGCGCGCGGCGCGGAGCTGGCGGTCGTGATGGCGGCCTGGACCATCGAAGGCGCCCAAGCCCGACACAATGGGGCCCGGCGCGGCAAGGCCTTGGTGCTGGACGACGTGTCGCTGTGCGTGGCGCCCGGTGAGGTGCTGGGTGTCGTCGGTCCCAACGGCGCGGGCAAGACCAGCCTGCTGCGTGCGGGTCTGGGCCTAATGCCGCTGGAAGCCGGGCAGGCGCTGCTCGGCGGGCGACCGCTCGCGGGCCTCAACCCGGTCGACCGCGCCCGCCTGGTCGGCTATTTGCCGCAGGAGCGCCGCCTTGCCTGGAACCTGCGGGCCGTGGACGTCGCCGCCCTCGGCGCGCCGGACCTGCCGCCCGGCGAAGCCTTGGCCGTCGCCCGCGAGCGGCTGGCAAGAGTAGGGATCTCTGAGCTGGTCGACCGCGGCGTGCTCGACATGTCCGGCGGCGAGCGGGCGAGGGTGCTGCTGGCGCGGCTATTGGCCACCCGTGCGCCTTTGCTGGTCGCCGACGAGCCGGTGGCGGGCCTGGACCCAGACGCTCAACTGCTAACTCTGGACCTTCTGCGCGCCGAGGCGGCTGGTGGGGCGGCGGTGGTGGTGACGCTGCACGACCTGGGCTTGGCGGCGCGATGCTGCGACCGGGTCGTGGTGCTGAACCACGGGCGCGTCGCGGCCGATGGCGCGCCGATGGAGGCCTTGTCACCGGCGGTGCTCGAAGCGGTGTTCAAGCTGGATGGGGCGCTGATCGACACGCCGGCGGGCGTCGTGGTGGCCGCCAGACGAACCCTCTCCCTCTCTGCTAGCCCTCTGGGAGAGGGTCTCTCACATCCAGCCTATCGCGTGCCCGGCACGTAGCCGCCGATCGGGATCGCCGTCGTCGCGGAAGCCGGCGCCGCGCCGGGGTCCGGCGTCGCATAGCTATACCCACCCCGCTTCAGGTCGGACGACAGGGTCAGCGGCGCGACATTTCCGTTCAGCCGCGCCCGGTAGACCATGGTCGTCTCGAGCGTGCGCATCACATAGTTCCGGGTCTCGGAAAACGGGATGCACTCGATGAAGTCGAGCGGGTCGGTGGCGGCGCCGCGCGGGTCGCCGCACAGGGCGGTCCACTGGGCGGGGCGGCCTGGACCGGCGTTGTAGGCGGCGGCGGCCATGACGTAGGAGCCGCTGAACGTGCTGACCATGCTGCCCAGATAGGTTGAGCCCAGGCGCATGTTGTAGACGGGATCGGACAGGCGATCGACGCTATGGCTCTCGCCGAGTTGACGGGCCACCAAGGCCGCAGTGGCCGGCATCAATTGCATCATGCCGCGCGCCCCGGGCGCGGAGCGGGCGTTGGGGTCGAAATTGCTTTCCTGGCGCGAGATCGAATAGACGAAGGCCGTCTCGGCCGCGCCCGGTCCCGGCGTGAAATGCTGGTTCAGCAGCGGATAGCCGCGCTCGGCCAGGATGAAGCCGCGTTGGGCGGCGGTGCGCACGGCGCGCATGGCCACATCCTGGTCGCCATAGCCCCGCGCCAGGTCCACCAGCAAAGCCTCCTCCTCGGCCGAGGGCAGTTGATCGTCGATATAGAGCACGAACGCCCGGAACTGATCGCGAGCGCCGACGGCCATCAGGGCGCGGGCGGCGCGCACCAGCTCGCGGCCCTCGAAGCGGGCGCGGTCGGCTTGGGTGATGGTCGGGTCGCGTTCGAGCCGAATCTCCTTCAGTCCCGCCTTTTCGGCGGCCAATTGGCCGTAGAAGGTGGTGATGTAGTGCGAGCCTTCCGAATAGAAGCCCTTGGCTCCGATCTGGTCGCCCTGCGCCTCGGCCGCGCGGCCTTGCCAGTAGAGGGCCCGGCCGCGGGTGATCGGCGAAGCGCCGATCGCGGCGATTCGGGCGAAGTGGTCTGCCGCGTCGTCGGGGCGCCTCAGGCGGGTCAGGGCGATCCAGCCGGCGTAGAACTCGCTCTCGGCCGCGTCCGACCCGCTTTTCAGGTGAGCGTCGGCGGCAGCGTAGGCCCCGGCGCTGTCGCCCGCCTTCAGCGCGCCGACCACCAGTTGCTTACGCTCGCGCCAGATGGCCGAGGCCGCCTCGTCGGTCGGCGGCGGATTGGCGAACTGGCGCACCAGTGGCAGGGCCAGGGTGTCCATCCCCGCGCGGCGCAGATAGGCGGCGCGCTCGAAGGCCACGCCCGGCGACGCCTGTTGGCCAGGCGTGAGGGCGGCGTAGAGGGCGTTTGCGTTGCCGGCGTTGGACCGCAGGGCGATCCGCGCCTGGGCGACGGCTTGTTGGTCATAGGGCAGCAGGGCAACCATGTCGCGCGCCGCCGGTCCTTGCGCGCCGTATAACAGGATGTCGGCCCGCCGCACGTGATCGTCGGGGGTCAGCACTGAGCCGAACCGAGCCAACATCCCGCGCTGGGCGTCCAGTTCGAACACCTCGTCGCGCCAGAAACGGCGAATTACCCGGGCGGCGTCAGAACCGCGTGCAGCCGCCTGGTAGGCGGCGGCCATCGCCATGGCGCCCTCGGCGGTCTTCGGATCGCTGCCGCCGAACCAGGCGATCACCCGCTCGGCGTCGAGGCCCGAGGTGGCCAGGGCCTTCTCCGTCGCGCTCTCGCGGCGAATGGCTTTCGGCCAGCCGGACAGGTCGCGGCGGGCCTGGTCCAGTTCGAAGAAGCTCATGCTCTCGGCGCCGGCGTCGACCAGAGCCCAAAGGGCGATCTTGCGCGACAACGGGTCCTGGATGCCGCTCATCGCCATGCGGATGGTCGACGGGTCGCGGCTGGTCACCGCCGTGCGCAGATTGGCTGCGTCCGCCTCGGCGGGGGTGGCGTAGCTGGCGGTTGGCGGGGTGGTGATCAGGCCGCGCGGCATGGCCGAGCCGGTATAGGGCTGGGGCGCGCCCGGCAGATCGGCCGCGTCCTGGTCTTGGGCCAAGGCGACGCCGAAGAGCGCCACGACACCAATCCCGCCCAGCACAACTTTAGCCAACCCTGACGCCAAAACGCGGTCTCCTTCGATTTCCTTGCCCTTTTCAGGGGCATGCGGGGCCGATTTGCGGCGACCTCGCCAGTCTTTCACAGCTATAGACCGCTTCGCCGGGGATTGACCCCCTCGGAAACGAACCCAAATCCCTATACGAGCTTCAAGGACCAGTTGCGGGACCCGGGGGCCCAGACATATTGTCCGCCCCCATCCTCAGGCCGCAACCGTCGCGGCGCGTTTCTCACGGCAAATTGCAACTCATGGCTCATTCTCCGTTCAAGGGCGTCATTCCGGCGCTGGTCACGCCCTTCCGCGACGGCGCGCTGGACGAGACAGCGTTCGTGGCGCTGGTCGAACGCCAGATCGCCGCCGGCGTGCACGGCCTGGTGCCGGTCGGCACCACCGGCGAGACCGCCACCCTCAGCCATCAGGAACACAAGCGCGTCGTCGAACTGTGCGTGCGGACCACGCGAGGCCGCGTGCCGGTGATCGCCGGCGCGGGCTCGAACTCGACCGCCGAGGCGATCGAGCTGGTCGCCCACGCCAAGGCGGTCGGCGCCGACGCGGCCCTGGTGGTCTCGCCCTACTATGTACGGCCAAGCCAGGAGGGTATCTATCTGCACTACAAGGCGATCAATGACGCCGTGCAGCTTCCGGTGCTGGTCTACAACGTGCCGAGTCGTACGGGCTCGGACATCACCAACGAAACCCTGGCCCGGCTGTCCAAGCTGCCCAACATCGTCGGCATCAAGGACGCCACCAGCGACATGACCCGGCCCAGCCTGCAGCGCGTGTTGTGCGGCCCCGACTGGGTAATGCTGTCGGGCGACGATCCGACGGCGCTTGGCTATGTGGCCCATGGCGGCCACGGGGTGATCTCGGTGACCTCCAACGTCGCGCCCGAGGCCTGCGTCACCTTCATCAACGCTGCCTTGGGCGGTGAGTGGGAGACCGCTCTGTATTGGCAGGACCGGCTGGTGCGGCTTCACAAGGCGCTCTTCCTCGACGCCTCGCCGTCGCCGACCAAGTTCGCCATGGCCCACCTCGGCCTGTGCGAGGCGACCGTGCGGCTGCCGATCTCAGCGTGCGATGAGGCGGTGAAGCCGCTGATCCTCGAGGCCATGCGCGAGGCGGGTCTGGTCTGATGACCAAGCCGATCGCCGAGAACCGCCGCGCGCGGTACGACTATTTCATCGAAGAGACGTTCGAGGCCGGCATCATGCTGACCGGCACCGAGGTCAAGTCGCTGCGCGTGGGCCGCGCCAACATCGCCGAGTCCTACGCCTCGGTGGAAGGGCGCGAGATCAAGTTGATCAACGCCGACATCCCGCCCTACGGCCAGGCCAACCGCTTCAATCACGAGCCACGCCGGCACCGGAAACTGCTGCTGCACCGCAAGCAGATCGACAAGCTGATCGGCGCCGTGCAGCGCGACGGGCGGACCCTGATCCCGCTGAAAATCTACTTCAACGACAAGGGTCTGGTGAAGCTCGAGATCGGTCTGGCCAAGGGCAAGAAGAACCATGACAAGCGCGAAACCGAAGCCGCCCGCGACTGGCAGCGCGACAAGGCGCGGCTCATGAAGGGCGATCGGTCGGATTAATCGCCTGAACCTGCCCCACTCTGGATTCAGTGCCTGTTCTGGTGTACGCTATTGGTGTACACAGGAGGCCGCCATGGCGGACGTCGCTACCCCCGTGGGTGTTCGAGCACTTAGGGAAAACCTCAGCGCCTATCTCCAGCGAGCGCGGCAAGGTGCTTCATTTGTCGTGATGTCGCGCGGCGAGGCCTTGGCCGAATTGCGGGCTCCATCGGTCGCGATCAAGACTCCGCGCCAACCCGGTCGGCTGAAAGGCCGTATCGTCATGGCCGAGGATTTTGATGTGTGGCCGGATGATCTCCTCGACGCGATGGAGGGTCGCGAAGGGTGAAGGTGCTACTGGACACCAACGCTTTGCTTTGGTGGCTAGTGGACTCTCCGCGCCTGGATGCCGCTGCGCGCGCTCTGATCGCTGACCCGGCCCACGACATTCTGGTCAGCGTCGTTTCGCTGTGGGAGATCGTGATCAAAGTGCGAATCGGAAAACTGCAAATCGACCTTGGAGAGATCGAGGAGGCGATCGCCAGCGAGAATTTTCATCGTCTCGCAATCGCGCCCGATCACCTCAAGGCGCTCAGGACTTTGCCCTCCCATCACAGAGATCCCTTCGATCACCTGTTGATCGCCCAGGCCATAAGCGAGAACGCGATCTTCTTGACCAGCGATCGACAAGCGCAGCTCTATCCCGTGCGTGTCGCGGTCGCCGGCTAAGGCCTCGTCGCCAGCCAGATCACATGCCGCGCGCCACGGCCCTTGTGGGCTCGCACGCCAACTTCCTCAACGGCATAGCCCGCGCGCTTCAATCGGTTGGTGAAGGCCGTGTTGCGGGTCGAGGACCAGACCTCCAGAAGGCCGCCAGGACGCAGGGCGCGTTTGGCGTCAGCCAGGCCGGCGGGGCTGTACAGGCCGTCGTTTTCCTTGCGGCTGAGGCCGCCGGGGCCGTTGTCGACGTCGAGCAGGATGGCGTCCCAGGCGGCCTCGCCCGCGCCGATCAGCGCGCCGACGTCGCCTTCGTGGATCGTCGCGCGAGGATCCGACAGGCTGTTGCCGTAAAGCGCGCCCAGCGGGCCGCGCGCCCAGGCGATGACGCCGGGCACGAGTTCGGCGACGACGATCCGGGCGTCATCCCCGAACGCGCTCAGCGCCGCGCGCAGGGTGAAGCCCATGCCCAGGCCGCCTATCAGCACACGCGCCTTTGACCGTGCGCCGACCCGCTCGAAGGCCAGGGTGGCCATGGCCTCTTCCGAACCGCTGAGCCGGCTGTTCATCAGCTCGATGCCACCGGTCATGATGGAATATTCGGTCCCCCGCCGCATCAGCCGCAGCGCGTCGCCGTCGCCGTCGCCGGGAACCTGGGCGGTATCAAGATGCTGCCAGGGGATCATGGGGACTCGCGATTGGACACACACACTCATTGCCCGGGTGGTGGTCGATGATCAACGGTTGTGGGGTGAGTGTGTGCCCCCGCCGTCCTAGCCGCTTGACGCAAGGCTCCAGCGGCGCGACCCTCAAGCTAACAATGATAACCTAGGGAGGATCCGCCATGGCCGACGGTACATCGCCGATCGTTACGTCACTCAAGGACCAGGTCAGCGAGGCGGAGTGGAAGGCCCGCGTCGATCTGGCCGCGCTCTATCGGCTGGTCGCGTTGCACGGCTGGGACGACATGATCTTCACCCACGTCTCGGCCCGCATTCCCGGGCCCGAGCACCATTTCCTGATCAACCCCTACGGCATGTTCTTCGGCGAAATGACCGCTTCGATGCTGGTCAAGGTCGATCTGGACGGCAATGTCATTGACAAGACGCCGTACTTCATCAATCCGGCGGGCTTCACCATCCATTCGGCGATCCACGCCGCGCGGGAAGACGCCCACTTCGTCATGCATCTGCACACAGACCAGGGCGTGGGCGTTTCGGCCAACCGCGACGGCCTGTTGCCGCTGTCGCAGCAATCACTAATTGTCTTGCCTCAGCTCGCTTATCACGACTATGAAGGCATTGCGCTCAACCTAAACGAACGGGAACGCCTGGTGGCCGACCTCGGCGACAAAAAGCTGATGATGTTACGCAACCACGGCACACTGTCGGTGGGCATGACGGCGGCCGAGTGTTGGCTGGGGATGTTCTTCCTCGAACGCGCCTGCGCCCAACAGGTGATGGCGCTCAGCGCCGGCCCAGGCAACGTGCTCCACGCGCCCGAGAATGCTCAAGCCGAGGTCCGCAGCCAAACCGGCATGGGCATGGGCATGATCGCTGGCCTGGCCTGGCCCGGCTGTATCCGCAAGCTCGACCGGGAGTCTCCCGGCTACGCAGATTGACGCCGAGACGGCGAAAACGATGGGCCGCTGCGATCCTGGCGATCGCGGCGGCTTTCTTTTGCGCGCTGCCCCACGCCGCCCAGGCGGGCGCCTGGCCCATGTCGGACGGCCACGGGCTGGCGATCCTGAAATACGAGGACCAGCAGGCTGACGAGGGGTTTGATCCCGCCGGCCAGTTGCTCGCCATCGATCATCGCCGTGACGAGAGCCTGTCGCTCTACACTGAGTATGGACTGACGAAGCGTCTCACCCTGCAGGCCAAGGCCGGGGTGACCCGCGGCCACGACCGTTTCGTGGCCTATGATGGACGGGGGCCGATCGAACTGGGGCTGCGATACGCCGTGGTGCGTACGGATCGATCAGTCGTCAGTTTTTATCTGGGCGCCGCCAAGGACGGAGTGGGGCGCAACGCTGGCTACGCCGCGCCGGGCAGGGGCGACGCCGTCCTGGAAGCCCGGCTGCTGGCGGGGACGTCGCGCGACTGGCGCGGACGCCACGTGTTCGGAGACCTCCAGGTCGCGCGGCTCAAGCGGAGCGGCCTGGCCGACGAGACGCGCCTCGACGCCACCCTGGGCCTTCGTCCCGCAAAGTCCTGGCTATTGCTGGCCCAGACCTATGCCGGCAAGGCGGACTCTCGACCCATCGGGTCGCGCTGGATCAAGAGCGAGTTATCGGTGGTTCGTGACCTGGGCGATTGGAGCGTGCAGGCTGGGTGGCGGCAGACGCTAGCCGGTCGGGAGACTCCGGCCGATCGGGGTGTCGTCCTGGCGGTCTGGCGCAGGTTCTGACTGTTTCAAAACTGAGACATCCGGTCATCTGTGTGTCACTGGACGCGGGTTAGAGCAGGCGGCATATGAGCCACAGTGCACAAGCTAGGCCGACTCTCCTCGGCGCCCGGAGCTTTTCGTGATCCGCAGACACTTCTTTCTCGTCGCGGCGGTCGTCGCTGTTCTGCTGATGCTGCTGGTCGGGGGGCTCAAGCTGGCCTTCGGCGGCAAGGCCCCCAACCAAGGCGGGCCCGGCGGCGGTGGGGGTGGCGGTCGCGCCATCGCCGTGTCGCAGATCACCGTCAAGCCGCGCGATTTCACCGACCGGGTGGAAGTGCTGGGCGTGGCCAAGGGCCGCCAGTCGGTAACCATCACCTCCAACACCGCCGAACTGATCACCAACGTGCACTTCAGTGACGGCCAAGCTGTCTCCAAGGGCCAGGTGCTGGTCGAACTGAAGGCCGACCAGGAGAACGCCGGCATCGCCGAGGCCCAGGCCCGCTACGCTCAAGCCGACCGCGAATACACGCGATGGAAGACCCTGGCCGACAAGGGGATCGCCCCACGCGCCACCGCCGAGCAATATCTGGCCGCCCGCGACACCGCCCGCGCGGCCGTCAGCTCGGCCAGCGCCCAAAAGCTGGACCGGGTAATCCGCGCGCCGTTCTCGGGCGTGGTGGGCATTTCCGACATCGCGCCGGGCGCCTTGATCAGCCCCGGAACGCCGATCGTCAGTCTGGACGACGTTTCGATGATCCGCGTCGATTTCTCGGTGCCCGACCGCTATCTGCCGATCCTGCGCAACGGCCTGATGATCACCGCCGCGCCGGACGCCTTGCCGGGCGAGACCTTCACCGGCCGGATCGCCCAGATCGACACCCGCATCGACCCCGCGACCCGCGCCCTCAAGGCTCGGGCCGAATTTCCCAATGCTGGCGGGCGCTTGAAGCCTGGCATGCTGATCAAGGTCGGCATCGACCAAGGCCAGCACCAGGCCCTGGCCGTACCGGAAGCCGCCATCCAGTTCGAGGGGACCCAGGCCTCGGTGTTTCTGATCGCCAAGGGCCCCAAGGGCCAGGTCGCTCGTCGCACCACGGTGCAGACCGGCCTGTCGTCCGATGGGTTTGTCGAGATCGTCTCGGGCCTGAAGGCTGGTGACAAGATCGTCGGCGACGGCCTGAACCGCGTGCAGGATGGCGCGCCGATCGGCGGCGGACAGCCGGGCGCGGGCAAGGATAACAAGGGCCAGGGCGGCCAGCCCGGCAAGAAGGCCGGCTGATGCTTTCCGACCTTTCCGTACGCCGCCCAGTCTTCGCGGCCGTCGTCGCGATCATCCTGTGCGTGATCGGCCTGGCCGCGTTCAGCAGCCTGGCCATCCGTGAGCTGCCCAATGTCGACCCGCCGGTGGTGTCGATCTCGACCACCTATACCGGCGCCTCGGCCGAGGTTATCGAGGAGCGCATCACCCAGGTGATCGAGCGCCAGGTGGCCGGCATCCAGGGCATCGACCGCGTCAACAGCTCCTCGCGCGACGGCCGCTCGCAGATCACCATCACCTTCACCCTGGATCGCGACCTCGACGCGGCCGCCAACGATGTGCGCGACGCCGTCAGTCGGGTGACCTCGAACCTGCCCGACCAGGCCGATCCGCCACAGATCGCCAAGGCCCAGGCCGACAGCTCGCCCATCGTCATCCTGAACCTGACCTCAAAGACCCTCTCGCCGCTGGAATTGGCCGACTATGCCGACCGCTATCTGGTCGAGCGCCTGTCGACCGTGCCGGGCGTGGCCCAGGCCGGCTTGAACGGCCAGCTCTACGCCATGCGCATCTGGCTCGATCCCGACGCCATGGCGGCGCGCGGCGTGACGGTCGATGACGTCGAGGCCGCGCTGAACAGTCAGAACGTCGAATTGCCGGCAGGGGCGCTGGAGGGTGACTCCAAGGACTTCACCATCCGCGTCGCCCGCAGCTACTCCAAGCCCGAGGACTTCGTGAAGCTGCCCCTGCGTCCGGCCGACGCTGGCGGCTTCGTGATCCGCCTGGGCGACGTGGCGCGGGTGGAGGAGGGCTCCAACGAGCGCCGCAAGATCTTCCGCGGCAACGGCGTCAACCAGGTCGGCATCTTCCTGACCCGCCAGTCCCAGGCCAATGACGTGGCCATCTCCAAGGTGGTCGACAAAGAACTGGTCGAGATCAACAAGACGCTGCCGATCGGCACCCAGCTGATCAAGGCGGTCGACAATTCGATCTTCACCGCCGAGGCGATCCACGAGGTGTGGGTCACCATGGGCATTTCGATCGGCCTGGTGGCCCTGGTCAACCTGGTGTTCCTGGGCAGTTGGCGCTCGGCCCTGATCCCCTCGATCATCGCGCCGATCTGCATCCTCTCGACCTTCATCATCCTGGCGCCGCTGGGTTTCTCGCTGAATCTGCTGACCCTGCTGGCCCTGGTGCTGGCCGTCGGCCTGGTGGTCGATGACGCGATCGTCGTGGTCGAAAACATCCAGCGGCGCGTGGACGAGGGCGAGCCGGCCAATGTCGCGGCCCTGCGCGGCACCCGGCAGGTATTCTTCGCCGTGGTGGCCACCACCATCGTGCTGATCTCGGTGTTCGCGCCGCTGATGTTCCTGCCCGGCTATATCGGTCGGCTGTTCGTCGAGCTGGCCGTGGCCATCGCCGCCGCCGTGGCCTTCTCGGCCCTGCTGGCGCTGAGCCTGTCGCCGATGCTGGCCTCTAAGCTGCTGAAGCCCGCCTCGGGCGGCAGTTGGTTTAACCGCAAGGTCGACCACGCGATGGACCGGTTGAAGGACAGCTATCGCCATTCGCTGGAACGCCTGCTCGCCGCCCGCGCGGGCGCCATCGGGACGGGTGCCGTGGTGCTGGTCCTGGCCCTGGTGGCCGGCGGCCTGTTCGTCGCCCTGCCGCAGGAGCTGGTCCCCGCCGAGGATCGCGGCCGCGTCGATATCTCGATCAACGGGCCCGAGGGCGCGGGGTTCGACTACACGGTCAAGGCCGCCAACGCCGTCGAGAAGCAGCTTGAAAAGTACCGCGCCGACGGCGTCGCCGCACGGACCATCATCGCGGTGCCGCGTTTTGGCCAGAACCAGTTCAACACCGGCAATGGCGTGCTGGTGCTGAAGGGCTGGGGGGAGCGGAACAAGACCGCCGACCAGGTGGCCGCCGAGCTCAACAAGACCCTGAGCAAGATCACCGGCGTGCGCGCCGTGGCCAGTGTGCGCGGCGCCTTCCAGCGTGGCGGAGGCGGTGGCGGCGGCACCAATGTCGACCTGATCGCCACCGGCAACGACTATGTCGAGCTGGCCAACTGGCTGAAGCCGATCCTGGCTCAGGCCCAGGACAATCCGGGCCTGTCCCGTCCCCGCATCGACTATGAGCCCACCTCGCCGCGCCTGTCGGTGCAGATCGACCGCGACAAGGCCGCCAGCCTGGGCATCTCGGCCCAGTCGATCGGTCGGGCCCTGGAGACGATGTTCGGTTCGCGCCGGGCCACGACCTACATCAAGAACGGCCAGGAATACGACGTCATCCTGCAGTCCAGCCTCGAGCAGCGCCGCAGCCTGGCTGACCTGGACCGGCTGCAGGTGCGCACCCAGTCGGGCGCGCTGGTGCCGCTGTCGACCGTGGTCACCACCCAGCTGCGGGGCGACGCTCCGGACCGTCCACGCGTCGATCGCCTTCGCTCGGTGACCCTGACAGCACAGCTGTCGCCCGGCTACACGGTCGGCGACGCGGTGAAATTCTTGCAGGACCAGGCCGCCGCCAATCCGAGCCCCGGCGTCAGCGTCAAGTGGGGCGGCCAGGCCAAGGACTTCCTGGAAGCCTCCGGCGCCGTCGGCATCGCCTTTGGCCTGGCCCTGCTGCTGGTCTTCCTGGTGCTGGCCGCGCAGTTCGAAAGCTGGATCCACCCGGCCGTCATCATGCTGACCGTGCCCCTGGCCGTTCTGGGCGGGCTGTTTGGCCTGCTGATGACCGGTTCGACCATCAACACCTACAGCCAGATCGGCCTGATCATCCTGGTCGGCATCGCCGCCAAGAACGGCATCCTGATCGTCGAATTCGCCAACCAGCTGCGCGACGAAGGCCTGAAGGTGAAGGAGGCCGTGATCGAGGCCGCCGCTCTGCGCCTGCGGCCGATCATCATGACCTCGATCGCCACCGCCATGGGCGCCCTGCCGCTGATGCTATGGACCGGGGCGGGGGCGGGCAGCCGCAAGACCATCGGGGCGGTGATCTTCACCGGCGCGATCTTCTCCACCCTGCTGACACTGTTCATCGTCCCGGTGTTCTACAACCTGCTGGCCCGCTTCACGAAGTCTCCGGAGTGGACGTCGCGGCAGATCGAGGACTATGAAGCTCGCGAGAAGAGTGGTGAGGGGCAAGCCTCACCCGTCTGACCCGGGTGAGGAAGCATGGCTGAAGCCGTATTGGCGGCGAAGCGGCAGGAGCTTGCGCTTCTGCGTCGCATCGAGGAACGCATTCTCTGGCTGGCCTCTTGGACCATCCACAACGCCAACCACCTGCGCGAGAGCCGCGACGGCCTGAAGGTGGGCGGCCACCAGGCCTCCTGCGCCTCGATGACCACCCTGATGACCGCGCTCTACATGAAGGCGCTGCGGCCGCAGGATCGCGTGGCGGTCAAGCCGCATGCCAGCCCGGTGTTTCACGCCATCCAGCACCTGTTTGGCCGCCAGAGCCTGGACAAGCTGAAGGCGTTCCGCGCCCTGGGCGGGGCGCAGTCCTATCCGTCACGGACCAAGGACGTCGATGACGTGGATTTCTCCACCGGCTCGGTCGGCCTCGGCGTGGCCATGACCGCCTTCGCCTCGCTGACCCAGGACTACCTGGCGGCGCGCGGGTCGGTGAAGCCCGAACGGATGGGCCGGATGATCTCGCTGCTGGGCGACGCCGAGCTGGACGAGGGCAATATCTACGAGGCCCTGATCGAGGCTTGCAAGCACGACATCCGCAACACCTGGTGGATCGTCGACTACAACCGCCAGAGCCTGGACGCCACCACCAAGGACCGGATGTTCACCCGCTACGGCGACATCTTCGAGGCCGCCGGCTGGACGGTCGAGACGCTGAAATGGTCCAAGCGCCAGCGCGAGGCCTTCGCCGAGCCCGGCGGCGCGGCGCTGAAGACCTGGATCGAGACCGCCCCCAACGACCTCTATGCCGCCCTCAGCTACCAGGGCGGCGCGGCCTGGCGCGAGCGGTTGACCGCCGATCTGGCGGGCGAGGCCGAGACCCTGGCCTTGATCGCAGCCTACAAGGACCTCGACCTGGCCGAACTGATGACCGAGCTGGGCGGTCACTGCATGGAGACCATACTGGAGGCCTTTAAGCGGGCCAGTCAGGACGACGCCCCGCGCTTCTTCATCGCCTACACCGTCAAGGGCCTGCGCCTGCCGTTCCAGGGGCATAAGGACAATCACTCAGGTCTGATGACCGAGACCCAGATCTCGCAGCTGCGCGGCCGGCTAGGCGTGGTCGAGGGCGAGGAGTGGGACGCGCTGTCGGGGCTATCGGCCGCCGAGCACACCGCCCTGAAGGGCCTGGTCGCCCGCGCGCCGTTCGCCGCCAATGTCGAGCGCAACCACGTCGCCCCGATCATCGCCACGCCGACAGCGGACGAGCTTCTTGTCCCTGTTCTGGGCGGCGGCGAGCAGTCGACCCAGGCGGCGTTCGGCAAGGTGATGTTCGAGATCTCGCGGCGCGACGACGAGTTCGCCGGGCGGGTGGTGACCACCTCTCCCGACGTCACGGTCTCGACCAATCTCGGCGGGTTCGTGAACCGCCGGGGCGTATTCCAGCGCCGAGCGCATGAGGACGTCTTCAAGCGCCGGCGCATCCCCTCGGCCCAGGTGTGGTCCAAGGCCGAGACCGGCCAGCATGTCGAGTTGGGCATCGCCGAGAACAACCTGTTCATCGCCCTGGCCGCCTTGGGCCTGACCGCGCCGCTGTTCGGCGAGCGGCTGTTCCCGGTCGGCACGCTATACGACCCGTTCATCGCTCGGGGCTTGGACGCCTTGAACTACGCCTGTTACCAGGACGCCCGCTTCCTGCTGGTGGCCACGCCCTCGGGCCTGACCCTGGCCCCCGAAGGCGGCGCGCACCAGTCGATCACCTCGCCGCTGATCGGCATGGGCCAGCCGGGGCTCGACAGCTATGAGCCGGCCTTCGCCGACGAGACGGCGGTGCTGATGGCCCACGCCTTCGATCAGATCCAGGCCAAGGACGGGACCTCGACCTATCTGCGGCTCTCCACCCGGGTGATCAGCCAGCCCGAGCGGGCGGACGACGCCTGGCGCCAGGGCGTGATCGACGGCGCCTACTGGCTGCGGCCCCCGGCCCCCGGCGCGCGCCTGGCCATCGCCTATGCCGGGGCCCTGACCCCCGAGGCCCTGGCGGCCTTCGAGGCGGTGCTGGAGGACGAGCCCGGCGCGGGCCTGCTGGCCATCACCTCGGCCGACGTGCTGCACCGCGACTGGACCGCCGCCGGCCGCTCGCGCTGGACCGACGGCGCGGCCCGCACCTCTACTATCGAGACCCTGCTGGCGCCGCTGGCGCGCGACGCGGGCCTGGTGACGGTGATCGATGGCGCGCCGTCCACGCTATCGTGGCTGGGTTCGGTGCGCGGCATGCGTCTGCGGGCCCTGGGTCTGGAAACCTTCGGCCAGTCGGGCGACCTGCAAGACCTCTACGCCACGTACCGCCTCGACGCCGACGCCATCCTGGACGCCTGCGCGGACGTGATGATCTAGCGCCGCTCGTCCCCTAGCTCGACCGCCTGGATCAGGTCTTCCAACACCGTGTAGGTCGCGGTGACCCGGGTGTCGGACCACAGGTGGCCCGAGTGGTCGTGGATGGACACCTGCAGCTCGGTGCTCAGGCGGCCGTCGGGCAGGTCCGTCACCGTCAGCAGATCGACGGCGGGGGCCATGGTCTCGAACAGGCGCTGGTAGAAGGCCCGCACGGCGGCCAGCCCCACCAGCTCGCCTCCGTCCAGATAGTCGAGGAAACGAACGTCGGGATGAAACAGCCTCATCAACCCGTCGAGATCGCGGCGATCCAGGGCGTCGTGCAGGCGGACGATCAGGGTGTTCGCTTCGCTCATGGTCGTCAGGTCCTGACCAGGGGTTCGGTGTCCATGCGCGCGATCAGACCGTCCCGGAACGTGTAGTAATGTCGCACGCAGGTATCGGACCACAGCTTGCCGGTCGAGGCGTTGTGGACGGTCTGGTGGATATCGACGGCGATCCGGCCATCCGGTTGGACGGCGAAGGCCGAGGCGGCCAGCTCAACCCGGATCGACCGGCTCGTCTCCATCCAATAGGCCTCCATCGCGTCCTGCCCGATCACGCGCCCGGCGCCGGTCTGGTTGGGCCAGTCGATGTCGGCCGTGACCAGGGTCGAGAAAGCCACCCAATCGTTGCGGTTATAGGCGTCGAAGAATCGGGTGAGCAGCGCCTGGGCGTCTTCCATGGCTAGGTCGGGGGCGGCTTGTAACCGCTCTCCACCTTCAGATAGGCGATCAGGTCGATGCGGTCCTTGGGGTCGTGCAGGCCGGCGAAGGTCATCTTGGTGCCCGGCAGGTAGGTGCGCGGGTTGTCGAGCCACTTGTCCAGATGCTCGGCGTCCCAGGTGAAGCCGGCGGCGGCCACGGCGGACGAGTAGCTGTAGTCGGCCTTCGACCCCGCCTTGCGGCCGAACACGCCATGCAGGTTGGGGCCGGTCATGTTTGGCCCGCCCTCGGTGATGGTGTGGCACGAGCGGCAGAGGGCGAACTTGCTTTGGCCGTTCAGCAGGTCGCCGGTGTTGTAGGGGGCGGGGAGGGCGGCCAGCAGGGCCTGTCTTTCGGCGTCGGTGGGGGCCGCGGCGGCCGAACTGGCGCCACCCGCGCCCGAAGCCCCGCCTGGCGCCTTCGAGCAGCCCGTCAAAATTACGCAAAGAGCCGCGGTCGCGGCGAAATGGAACAGACGCATCAAGGGTCCCCAACTGTCATTATGTCGCAAGCTCTGCGGCGGCGCGCCGCATTCATTTTCTCACCCAACTGTGGGCCCGACGGCCAATATATAACGTTGTTATCCTGACAATGTCTCGCCACAGTTAGGCGCGCGCCCTGCGACAACGATCGCTATCTTACAGAATGCAAACGCAAAATGCCCGATTGCAAACCGTGGGTATGCACATAAAAAATTGACCGGAATTAACCATAAACGTACCCCTGATGAGGCCAGGGGGGCTGCCCTGGCGACCGGGATGGAAGCAAAATCATGGACTGGAACGAAGATCGCACCGCCACCCTCCGCAAGCTGTGGTTGGAGGGCATGAGCGCCAGCCAGGTGGCGAGACAACTGGGCGGCGTCAGCCGCAGCGCGGTGATCGGCAAGGTTCACCGCCTGGGCATCACCGTCCGCGACGTCCCCGCCCGCCAACGCAATGTGGTCCGCACCGCCAGCCGGGCTCAACCCCGCGCCCGCGACGTCCGCGAACTGACCAGCGCCGCGCGCCCGGTCATCCGCTACACCGCGCCGGTTGTCGAGATGACCGCCACCTCGAGCATATTGGGCCTCGAGACCCATTCCTGCCGCTGGCCGATCGGCGACGTCGACTCCCACGACTTCGGCTTCTGTGGCCGGGACAAGACCGCCCGCGCCTCCTACTGCGAAGACCATGCCCGCGGGGCGTTCCGCAAGCTGTCCTCCCCGGCCCAGGTCAAGGCCTGGGGCGCGCAACCCGCCCGCCTGGCCCAGTACAACGCTTGATCCGCCCTGACGCTGCAACCCGCTTCTGGAACGACCCCCATGAACATGGTCTTCATCGAAAACACCGCCGGCAGCAGCCAGGTCATCACCATCATCGAGGAGTTCGCCGGCCACTCGGTGTCGCGCGACCTCAACCCCGGTGAGAACACCCACATCCCGGTGGGCCAGTTCAAGTCGATCGTGGTGCGCGAGACCTATCCCGACGACTGGTTGACCCGGGCCCGCGCCCGCAACGCGACGATCCCCAACTGACCACGAACCGAGCGGAGCGCGCGCGTCAGACGGGCGCCGCCCCCCTCTCGAAGGCGAAAAACACAACGGCCCCGCGAAACCGCTCGCGGGGCTTTTTCGTGGGCGGAACCCCCATGGTTACTGTTACGTTAGGGTCGGAGAACGGTGGTAGATGATCGTTCACGCCACGGGGACCGGCGTCGGGCGTTTCCAAAATGTGCATTCGGGCGTGACGCGCGGGTGATCCGCGCGCCATGATTGTGCGACGGCTTAGCTTGTGGGATGAAAGCGCCCGGACGGCATGGGGGAACCATGTCAGATCACGATCAGGGGGAGGCCTGCGGTTTGCCGTTACCGACCTATGTCGGCTATCTGATGTATCAGACCGAGCAGCATCGGCGCGCCCTGGCGGCCGACTGCATCGCGCAACACGGCCTCAACTTCAGTAAATGGGTGGCCCTGGCCTCGCTGTCGCGGTTCGGCGAGTGCTCGATGACCCGCCTGGCCAAGCTGTCGGCCGCCGACCGCACCACCCTGACCCGCTCCATCGACGGCCTGATCCGCGAAGGCCTGGTCGAGCGCGGAGCGCAAGCCTCCGACCGCCGCAAGGTGGTGGTGCGCCTGACGACCGCCGGCGAAGAATTGCTGGTCCGCGTCCGCGAGGACATCCACCCGATCCACCAGGAAGTCTGCGCCGAACTCACCGAAGAGGAACAGGCCAACCTTGCGACCTACCTGCAGAAGATCCTCAGTGGACTGATCACAGAGCCGGAGTGGAAGCACGAGGTGCTGTCTTACGGCCCCGCGCCGTATGGGGGGGCTTGGGGGAGGGGGTAGGGAGCTACTCACGCCCCTCCCACACCGCTCATCCTCGACGAAAGTCGGGACCCAAGCCGAGTCTGCCGGCTTCGCTCTGAGAAGACAGCCCATCTCATCTTGGGTCCCGACTTTCGTCGGGATGAGCGGAATTTGGGGTAGACGGATGACCCCTAATCCTCGCCCTTCGGCCGCCCCCGCAACGCCTTCACCCCCGCCCGTTTCCCCTTCGTCTCCAGCCGCTTGAGCTTGCTGGAATAGGTCGGCTTGGTCGGTCGCCTCGGCTTAGGCTTCTCCGTCGCCTTGCGGATCAGCTCGACCAGCCGCTCGCGGGCCTCCTGGCGGTTCATTTCCTGGGATCGGCTGCCCTGGGCGAACAGCACCAGCACGCCGTCGAGGGTCGTGCGGCTGCCGCCCAACGCTTCGAGGCGCGTCTTGACGTCCTCGGGCAGGGTCGGGGAATTCCGGACGTCGAACCGCAGCTCGATCGCCGTCGAGGTCTTGTTGACGTGCTGGCCGCCGGGCCCCGAGGCGCGGGCGGCCTTTTCGACGATCTCGTCGTCCTCGATCCGCAGCCAGGACGTGATCTCGATCATTTGACCACGCGCCGCGCCTTGACCACGGCGGTGTCGAGCGCCTGCAGGAACTTGGAGCGGTCGTTGGGACCAAAGGCCTTGGGGCCGCTGGTGATCTCGCCCATCGAGCGCAGGTGCTCGCCGATCATCCGCGAGGCCAGGGCCGAGCCGATGGTGTCCATGGTGAACAGCCGCCCCGTCGTGCCCAGGGCCTGGCCGCCGGCCTTCAGCACCCGGTCGGCCAGGGGGATGTCGTTGGTGATCACCACGTCGCCGGGGCCGGCCCGCTCGGCGATCCAGTCGTCGGCGATGTCGGGACCCGCGTCGACCACGACCTGCTCGATGGCCGGGGTCAGGGGCGTGCGGATCCAGCTGTTGGAGACCACGAAGGTCTTCAGGCCATAGCGGGCGGCGACCTTGTAGACCTCGTCCTTCACGGGGCAGGCGTCGGCGTCGATATAGAGGATTGTTTTGTCAGGGACGGGGGTCATGACCCGTCTCGTAGCGCCTTCCCCAGCTTGGCGCCAAGCGTGGTGACGGCCTCGACCGCCACGGGCGAGACATGGGTGAAGTTGGCGAAGCCGTGGGCCTGTTTGGCGTAGGTGGTCAGGTCGACCGCGATCCCGGCCGCCTCCAGCTCTTCGGCATAGAGCATGGCGTCGGGCAGGACCGGGTCCAGTCCCGTGCCACAGACCAGGAAGGTGGCCGGGGTGGTTGGGCCGACGGCGTCCAGCAGCGATGGGGCGGCCGCGCCGGCCAGCTGGGCGTTGATATAGGCCACGGCCAGGCGACCGATCAGCCGGGCGTCGCGCAGCAGGGTCTGGCTCCACATAGCATCGTCCAGATGCAGCAGCGGATAGAAGAAGCCCTGGGCGCGCACGGCGCCGGGGCGCTCAGCATTGGCCTCGGCCGCCACGGTCGCCGCCAGATAGGCTCCGGCGCTGTCGCCCGCCACGGCCAGGCGGTCTGGATCGACGCCCAGGTCGGCGGCCTCGCGCAGCAACCAGGCGAAGGCCGCGCGGGCGTCGTCGATCTGCGACGGGAAGGGGTGTTCGGGCGCCAGGCCATAGCCAGCCGAGATCACCCGCGCGCCCGAGGCGTCGGCCAGGCGATGGCACAGGGCGTCGTGGGTCTCGATGTCGGAGATCACAAAGCCGCCGCCGTGGAAGAACAGGATGGCCGGGCCGGGCGTCGCCGCGCCCATCGGCACGTAAAGCCGCGCGGGGCGCCAGCCGGTGGCGGCGGGATAGTCGAGATTGCGGATCTGAGCCAGGCGCGGCAGCTTGTGATCGCGTCCCGCTGTCGCCAACCGCACGGCCTGCCGGACGCGGTCGAGTCCGAACCGATGGACGCCAGAGACCCGCTCGGCGAAGAAGCTGTGCAGAGGCGCGATCATGGAATTCACTTGCTGGGTGTGCGAGTGAATACTTACATATCCTGAGTTGGGCGTCTAGTGGTCCCGCTTGGCGGGCGCTCGCGGCTGGGTGGTTCGATGACGGCTAAGGCCTTGGCGGGGGTTGAGCCTTCAAATTCGCCTACAGCGCGAACAGTCGGTACGGAAAATTCGCTCAGATTTTAGGCACAATATGGTTGCCTGTGTGCTTTGGCGGCGGCCTGGCGATAGCGGTCACGTCGCCGGCGAATGGCCCGGTCGCCGCCTTGAACCTCGGCGCGGGACCATTAGGTATCCATCCGTGGAGCCGCCTCTGGCCGCTCCTGCCCTTCCTGGGCGTTTCCTCCCTAATGACTGCCCGGCCTTCGCGCCGGGCTTTTTTTTGCCCTTTGGTCAGGCGTTGATCGACGGACGGGAGCGGCGGTCGTAAGCTTGGTCCTCAAGCGTGGAGACCCAGTATGGACAAGGCCGAACTCAAGAGTGTCGTCGAGCGACACAAGCAGGAACAGGACGCCTTGGAGGCGCGGCTGACGGCGATGCGCAACGGCGAACTGCACGTCGGCTCCAGGACCGGCGATGGCGAGACGATCGATGAGACCCACGTCCACATCAGCGAGCTGGAACGCCTGCGCGGCTGGCTGGCCGAAAACGTCGCCCGGTATGAGGCGCTGCTGGGGGCCTAGGAACGGAAGTGGTGCCGGTTACAGGAATCGAACCCGTGACCTTCGGTTTACAAAACCGCTGCTCTACCAGCTGAGCTAAACCGGCCAATCCGCCTTGGCGACGGGGCGTTCTCCATAGCCGCAAGGACGGGTGCCGGGCAATGGCCTTCGGAGAGCGCACAGCCGTCATTGCCGCATCGTTAAACCAAGCTAAGGTGCTCTCAAACAACTGTTCGGGGAGTGGCGGATGCGAGTTCGGTTGATGATGGCGGCGGCCCTGGCCGTCCTGAGCCTGACGGGCGCCCCGACGTGGAGTGTGGCGAACGCGGCCCCTGCGGCGATCCTGGCCACGGCCAGTCCCGAGGCGGAAGGCTTTTCGTCCGAGCGCCTCAAGCACCTGAACGTCCACATGCAGGCGCTGGTCGATGGCGGCCACGTGCCGGGCGCGGTCACGATGGTGGCCCGTCACGGCAAGATCGTCAGCTACGAGGCCTTCGGCAAGAAGGCCTTCGACGGCGCGCCGATGACCAAGGACACGGTCTTCCGGATCTATTCACAGACCAAGCCTGTCACCGGCGTGGCGATGATGATCCTGTTCGAGGAGGGCAAGTGGCGTCTCGATGATCCGGTCACCCAATATGTGCCGGAATTCGCCAACCTGCGGGTCTACAAGAGCCAGAACGCCGACGGGACCTTCGTCACCGAGCCCCTCTCGCGCCCGCCGACCCTGCGCGAGATCATGAGCCACACCGGCGGCTTCGCCTATGGTCTGCGCACGGATCAACCGGTCGAAAAGGCCTACCGCGACAGCGGTCTGCTGAGCTCCAAGACCAGCCAGGCCTTCCTCGACACCCTGGTCAAGCTGCCCCTGGCCAGCCAGCCGGGCACGGAATGGCGCTACAGCGTCTCGGTCGACATCCAGGGCCTGATCATCGAGCGTCTGTCTGGCATGAGCCTGGCCGATTTCATGAAGACCCGGATCTTCGACCCGCTGAAAATGACCGACACCGCCTTCTGGATGCCGCCCGAAAAGGCCGATCGCCTGGCCGCGCTCTATGTGCCCAATCCCAAGACCGGCAAGCTGATCGCGGCCGACAACTTCATGGTGCTGGATGTCACCAAGCCTCCGGCCGTGGCCTCGGGCGGCGGCGGCCTGGTCTCGACCACGGCGGACTATGCGCGCTTCGCCCAGATGCTACTGAATGGCGGCGAACTAGACGGCAAGAGGATCCTGGCCCCGGGCACGATCAAGCTGATGGCCAGCAATCACCTGTCCGACATCGTGATGGGCGCGCCGGACGCCTCGTTCTCGCTGGCCAAGGGCGTGGGTTTTGGCCTGGACTTCGCGGTGGTCGCCAATCCGGCGCGGGCCGGCACGCTTCAGGGCGAGGGGAGCTACAGCTGGGGCGGCGCGGCGGGGACCTGGTTCTGGATCGACCCGAAGAACGACCTCTTCATGTTGGGCATGATCCACATCCTGGCCAAGGAGTTCGACCCGTCCCTGAAGCATATCGACGATGACGCCGCCACCCTGGTCTACCAGGCCCTGGTCGATCCGGCGAAATAAGCCGCTGGCGCAAGCTGGCTAACAAAAACAAGACTTAGGGAGCGCCCCATGAAGGCCGCCGTCTATTACGAAACCGGTTCGCCGGACGTCTTTCGCTACGAGGACGTCGTCGATCCACCCTGCTATCCCAGCGGCGTGGTGATCCGCGTCGAGGCCGTCAGCATCGAGGGCGGCGACACCCTCAATCGCGGCGGCGGAGCGATGGCTGGTAGCCCGCACATCGTTGGCTACCAGGCGGCCGGCGAGATCATCGAGGTCGGGGCCGAGGTCACGCACCTGAAGGTCGGCCAGAAGGTCGTGACCGTGAACGCCTTCGGCTCGCACGCCGAGCTGCGCAGCGTGCCGGCCCGCAACGCCTGGCCCATCCCCGACGGTTTCGACATCCGGCAGGCTTCGGCCATCCCTGTGCCGTTCGGCACGGCGCACGAGTGCCTGTTCGGGGCCGGACATCTGAAGGCCGGCGAGACCGTGCTGGTCCAGGCCGGGGCCGGAGCGGTCGGTATCGCCGCGATCCAGCTGGCCAAGCGGGCCGGGGCCACGGTGCTGGCCACCGCCTCCAGCGACGGGCGGCTGGAGAAGCTCAAGGCCTTGGGCCTCGACCACGGCATCAATTACAGCCGCGACGACGTGGTCGAGCAGGTGATGAAGCTGACCGGCGGCAAGGGCGTCGATCTGGTGGTCGATCCGGTCGGCGGCTCGACCCTGCAGGGCAGTATCGGGGCGCTGGGCTATCGCGGCCGCATCTCGCTGGTCGGCATGGCCGGGCGCGAGCCGACCAAGGTGGATGTTTCCTCGCTGATGGGCGGCAACCGCTCGCTGACCGGCGTGTTCCTCGGCGCCGAGATCATGACCGACCGCGTCCACGACATGATCCAGCAACTGATTGACGAGGCCGCGCGCGGCGAGCTGCAGGTGGTGATCGACCGCACCTTCCCGCTGTCGGAAGCTGCCGCCGCCCACGCCTATATCGAGAGCCGTCAGGCTGTCGGTCGGGTGCTGCTGATCCCGGAAGCACGCGACAAATGACCAATAGAGTGCTCGCCCACACGGGCGCCAAATATCCGATCGTCCAGGCTCCGATGGGCTGGATCGCACGCTATCCGTTGGCCAGCGCGGTTTCGCGGGCCGGAGGTCTGGGGATCATCGAGACCTCGTCCGGCGAGACCGAAAACTGCAAGGCCGAGATCCGCAAGATGGCTGACAGCGGCCTGCCGTTCGGGGTCAACCTGCCGATCCTGTTTCTCAAGGACGACGCCATGCTGCGCTTCGTCTGCGAGAGCGGGGTGAAGTTCGTCACCACCTCGGCGGGCAGCCCGGCCAAGTTCATCGGACCACTGAAGGAGGCCGGCATCATCGTCTATCACGCCGTGCCGACGGTCGATGCGGCGGTCAAGTGCGCCGAAGCGGGGATCGATGGTTTGGTGGTCGAAGGCGCCGAGGGCGGGGGCTTCAAGAACCCTGAGGAGGTCTCGACCCTGGTGTTGCTGCAGGCCATCCGCGCCCGGGTCGACGTGCCGCTGATCGCCGCCGGCGGCATCTGCGACGGACGCGGCATGGCCGCCGCCTTCGCCCTGGGGGCCGAGGCCGTGCAGATGGGCACCCGCTTCGTCAGCGCCGCCGAGAGCCCGGTGCATGACAATTACAAGGCCGCGATCACCGGGGCAAAGGAGACCGGCACCTGGATCCTCAACAAGAAGGCCAGCCCGTGCATCCGCGCCCTCAAGTCGGAGCGCACCCGTGAGATCCACGACGCCGGCCTGATGCCGCCCGACGCCCTCAAGGGCATTCTGGGCGTCTATTTCGGCGGCGACATGGAGGCGGCGCCCGCCTTGGCCGGCCAGACGGTGGGTCTGATCGACGAAGTGAAGCCCGCCGCCCAGATCATCGACGAGACCGTCGCCGAGTTCTTCGAAATCACCCAGCGACTGGGCGCGCTCGCCGCCAGCCGCAGCTTCTGAGAGACACCACCATGATGCAGAACCTGTTTTCCCTGAAGGGCCGCGTGGCCCTGGTCACCGGCGGCTCGCGCGGCATCGGCAAGATGATCGCCGAGGGCTTCCTCACCTACGGAGCCCGCCGCGTCTATGTCTCGGCCCGCAAGGCCGCCGCCTGCGACGCCGCCGCCGAGGCGCTGTCGGCGATTGGCGAATGTATCTCCCTGCCGGCCGACGTCTCGACGCTGGAAGGCATCAACGGCCTGGTGGCGCGGATCGCCGAGCGCGAGGACAAGCTCGATATCCTGGTCAATAACGCCGGCGCCGCCTGGGGCGCACCCTTCGACGAGTTTCCTGAAAGTGGCTGGGACAAGGTCGTCGATCTCAACATGAAGACCCCGTTCTTCCTCACCCAGGCCCTGATTGGCCACCTGCGGGCGGCGGGCAAGGATCATGTGGCCAAGGTGATCAACATCGCCTCGATCGACGGCCAGTCGGTGGCGCATGAGGAGACCTATCCCTACGGCGCGTCCAAGGCTGGCTTGCTGCACATGACCAAGCGCATGGCCTTGCGCCTGGCCCCCGACAACATCGCCGTCAGCTGCATCGCGCCCGGCGCCTTTGCGTCCGACATGAACAAGGTGGCTCGTGACCATTCCGACGCGGTGTCCAAGAGCATCCCGGCCGGCCGCATCGGCACGACTGAGGACATGGCGGGGGCGGCAATCTACCTGGCCTCGCGGGCCGGTGACTATGTGACGGGCTCGGCGGTGACCGTGGACGGCGGGGTCAGCTTCGCGCGGTGATCCGCGGCTGGGGCAGGCGCATGCGCCTGTCCCCAATCGTCGCTAAGGCTTACCCGGCGCGGGAAAACCCGCCAGCTCGGCGGGTTCGGCGTCGCTGAGCTCAACCCCGGCGTTGCGAGTCCCGCCGCCGCTGAGCGGCTTGGGCGGACGGGCGCCGCGTTCGCGGGCCGACATCAGAGCCCAGCCACCGGGCTTGAGGATCTCCAGCGGCGAGTAGCGGGCCTTGTAGGCCATCTTCTCGCTGCCTGGCACCCAATAGCCGAGATAGACGTAGGGCAAGCTGTTCACGCCCGCCTGGACGATATGGTCCAGGATGATGAACGAGCCCAGGCTGCGCTTGACCTGGGTGGGGTCGTAGAAGCTGTAGACCAGCGACAGGCCGTCGGCGAGCACATCGACCAGCACGCAGGCGATCAGGTCGCCAGGGCCCCGATCCTGAGAGCGCAAACGGTATTCGATAAGGTGGGTGCGAACCGCCGTGTCCTCGACCATGGCCACATAGTCGGGCCAGGTCATCTCGGCCATGCCGCCGTCGGCGTGGCGGGTCAGCAGGTACCGGCGCAGCAGTTCGAACTGTTCGAGCGTCGCCTCGGCCTCAACCAGGTGGCGTTGAAGATCGCTATTGCGGCCCAGGACCTTGCGCTCCGAGCGCGAAAGGACGTATTCGCCGGCCGGTGCGCGGGCCGACTGGCAGGCCCGGCAGGTCTCGCATGCGGGGCGGTAAGCGATGTTCTGCGAGCGGCGGAAGCCAACCTGGGTCAGGCTGTCATTGACGGTCGGGCCATCGGACAGCGGCAGGTGGGCGAAGACTTTCCGTTCCTCGCGGCCCGGCAGATACGGGCACGGCGTGGGCGCCGTCAGGAAGAAGCGCAGCTGTCGCGTGGGGAAATGCTGCGTCACGGAAAGCGCCTGTTCCTCTAGGGAGCCCGGTTGGGGGCTGATAAGCGATTAGGCGGTATCTGTGAGGCTTGCGCAAGCTGCGCCGCAGCCAAGAGCGGCTTAGCGCCACAGGTCTGGTCAGAGGCCATCGGGAAGCACTGGCTTTTCGCGCAGAAGCACGATGGACATACGTCGGTTGCCCGCCAGAGTGGGGTCGTCCGCATATAGCGGCTCGGAATTGGCCTTGCCCGACACTTGGTAGATGCGGTCTTCGTCGACGCCCACGCTGCGCAGCACCTGGCGCGAGGCGTCGGCGCGTTCTGCCGACAGGGACCAGTCGCTGTCGGCGCGCTTGCCGTCCGGGCTGGCGCTGGTGTGCCCCGAGATGGTGATGCGGTTGGGCAGTTGGTTGATCACCTTGGCCACGGCGCGCAGCAGGATCCGGGCCCGGTCGTTAGGTTCGCGCGAGTTCTCCTTGAACATCGAGCGGCCGTCCTGGTCGATCAGTTGGATGCGCAGGCCCTCGGGGGTCTGGTCGATCATGATCTGCTTCGACAGCTCGGCCAGCTCCGGCATGTCCTGCAGCGACTGGCGCAGCGATTGGGCGGCCGAGGCGAAACTGTCCTGCTCCTTCTTGGCCAGGGCGTCACGCAGGGCTTGCTCGCTGGCCGAGTCGAGGCTGGCGGCAGTCGAGCTCTGGCCGTCCTTGGTGGTTTCGGTCGGGGCCTCGGGGGCCATCTGCTGGATCACCGACATCTTGCCGTCGGCCTTGGCGCCGTCGTCGCCCAGCGAGGTGCCGCCCAGAATGCCGCCCGAGCCGCTGGTGCTGGACGAGATCGAGGCCGGCGCGAAATAGTCGGCGATGCCTGCCTTCTGTTCGGGGCTGGTGGTGTTGAGCAGCCACATCAGCAGGAAGAAGGCCATCATCGCGGTCACGAAGTCGGCATAGGCGACCTTCCAGGCGCCGCCGTGGTGACCCCCACCGACGACCTTCTTGACCTTCTTGATGATGATCGGCTGTTCGCCGCTGACCGCCATGGTGCTTAAGCCTGCTTAACCCAGTTCGATGGAACCTGAGGCCTGGACGTTAAAATGGCGTTGCGATCAGGGCCGGGAAGGGCGATGTCGGACCCGCTTTCACAGGGAGTTGGCGGCATGAAAACGGCGTTTATCGGTCTGGGCGTGATGGGCTACCCGATGGCGGGCCACCTGAAGACCGCCGGCCACGAGGTTTCCGTCTTCAATCGCAGCCCCGACAAGGCCCGTCGCTGGGCCGCCGAGCATTACGGCGCGGCCTTTGAGACCGTCGAGGAAGCTGTCGGAGGCTGCGAGCTGGTGGTGCTGTGCGTGGGCAATGACGACGACGTCCGCAGCGTTGCGGCGAGGGTGCTTCCGGCGATGGGCGAGGCGGGCGTGATCGTCGACCACACCACCACCTCGGCCGTCGTTGCGCGCGAGATGGCCGAACTGGCGGGCCAGAGCGGCCGGTTCTTCATCGACGCGCCGGTCTCGGGCGGACAGGTCGGCGCGGTGAACGGTCAGCTGACGATCATGGCGGGCGGCGACGCCGCCGCCTTCGCGCGGATCGAGCCGGTCATCGACGCCTATGCCAAGGCCATCCGGCGGATGGGCGAGGTCGGCACGGGCCAGCTGACCAAGATGTGCAACCAGATCGCCATCGCCAGCCTGGTTCAGGGCGTCGCCGAGGCCCTGCACTTCGCCAAGCGCGCCGGCCTGCCGACCGATGACGTGCTGGCCGCGATCTCCAAGGGCGCGGCCCAATCCTGGCAGATGGAAAACCGTTGGGCGACGATGGCGGAGGGCAAGTTCGACTTCGGCTTCGCCGTCGACTGGATGCGCAAGGATCTCGGCATCGCCTTGGACGAGGCGGCCCGCAACGGCGCGCGCTTGGAGTCCACGGCGATGGTCGATACCTTCTACAGTGAGGTTCAGGCCTCGGGCGGAAATCGCTGGGATACGTCCAGCCTCGTGGCCCGGTTGGAGAAGTAGACCATGCGCAAGCTTGCGACTGCTCTGGCGGCCTGCGCCGCGTTCCTGGCCTCCGCCGCCATTGTAGCGCCTGCTTGGGCCGCGCCCGCCATCGCGCCCAAGGGAGGCAACTTCGTGGTGCGGGACTTCAAGTTCCGTTCTGGCGAGACCCTGTCGGAGTTGAGGCTGCACTACACCACGTTCGGCGAGCCCAAGCGCGACGCTGCCGGCCATGTGACCAATGCGGTCATGGTGCTGCATGGCACCGGCGGCACGGGCAAACAGTTCCTCAATCCGGCGTTCGCCGACACGCTTATGGCGCCTGGCGGCCTGCTGGATCCGGCCGAGTACTATGTGATCCTGCCGGATGGCATCGGCCACGGCCAGTCGTCCAAGCCCAGTGACGGCCTGCGCGCCAAGTTTCCCAAGTACGACTATGACGACATGGTCCTGGCGCAGTATCTGTTGCTGACCCAGGGGCTAAAGGTCGATCACCTGCGGCTCCTGCTTGGGACCTCCATGGGCTGCATGCATGGCTTCGTCTGGGGCGAGACCTACCCTGACTTCGCCGACGCCCTGGCTCCGTTCGCCTGTCTGCCCAACGAAATCGCCGGCCGCAACCGGATTTGGCGCAAGCTGTTGATCGACGCCGTCACCCAGGACCCGGCCTGGAAGGGCGGCGACTATGTGCAGGAGCCCAGGGAAGGCCTGCGCACCGCCCTGGGCCTGCTGATGGTGGCCGGCCTCGCGCCATTGCCGACCCAGATCGCTCAGCCGACCCGTGACGCCGCCGACAAGTTCGTCGACGACTATTTCGCCGCTCGCCTGTCGGCGCTGGACGCCAACGACCTGATCTACCAGGTGGCCGCGTCGCGGAACTACAACCCGTCGCCAAGGCTGGAGTCGATCACCCAGCCGGTGCTGTGGATCAATTCGGCCGACGACTTCATCAACCCGCCGGAACTGGGCATCGCCGAGGTCCAGGCCAAGCGGCTGAAGCATGGGACGTTCGTGCTGCTGCCAGCGTCCGAGAAGACGCGCGGCCATGGCAGCCACACCATCGCGGCCCTGTGGAAAGACCGGTTGGCCGCGTTGATGAAGGCGACTGAGCGGTAGCCATAAATCCTCCCTGAGGGAAGGATTTGCTCCTCCGCCGCCCCCTTCAGCACGGGCGACTGTCGCCAAGGTCGGCGTGGATCGAAGCGTTCGCGCGGCCGGGCGCCTCGGAACGATCCAGGACGCCCGCCGCGGTGGGCGACTACCGCCCCTCGACCCAGAGGCTCAAGGGCTGCTTCTCCTCGTGGCGCACCAGGATGGCGTAGCCGACCGCGAACACCGCGATCCCTACGGCGACCGCCCCCAGGAAGCCGCCCGGCGTGGCGAAACACACGGTCAGGGCCGAGATGACCGTGGCCAATCCCAGCATGCACCATCGCAGCAGGATGCTGAATCCGTGATAGGTCTGCTCGTGGGCCAGCAGATCGGGTTTTCCGGCGTCGTTGAAGTCGGCGTCCATCGCGTTACCTCCATGGGCACGGTCTCGGGCCGTCGTACGCGGCCTCGGGCCGAACACTGGACCCGAGACTACGCCTGTTTTGGCTCGCGCGCGAGGGCGCCCAGCGGCGGCCCGAACTCAGCCCAGCTTCTCGGCCGCCCATGGCGCGAAATAGCTGATGATGCCCGCGGCGCCGGCCCGCTTGAAAGCGGTCAGGCTCTCGAGGATGGCCCGCTCCTCGTCGATCCAGCCGTTCATGCCGGCGGCCTTGATCATCGCGTATTCGCCCGACACCTGGAAGGCGTAGGTGGGCATGCGGAATTCCTCGACCAGGCGGCGCAGGATATCCAGATACGGCATGCCCGGCTTGACCATGACCATGTCGGCCCCTTCGGCGATGTCGAGGGCCACCTCGCGGATCGCCTCCTCGGTATTGGCGGGGTCCATCTGGTAGGTCTTCTTATCGCCCAATCCTTGACCATTGGGGCCGGCCGACAGCTTGGCCGAGCCGATGGCGTCGCGGTAGGGGCCGTAGAAGGCCGAGGCGTATTTGGCGGCGTAGGACATGATCATGGTGTCCTGGAAACCCGCGCCCTCCAGGGCCGCGCGCAGGGCGCCGACCCGGCCGTCCATCATGTCGGAGGGGGCCAGGATGTCGGCCCCCGCTTCAGCCTGCATCAGGCCCTGTTCGATCAGCCGCTCGATGGTGGGATCGTTGAGGATGCGCCCGCCCTCGACCACGCCGTCGTGGCCGTGGTCGGTGAAGGGGTCGAGCGCCACGTCGCACATGATGCCGACCTCGGGGGCGGCGTCCTTCATGGCCTTGACGGCGCGGGGGATGACGCCGTCGGGATCGGCGGCGATCGAACCCGTTGCGTCCTTCCGCGAGCCGTCGATGTGCGGAAAGATGGCGATGGCGGGAATGCCGAGGTCACGGGCTCGCACGGCGGCCTTGGCGGCGTCCTTGACCGACAGGCGTTCGACTCCCGGCATCGAGGCCACGGGGATGGTCCCTTCGCCCTCATGCACAACCATCGACCAGATCAAGTCGGACGGGCGAACCTCGGTCTCGCGCACGAGGCGGCGGGTCCAGTCGGCCTGGCGCAGGCGGCGCAGGCGGGTGGCGGGGTAGGGGGCAAGCGGCGGTGTGGTCATGGTCTAGGGTTTCGCGCGAGAGCGGGCGCGAGGCAAGACCGGTCGCGTGCTTAAGGCGCGTAGGTCGTGGCGTTGCTGGCCTGCTGGACGCCGTCGATGCGGGTCCAGATCTGCGACTTGCACAGCACATTGCCCAGGACGCAGCCCTTGGCCTTCATGGTGTGGGCGTCGAGGAACTCGGCGGTGCCGTTCAAGGTGACCTTCAGGGTCGGCACGAAGACCTTGCCGCGCATGTTGCCATGGCCGGCCGGCTCGAAGTCGCGCAGCAACTGCTGGCCGATCAGGGTGTTGTAGCCACTCTTGCGGGCGTCGGCTTGGGCCTTTGGGCTGGCATAGACCACATAGCCGCAGGTGCTGGCGCCGCAACTGCGGATATCGACGCGCACGCTGTCGTGCGGGTTGCGCCATACGCCCATGTCGGCCGCCTGAGCGGGGGCCGTGGCGATACCGAACATGGCCGCGAGCACGGCGAAGAAAGCAATGAACTTGCGCATGACGAAAATACGACGCCTCCGGTGCCGGATGATCTGAGGCGGTGAGGGTTAAGGATCAAGAGCCCGCAGCCTTTGGTTCGCGATTTTCTCCGCGCTGCGGCATTCAAAGTCAGTGAGTGGGATATGATTGACACACTCGCCGCCGCGCGGCAGGTCAGCGGATAAGAAGGTGGTGGGGTTCACTCTGCCCGCACAGGAGGATTTCGCGCATGGATTTCGCACTCAACGAGGATCAGCGCGCGATCCAGGACATGGCGTCGGGCTTCGCGGCGGAACGGCTTGCCCCGCACTCGGCCGCGTGGGACGAGCACAAGCACTTCCCGGTCGATGTGCTGCGCGAGGCGGCCGGCCTGGGTTTCGCCGGCATCTATGTTCAGGACGACGTTGGCGGCAGCGGGCTTTCGCGCCTCGACGCCTCGATCATCTTCGAGGCCCTCAGCTATGGCGACGTGCCGACGGCGGCCTATCTGACCATCCACAACATGGCCTCGTGGATGATCGACCGGTTCGGCTCGGACGCCCTGCGCCAGCGCTACCTGCCACGCCTGACCACCATGGACCTGATCGCCAGCTATTGTCTGACCGAGCCGGGCGCGGGCTCCGACGCCGCGAGCATGCGCACCACGGCGCGGTTGGACGGCGACCACTATGTGCTGAACGGCGGCAAGGCCTTCATCTCGGGCGGCGGCGTCTCGGACCTCTATGTGGTCATGGCCCGTACCGGCGCGGACGGCGCCAAGGGCGTCTCGGCCTTCGTGGTCGAGAAGGGGACGCCCGGCCTTAGTTTCGGGGCCAACGAACGCAAGATGGGTTGGAACGCCCAGCCAACGGCGGCGGTGAACTTCGACGACTGCCGTGTGCCGATCGCCAACCGCATTGGCCAGGAAGGCGAGGGCTTCCGCTTCGCCATGATGGGCCTGGACGGCGGACGGCTGAACATCGCCTCGTGCTCGCTGGGCGGCGCGGCCTTCGCGCTCGACACCGCCAAGGCCTATCTCGAGACCCGCAATCAGTTCGGCAAACCGCTGAAGGAGTTCCAGGCCCTGCAGTTCAAGCTGGCCGACATGGCCACCGAGCTGGAGGCCGCCCGCCTGATGGTCCGCCGCGCCGCCCACGCGCTGGACAACAACGACCCGCAAGCCACCAAGCTCTGCGCCATGGCCAAGCGCTTCGCCACCGACGCCGGCTTCCAGGTGGCCAATGACGCCCTGCAATTGCACGGCGGATACGGCTATCTGCAGGACTATCCGCTGGAGCGCATCGTCAGGGATCTCCGGGTTCACCAGATCCTGGAAGGCACCAATGAGATCATGCGGGTGATCATCGCTCGCGAGATGTTCCGGCAGTAGTCCGCGAGAGTCAGGCCTTGGCCCGGCGGCGGCGCGGGACCCGGACGATCGCCTCGCCGCCCATGATCAGGTCGTCGCCGACGAAGCCTTCGCAGTTCAGGGTGACCCGTGCGCTGACCTCGTCGATGGCGGCGACCGTGACGCGGGAGATCACGACATCGCCGATCCGCACCGGCTTGTGGAACGCCAGGGTCTGGGACAGATAGATCGCGCCCGCGCCCGGCAGGATGGTGCCGACCAGGGCCGAGCCGAACGAGGCCGACAGCAGGCCGTGGGCGATCCGGCCGCGATAGGCGGTCTTGGCCGCGAAGGCCTCGTCCATGTGGACGGGATTGAAGTCGTCCGAGGCCTCGGCGAATTTCTGAATACGCTCTTCGGTGATGGCCACGCGCTTTTCGGCGATCATCCCGACGCGGAGTTCTTCCAGTATGTAGCCGCCGGAGGAATGAGGTTCGATCATACCGTCGCCGTTAGCGGCCATGGCGCGCGGGCGCCAGCGAAAATGCACGCGCATTCGTGCCCATTCCACCAGGGCGTCCGATGGGACGCGTCGAGACGAGGCGACATCCGCCGCGTTCCGGACTATGCCGAGCGCCTTCGCAGCCTGGAACGCGTCCCGTGATCTATCTCTGTCGCCACGGCCAGACCGCCTTCAATCGCGAGCAGCGCCTGCAGGGGCAGATGGAATCGGACCTGACGCCCCTGGGCCGCGCCCAGGCCAGCGCGATGGGCGATCTGCTTGGGGACCTGATCGCCCGCGACCCGCCCGCGCCATGGCGGATCGTCGCCAGCCCCTTGCGCCGGGCGCGGGACACGGCGGGGATCATCGGCGAGCGCCTCGGTCTGCCCGTGGAATTCGACGATCGACTGATGGAGTTGACCGTCGGCGATTGGGAGGGCCGGCTGCGGGACGAGCTGGCCCGCGAGCATCCCGAGGTCTTCGCCGACCGGCAGTGGTTCTTCGGCGCGCCCGGCGGCGAGACCTATGACCAGGTCATGGCCCGCGTGTCGGACTGGCTCGCCGAGCAGGCCACCGAGCCCGAGCGGCGGCTGATCGTCATCAGCCACGGCATCGCCGGCCGCCTGCTGCGTGGGGCCTATGCGAGCCTATTGCGGGGCGAAGTCCTGGAGCTGGACGTGCCGCAGGACGCTCTTTACCGACTGTACGCCGGCCAGATCGACCGTTTCGACTGCGCGCCCGTCGAAGACCCCGAACTATCCAGGGACACCGTATGAACGCCCAACCCGAAGTCCTCGTCCGCGTTCAGAAAAACGTCGGCCGGTTGACCCTCAACCGGCCCCAGGCGCTGCACGCCCTGACGCAAAACATGTGCGAGATCATGATCGGCGGCCTGCTGGCCTGGCAGGAAGATCCCGAGATCGAGATGGTCATCATCGACCACAGCGGCGAGCGCGGCTTCTGCGCCGGCGGCGACATCCGCATGCTGGCCCACAGCGGAGCGGGCGACGGCGCCGAGGCGCGGGCCTTCTTCCACACCGAGTACCAGCTGAACCACCTGCTGTTCACCTATGAGACCCCGGTGGTGGCCATGCTGGACGGGGTGGTGATGGGCGGCGGGGTCGGGATCTCGATGCCGGCCTATTACCGGATCGCCACCGAGCGCACGACCTTCGCCATGCCCGAGACCGGCATCGGCCTGTTCCCCGACGTCGGTGGCGGTTGGTACCTGCCGCGGCTGCCGGGCAAGGCTGGTCTGTGGCTGGCCCTGACCGGGGCGCGGATCAAGGGGGCCGACTGCCTGCGCCTGGGCGTCGCCACCCACTTCGTTGAGTTCGGCGCGGTCGAGGGGTTGAAGAAGGCCATCGTCGCCGACCCGCGTCGCATCGACGACATTCTGAAGAAGTACCGCGCCGATGCCGGCAAGGCCCCGCTGGTCAGCATCGAGCAGGACCTAAATCGCCTGTTCGTCGGCGACAGCGTCGAGCAGATCTTCGAATTCCTGGAAGCCGACAGCAGCGACTGGGGCAAGGCCCAACTGGCCGTGATGAAATCGAAGTCGCCCCAGACCCTGAAGGTCGCCTTCCGCCAACTGCAGACCGGCGCCGCCCTGACCGACTTCGCCGACAATATGGCCATGGAATATCGCATCGGCGCCCGCGTGGTCCAGAAGCACGATTTCATCGAGGGCGTGCGGGCGGTGATCATCGACAAGGATAACGCCCCGCTCTGGGATCCGGCACAGCTTGAAAGCGTTACCGACGCGATGCTCGATGAGATTTTTGCGCCCCTTCCGGCCGATCAGGAATGGTCGCCGCTGACGTAGCGTGGTTGGTGCGCTAGCTTGCCCACGACAAGAAGATGTCCGCCGGAAGGAATACCTATGCGTAAGCCGCTACTCAGCCTCGTCGCCGTGCTCGCCCTGGCGGGCTGCGCCACCACGCCGATGGGTCCGATGGAGGCCCCGCCGCCCCCGCCGGCCGATGCGCCCTCCGCCGTTCCCGCCAATATCGCCATGGCGCTGTCGGACCCATCGCGCCCCGCCGCCGACATGGTCCGCGATGAGCTGCGCCTGCCGGGCCAGATCCTGGCCTTCGCCGGCGTCAGGCCAGGCGCCAAGGTCGCCGACCTGATCCCGGGCAGCGGTTACTTCACCCGCATCTTCTCGAAGGCCGTCGGGCCGCGCGGCCATGTCTACGCCTATGTGCCCGACGAGCTGACCAAGCTGGCCAAGCGCGAGCCGGCCGTGAAGGCCATCGCCGCCGACCCCAACTACCGCAACGTGTCGGTGATCCTCGACACCCTGCCCAGTTTCGGCGCTCCCGAGCGACTGGACCTGGTGTTCACCGCCCAGAACTATCACGACATGCACGACAAGTTCATGGGCCCGGCCGACCTGATGGTGGTCAACCGCCAGGTCTTCAAGGCGCTGAAGCCGGGCGGCGTCTATCTGGTGCTGGACCATTCGGCCGAGCCCGGCTCGGGCCTGCGCGACACCGAAACCCTTCATCGCATCGACCCCGAGGCCGTGAAGCGCGAGGTCACCGCCGCCGGCTTCATCTTCGAGGGCGAGAGCCGCGTGCTGCGCGACGGCTACGACACCCGCAAGCTCAGCGTCTTCGACCGGTCGATCCGCGGCAAGACCGACCAGTTCATCTACAAGTTCCGCAAGCCGGCCGGGGCGCGATAGGGCGCCTTGCGTCCTTCGAGGCTTCGCCTTCGGCTCGCACCTCAGGATGAGGAACATCGTTGCCAGGAATTCCTCATCTTGAGGCGCCTTCGAGGCAGGCCTCGAAGGACGCACCGCGCTAGACGCAATGGTAAGAACCGCGCCCCATGAGGCGCGGTTCGCATTTGGGAGTTCGAACATGACCCGCATCGCCTTCATAGGGCTGGGCAACATGGGCGGCGGCATGGCCGCCAATCAGGCCAAGGCCCAGCATCACGTCTCGGCATTCGACCTGTCGGCGGCGGCGCTGGAAAGAGCCGTGGCGGCGGGGTGTCATGCGGCGGGCTCGGTAGCTGAGGCGGTGGCAGACGCCGAGGTGGTGATCACCATGCTGCCGGCCGGTGCTCACGTGCGCGGCGTCTATGGCGACCAGATTCTGGTCCATGCGCCGAAAACGGCCCTGTTGATAGACTGCTCGACGATCGACGTCGAAAGCGCTCGCGCCGTGGCAGGCCAGGCGAGGGCGGCGGGGTTTCGGTTCGCCGACGCGCCGGTGTCGGGCGGGATCATGGCCGCCGAGGCCGGGACTCTGGCCTTCATGGTCGGTTGCGAGGCGGACGACTTCGCAGCCGTGGAAGCCGCGCTGGCCCCGATGTCGCGAGTGACGATCCATGCCGGCGACCCGGGGGCGGGGCAGGCGGCCAAGATCTGCAACAACATGCTGCTGGGGATCTCGATGCTGGGAACCTGCGAGGCCTTCGCCCTGGCCGAGAAGCTGGGCCTGGCCGCAGACCGGTTCTTCGAAATCGCCACCAAGTCGTCAGGCCAGTGCTGGTCCGTTTCGACCTATTGCCCCGTGCCCGGTGTCGGCCCCTCCACCCCCGCCGATCGCCAGTACGAGGGCGGCTTCGCCACCGCCATGATGTTGAAAGACCTGAAGCTGGCCCAGGACGCCGCCGCCAGGGCCGGCGCCTCGACCCCGATGGGGGCCCAGGCCGAGGCGCTGTACGCCCTGTTCGACGGCAACGGATTTGGCGGAAAGGACTTCTCGGCGGTGCTGCAGATGTTGCGCGGAAGGCTGTCGGAGCTGAACTGATCCATCGCGAGACGCGACTGGCTCGCAAGTGGCCGTGTTCGCTGACGAAAGCGTGCGTCCATTCGCGCGATATTTGCCGTTAGGTAGACGTCCTTATGTGGACAGGGGGCGTCGCCGGTGCGAAAAGCCAAGCCTTGTGAAGGGACCGATCGGACTTGTCGAAGTCCGTCGTGTGAAGACGCCATGGACTACAAAGCCGCGTTCCGCAGCGCCGTCGATCAGATCCGCGATGAAGGCCGCTATCGGGTATTTGCCGATGTGAAGCGCCATCGCGGCGCCTTTCCGCGCGCCACCTGGACCCGTCCGGACGGCTCGGAAAGCGACATCGTGGTCTGGTGCTCGAACGACTATCTCGGTCAGGGGCAGAACCCCGTCGTGCTGGACGCCATGCACGTGGCGATCGACCAGCATGGCTCGGGCTCGGGCGGCACGCGCAACATCTCCGGCACCAACCATCACCATGTTGAGCTGGAGGCCGAGCTGGCCGATCTGCACGGCAAGGAAGCGGCCTTGCTGTTCACCTCGGGCTACGTCTCCAACGAGGCCAGCCTGTCGGCGCTGCAGAAGATTCTGCCGGATCTGATCATTTTCTCCGACGCCCAGAACCACGCCTCGATGATCGCCGGCATCCGCAACGGCGGCTGCGAGCGCCACATCTTCCGTCATAACGACTTGGCCCACCTCGAGGCGCTGCTGATCGCCGCGCCGGCCGACCGGCCCAAGCTGATCGCCTTCGAGAGCGTCTATTCCATGGACGGCGACATCGCCGACCTGGCCGGCACCGTGGCTCTGGCGAAGATGTACGGCGCCATGACCTATCTCGATGAGGTCCATGCTGTGGGCATGTATGGCGAGCGCGGCGGCGGCGTCGCCGAGCGCGACGGCCTGATGGATCAGATCGACATCATCGAAGGTACGCTGGGCAAGGCCTTTGGCGTGATGGGCGGCTACATCACCGGCGACACCGTGGTGGTCGACGCCATTCGCCTGGTGGCCTCGGGCTTCATCTTCACCACCTCGCTGCCGCCCGCGCTTACTGCGGGGGCCTTGGCCAGCGTCAGGTGGCTCAAGCAGCACCCGGAGGTCCGCGAGGCCCACCAGGAGCGCGCTCAAACCTTGAAGGCGATGTTCAAGGCCGCTGGCCTGCCGGTGATGGAAAACGACAGCCACATCGTGCCGGTGTTGGTTGGAGATCCTCATCACACCAAGCTGATCAGCGACATGCTGCTGGCCGACCACGGCGTCTATGTCCAGCCGATCAACTATCCGACCGTGCCGCGCGGCACCGAACGCCTGCGCTTCACCCCAACGCCGTTCCACACCGACGACATGATGCGCAAGCTGGTCGGCGCGATGGAGAAGCTTTGGGCGCATTGCAACGTCGCCCGCATGGGCGGCCACGCGGCTTAACTTCACAATTCCTCCCCCTGTGAGGGAGGTGTCGGCAAAGCCGACGGTGGGGGGCGTGGTCGACCAATGGCCGGGCCCTACGATCTGCGACGCCAATCTCCCCCACCGATCGCTATGCGGACGCCTTGCCCACAGGGAAGGACTTTCGTGGCCGCTAACGCCCCCGCATCTTGCCCTTGCCGAGCCCGATCTGCTTGGCGAAGTCGGACCGCCGTTCGGCATAGGCCGGGGCCACCATCGGATAATCCCCGGGCAGCGACCATTTGCGGCGGTAGTCCTCGGGGCTCATGTCATAATGAGTGCGAAGGTAGCGCTTGAGCATCTTCAGTTTTTGGCCGTCTTCCAGGCAGACGATGTGGTCGCGCTGCACCGAGCGCGAGACCGGCACGGCCGGCTTGCCGCGGCCGACGACCAGCGCAGCCTCGGCGGTCCCGAGCGCCGAAAGCGTCTCGTGAACCGAGCGGATCAGGTCGGGAACCGCCGTCCGGGCCACGGTGTTCTGCGCGACATAGGCCGCCACGATGCTGGCGCTCAGGCCGAGGATGTCGATGTCGCCGTCGTTGGTCTCAGCCTCGCCGTAAGCCATCGTATTCCATCCCACCTTGGTGTTTTAAGATCGCCCGGCACCCGGCATGCCAGCCCTGCTGACCCGGTTACCTTCGCAACGCGTCCCCGCCACGCGTGGTTCCCGGATTGATCGCGGCGCGAAGGGGGTTAAAGAGAGCGCGACCGAACTCCCGCCAAGTCCGCTAAATCGATATCCTTCAGTCTCCCAGCCCCAGGAGAGCGTCAATGACCGCACCGGCCCATAACATCACCGCCGACAAGAACGCCTTCTTCGGCGCTGATCTGGCCGCGATCGATCGCGACATCTTCGATCGCATCGGCCTGGAGCTGGCTCGGCAGCAAAACCAGATCGAGCTGATCGCCTCGGAGAACATCGTCTCGCGCGCCGTGCTGGAGGCTCAGGGCTCGATCCTGACCAACAAGTACGCCGAGGGCTATCCGGGCAAGCGCTACTACGGCGGCTGCGAATATGTCGACGAGATCGAGACCATCGCCATCGAGCGGGCCAAGCAGCTCTTCGGCGCGGGCTTCGCCAACGTTCAGCCGCACTCGGGCTCACAGGCCAACCAGGCGGTGTTCATGGCGCTGCTGCAGCCCGGCGACACCTTCCTGGGCATGGATCTGGCGGCCGGCGGCCACCTGACCCACGGCTCGCCCGCCAACCAGTCGGGCAAGTGGTTCAAGCCGGTGTCCTATACCGTGCGCCAGCAGGACCAACTGATCGACTATGACGCCGTCGAAGAGGTCGCGGTGCGTGAGCAGCCCAAGCTGATCATCGCCGGCGGCAGCGCCTATAGCCGCCAGATCGATTTTGCCCGGTTCCGCCAGATCGCCGACAAGATCGGGGCCTATCTGATGGTCGACATGGCCCATTTCGCGGGTCTGGTGGCTGGCGGCGCCTTCCCCAGCCCGATCCCCCATGCCCACGTGGTCACCACCACCACCCACAAGACACTGCGCGGTCCGCGCGGCGGCTTGGTGCTGACCAATGACGAGGCGATCATCAAGAAGGTCAATTCGGCGGTGTTCCCCGGCCTGCAAGGCGGTCCGCTGGAGCATGTGATCGCCGCCAAGGCCGTAGCCTTCGGCGAGGCGCTGCGCCCCGAGTTCAAGGCCTATGCCCAGCAGGTGATCGACAACGCCCGCGCGCTGTCGGAGGCCCTGCAGACGCAGGGCGTCAATATCGTCTCGGGCGGCACCGACAGCCACCTGATGCTGGTCGACCTGCGGCCCAAGGGCGTGACCGGCCGCGACGCCGAGCATAGCCTCGAACGGGCCAACATGACCTGCAACAAGAACGGCGTGCCGTTCGACACCGCGCCGTTCACCGTCACCTCGGGCATCCGCCTGGGGACGCCGGCCGGCACCACCCGTGGCTTCGGCACGGCCGAGTTCACCCGCGTCGGCCAGCTGATCGGCGAGGTCGTGAATGGCCTGGCCGCCAATGGTCCGACCGGCAATGGCGAGATCGAGGCTCTGGTCCGCGAGGAAGTGCTGGCCTTGACGGCGCGGTTCCCGATCTACAACTAATAGACCTAAGTCGGGCGGGAGGGCCTAGATCATGCGCTGCCCGTTCTGCGGTCATATGGAAAGTCAGGTGAAGGACAGCCGCCCGTCGGAAGATGGGGCGGCCATCCGACGACGGCGGCTATGCCCTGAATGCGGCGGCCGCTTCACCACCTTCGAGCGGGTGCAGCTGCGCGAACTGACCATCGTCAAGCGCTCAGGCCGGCGCTCGCCCTTCGACCGCGAGAAGCTGGTGCGTTCGATCTCGATCGCCACGCGCAAGCGGCCGGTCGATCCCGAGCGCGTCGAACGCATGGTCAATGGCATCGTCCGCCAGCTGGAAAGCCTGGGCGAGACGGAGCTTCCGTCGTCGGCCGTGGGCGAAATGGTCATGAAGGCGCTGAAGTCGCTCGATGACGTGGCCTATGTCCGCTACGCGTCAGTTTATCGCGATTTCCGGGAAACCAGCGACTTCGCGAAGTTTCTCGGCGCGGAAGGCCTAAGCGACGTCGCCGAGGACGAGCTATAGGCGCATTCTACGATTCGGTTTTGACATCGACGCCGGCACTCTGCGATTTGATTTCGGCGGCGAGGCCGCCGGGGCTTACGATTCGATTTTGCGACGGCGCCTTTTGATGCGAAGTGACCGGTCCCGTCGAGGAGAGTTCAGAGGACTATGGTGGAAGACAAGATTCGCCTGCTGATCGTGGAGGCCCGTCGTTATTCGGGGCTTTCCGACGCGTTGCTGCAGGGTGCGGCGCAGGCGATCGACGCCCAAGGCGCTGAGTACGACGTGATCACCGTGTCCGAATCGATGCAGATCCCGACCGCCATTGCCCTGGCCGAGGAGGCGGGTCATCGTCCCGTCGGCGTGCGCTATGACGGGTTCGTGGCGCTGGGTGCGATCATTCGCGGCGAGACCTACCATGCCGAGGTCATGGCCAACGAGACGGCGCGGGGCCTGAACGACCTGTCGTTCGGCAAGCGTCTGGCGATCGGCTATGGCATCGTCACCGTCGACGAAGAGCAGCAGGCCTGGAGCCGGGCTCGCGTCTCGGAAGGCGATCGCGGCGGCAAGGCCGCCAAGGAGTGTCTGGAAATCATCGGCTTGAAGCGTCAACTGCTGGGACTGGCGCGATGAGCAAGGGCGATCGCATCCAGCCCCGCTCCGTGGCTCGCCTGGCCGCCGTGCAGGCGCTGTATCAGATGGAAGTCTCGGGCGTCGGCGTCGACGCCGTGGTCCGCGAATTTACCGAGCACCGCTTTGACCGCGACGTCGATGGTCCGGACGGCGACCAACTGGCCGCCGCCGACGAGACTTTCTTCGCCGAACTGGCCAAGGGCGTGGTGGCTCACCAGGGCGAGGTCGATCAGGCCATCGTCAAGCGCCTGGCCTCCAACTGGAAGCTGGAACGCCTGGACGCCACCGCTCGCGCCATTCTGCGTTCCGGAGCCTATGAACTGCTGCACCGCCCCGACGTACCCAAGGAGGTGGTGATCGACGAATATGTCGAGATCGCCAAGTCCTTCTTCGAGGGTTCCGAATCAGGTTTCATCAATGGCGCCCTGGACGCTATCGCGCGTGACGCCAGAAGCTGACGACGACTGGTTCGCCGAGCCGACGCCGGAAACGGCGGCGGTCGATGACGCGTGGTTCGACGAGGCCGTGTCGCCGGCCGAGGCGCTGGCGGTCAACGAATTCGGCCTGATCGAGCGCCTCTTGCGACCGTTGACGCGGGGCGACGCCGCCGCGCTGGACCTGCTGGACGACGCCGCCGTGCTGCCCTCGCGGCCCGGCTATGACCTGGTGATCACCAAGGACGCCATGGTGGCGGGTGTGCACTTCCTGGCCGGCGAGGACCTGGACGTGGTGGCCAAGCGGCTGCTGCGCACCAACCTGTCTGACCTGGCGGCCAAGGCGGCCACGCCCTATGGCTATTTCCTGGCGGTGGGCTGGCCTTCTGCCACCACCCTGCAGGATCGCGAGACCTTCGCCCGCGGCCTGGCCGAGGATGGCGAACTTTACGACGTCAGCCTGCTGGGCGGCGACACTGTGACCACCTCCGGCCCGATGGTGGTCTCGGCCACCTTTCTGGGCTGGGTGCCCAGCGGCGACGCCGTGTTGCGCAAGGGCGCCCAGGTCGGCGACCGGCTGATGGTGTCGGGGACGATCGGCGACGGCTGGCTGGGCCTGCTAGCCCACTGGGGCGAGGTCGAGGACCCCGACGGCGGCTTGGTGCGACGCTATCGCCTGCCGCCGCCGCGCCTGGCCATCCGCGACGCCCTGAAGGCCTATGCCCGCGCCGCCGCCGACGTCTCCGACGGCCTGCTGGCTGACGCCGCCCATGTGGCCAAGGCCAGCGGCCTGCGGGTCAAGGTCGACCTTGACCGCCTGCCGCTGTCACCCGGCGCTCGCCACTGGCTCAGCGCTCAACCTGAAGCCGGCGAGGCGCGGATGTCTCTGGCCTCGGGGGGCGATGACTACGAGATCGTCTGCGCCGTCGATCCTACCGACGTAGCCGCCTTCCAGGCCGCCGCCATGGCCGCCGGCGTGCCGGTCCGCGATATCGGCGAGTTCGTGGAAGGCGAGGGGATCTGCGCCCTGTTCAAGGGCAAGGACATCACCCCCGAGCGGCTGGGCTGGCTGCACGGGTAGATTGGGCCTGACGTGCGAAAGGCCGAGACGCGAGGTCTCGGCCTTTCTACTTGCCCCGTAAACCGGGGCTCGAGCTCTCGCCCTGCGACCAAATCGGGGCCACGTCCTGAAGCGCAGCGGCGGCTTGGGTGGTTTGTATCGGCTGGATGGCGCCGTCATAAGGTCATGTTTAACCGAGCGGTGTAGCTTTGTCGCGAGTATGGGTGACGGATTGCTCTCAAGGTTGAGTTCATGGTCCTCGACGCGATTGGAAACGGCGCAAGTCACCAAACGTCAAGCCTTCCTAGTTAAGCCAGCAGCATGGCCCATCCCTCGCTCACCTCACGCCGCGCCCTCCTGACAGCCTCGCTGGCCCTGCTGGCGACGCCGGCCTTCGCGCGCTCGGCCAAGAAGGAAGAGAAGGGCAAGGAAGGCGGGGCCAAGGTCGATCCGATCATCACGCTGCAGTCGATGGCCCTGCCGGTCATCGCGAATGGCCAGCTGGTCAACTACGTCTTCCTGCATATGAGCATCACCCTGAACACAGGCGTGCCAGTCACGGTTTTCGCGGGCAAGGAGCCGATGCTGCGCGACGCCATGGTCCGCGAGGCTCACGCCAAGCCCTTCACGCGCCCCGACAGCTATGTCGCCCTAGACGAGGCGCGCTTGAAGGCCTCGGTGCTGCGCGAGACCAACGGGCTGATTGGGCCTGGAAAAATCGCCAAGGTCACGGTTCTCAAGCAGATTCCGCGCCACTTCATGGCCCCGCCGACCAAGGCCGCGGCCCAGACCGGCGCCAAGCCGGCGCGCCCGCCCGAGCCACCGTCGAACCCCAACATAATCCCCTAGGCGCAGCCCCTTCAGCCGAACGCCGTTCCCGCAGGCGGTTGCGCCGACCGCGACCATTTGGCAGTGTCTCGACCTTGGCGTCGAACCGGCGCCATCAGGGAGCATCGAGGGGGCATGAGGCCATAGGCCCGCCCGTCGTCTGCGGCCGGGGGCGGTCCTAGCGACCGTGGTCCTGCCGGAGCGGCGAACCCTCTCGTTTCGAAACGCGGAGAGGGCAATTTACTTATGAGTTCTTGGCTTTACGTGGCCATAGGGGCCGGGCTGCTGGCGGTGCTTTACGGCGCTGTTCAATCAGCCGCTTTGATGCGGGCGTCGCCCGGCAATGCAAAGATGCAGGAGATCGCCGCAGCGATCCAGGAAGGGGCCCAGGCCTATCTGAACCGTCAGTACACAACGATCGCCATCGTCGGGGTGGTGGTCATCGCCCTGCTGGCGTTCTTCTTCAAGTCCTGGGAGCAGCCCGTCGGCTTCGCCTTGGGTGCGATCCTATCGGGCGCGGCGGGTTTCGCGGGCATGCTGATCTCGGTGCGGGCCAATGTCCGCACCGCCCAGGCCTCGTCCGAGAGCCTGGCGGCCGGCCTGAAGATGGCCTTCACCTCCGGCGCCGTGACCGGCATGCTGGTGGCGGGCTTCGCCCTGATCGGCGTGGCCGGCTATTTCGCCGTCCTGCTGCAGACGGGCCATGCCGGCACTGACCGCGTCGTGGTCGACTCGCTGGTGTCGCTGGGCTTCGGGGCCAGCTTGATCTCGATCTTCGCCCGTCTGGGCGGGGGCATCTTCACCAAGGGCGCCGACGTGGGCGGCGATCTGGTGGGCAAGGTCGAGGCCGGCATTCCGGAAGACGACCCGCGCAACGCCGCGACCATCGCCGACAATGTGGGCGACAATGTCGGCGACTGCGCAGGCATGGCCGCCGACCTGTTCGAGACCTATGCCGTGACCACGGTCGCCACCATGGTGCTGGCGGCGATCTTCTTCCGCGGCGCCGGTGTCGAGATCGTCAGTTCGATGATGCTGTTGCCGCTGGCCATCTGCGCGGTCTGCATCATCACCTCGATCATCGGCTCGTTCGCCGTACGTTTGGGCAAGAAGCAGAATATCATGGGGGCCCTCTATCAGGGCCTGATCGTCACCGGCGTGCTGTCGATTCCGGCGGTCTGGTACGTGATCCATCAACTGGTGCCGAACGCCGTCACCGTGGGGACGCGCACCTTCGACGCCGACAGCCTGTTCTACTGCGGCCTAGCCGGCCTGGCCGTCACAGCCGCCATCGTGGTGATCACCGAATACTACACCGGCACCAATTTCCGCCCGGTGAAGTCGGTCGCCCAGGCTTCGGTCTCAGGCCACGGCACCAACGTGATCCAGGGTCTGGCCATGTCGCTGGAATCCACGGCCCTGCCGGCCCTGACCATCATCGTCGGCATCCTGGTGACCTATAATCTGGCGGGCCTGTTCGGCATCGCCATCGCCACCACCACAATGCTGTCCCTGGCGGGCTTCATCGTCGCCCTGGACGCTTTTGGCCCGGTCACCGACAACGCCGGCGGCATCGCCGAGATGGCCGGCTTGCCGCCGGAGGTCCGCGTCACCACCGACGCCCTGGACGCCGTGGGCAACACCACCAAGGCCGTCACCAAGGGCTACGCCATCGGTTCGGCCGGCCTAGGCGCCCTGGTGCTTTTCGCCGCCTATACCGAGGACCTGAAGTTCTTCTCGGCCAACGCGGCGCCGGGCAGCTTCTTCGAGGGCATGGGGCCGGTGACCTTCGACCTGTCCAACCCCTATGTGGTGGTCGGGCTGCTGTTCGGAGGGCTGCTGCCCTTCCTGTTCAGTGGCATGTCGATGACCGCCGTGGGCCGGGCCGCCGAGGCCGTCGTGGCCGAGGTGCGTCGTCAGTTCCGCGAGAACCCGGGCATCATGACCTATGAGGTCAAGCCGGAATACGGCCGGGCGGTAGACATCCTGACCAAGGCGGCGATCCGCGAGATGATCGTGCCGTCGCTCCTGCCCGTCGTGTCGCCGATCGTGCTGTTCTTCGTGATCAAGGCCATCGCCGGCAAGGTCGACGCCTTCGCCTCGCTCGGCGCCATGCTGATGGGCGTGATCGTCACCGGCCTGTTCGTCGCCATCTCGATGACCAGCGGCGGCGGCGCCTGGGACAACGCCAAGAAGGTGATCGAGGAAGGCTTCACCGACAAGGACGGCGTCCTGCACACCAAGGGTTCGGAGGCTCACAAGGCCGCCGTCACCGGCGACACCGTCGGCGACCCCTACAAGGACACCTCGGGTCCGGCTGTGAATCCGATGATCAAGATCACCAACATCGTGGCCCTGCTGCTGCTAGCGATCCTGGCCCACGGCGTCTGATCTCTTCTACAGCCTGATACGACGACGCCCCGGAGGTTTCCTCCGGGGCGTTTTTCGGTTTGGGTTCGACGCCAGCCGTTAGCCGCGACGGTGATCACGGTCCTGGCGCTGATCAGTACATGTCTTCGGGGTCCAGCGCCGCGCCGACGATGCCGCGCCGCTCGTCGCCTTCGTAGCCGTGGTCGATCCGGCGCCGACGGCAGGGGCCGAAATACCCACTGACCCGCACGAAATCGCGCGGGTTGTTGATCACCTCGTTCACTCGGTGCAGCACGCCGCGGGCGGTGAGGGGCTTGGCCAGGAACTCGGTGACGCCGGCCATGCGGGCCTCGTCCAGGCTGGCGCGGGTGGCGTGGCCGGTGACCATGATGATCGGCGTATAGGGATTGCTGCTGGCCGGCGAGGTGCGGATCCAGCGGATGAACGCCAACCCGTCGACCGGCTGCATCATCAGGTCGGTGAAGATGATGTCGACCTCGCGCTCGGTGACGGCCTTGAGGGCCTCGACGCCGTCGGCGGCCTCGATGATCTTGCGCACGCCCAGCGACTTGAGCACCGCGCCGATGATCTCGCGCATCGGCGCGTTGTCGTCGATGATCAGCACCGTCAACGGACGCAGATCTGGCGCGCTCACAACTCATCCCCCCGGCGAAGATCGGCGCAGCGGCGTTGGGCCGCTGCGCCGTTGCCCGGCAAGGTAGCGGCGTCGTTGTTGATAAACCGTTGATGCGGCCGGTCAAATCTATCGGAATTTCAGCCAGTTATACCTGGCGGCTGCGTCGCGCCGGATACAGTCTTAGCGGCGGTCCTGCGGACGATTGCCGGGGGTGTCCTGATCGTCGTTCGGCAGCATACCGCCGCGGCCGACCGTGCCCAGCAACTGTTCCAGAATCGTCATCTCGCGGCCGCGGGTCGGGGTCTCGTGGCCGCTATAGGCGATGACCTTGCCGTCCTTCAGCGTGTAGGTGTCCACAGACGCGACCTTTTCGTCGGCCGCGCTGAACTTGATCGCCACCACGTCACGCTTGATCACGCGCGGCTTGTAGAAAGCCACGCGGTCAGTGGTCTGCGAGATATAGTACCAGGCGTTGGTGTCGAAGGTGGAGATGGTGGAGGGCGAACCCAGCTTCTCCGTCACCGTCGACTTGCTGTCCTCGCCGATCTTCATGTCAGCGGGCTTGGCTTCGATGGCCTGGAAGCCGGAATAGCTCGTCAGCGGCGTGCAGCCTCCGGTGACGGCGGCGAGGCCGATGACAGCGGCGGCGAGAACGGCGGGACGAAACATGCAGGCTCCGGTACCTGGAAAGGCTGACTTTGACCTATCGCCCGCGCGGGCTTAGTTCAATGGTCCGTGTGGGTCGGATGGCGAAGTTAGTTCGGTGTCGCGGCGAAATCGAGGCGAAGTGATGATTCTAGATCGGTTGCTCAAACCCAGGCCCGCCAAGGCGGCGGGGGGCAAACTCTATGCCTCCGCGGTGGCCCAGGCCCGGTCCGCGCCGCTGTATGTCCAGATGGGCGTGCGCGACTCGCTGGAGGGCCGGTTCGAGCTGTTCACCCTGCATGTGGTGCTTTTGCTCGAGCGCCTGAAAGGTCAGGGCGAGACGGCGGCCGAGCTTTCCCAGGCGACGTTCGACGCCTATGTGCGTGGCCTTGATGACGCTTTCCGCGAGATCGGTGTGTCCGACACCGCCGTCGGCAAGAAGATGAAGAAGCTGGCCGGGGCCTTCTATGGCCGCTTGAAGGCCTTCGACGAGTCGGCGGCAAGCCTGCCCGATAGCGCCGCCCTGTCCGGGATGCTGGCCCGCACCGCCTTCGAGGAACGCGGCGAGGGCGACGTGGCCGCCTTGACCGCCTATGTGATCGCCGCGCGCGATCATCTGGCGGCCCAGCCGGTGGAAAGCTTGATGCAAGGAGACGTCCAATGGCCGAAGGCGTGATCAATCCCTGGCCCTTCAGCATGACGCTTGGGCGCATGGGCCGCGGCCAGGATCTGCGCTTCGAGCCTGACGAGGCGATCCGCAAGGACATCGCCAAGACCCTGAACCTGGTGTCGCTCGACGCCTTGGAGGCCGAGATTTTCCTGCGGCCGTGGATGGACGGGGCCGAGGTGTCTGGCCTGATTCGCGCCCGCGTCGTGCAGACCTGCAGCGTCTCGGCCGACGAGTTCGAGGAGCCGATCGAGGCGCGGTTCTCGGTCCGCGTCCTGCCCGCGACCAGCGAAAACACCTCGCCCGACGAGAGCGGCGACCTGGCGTTGGATCCCGACGGCGACGATCCGCCTGACGTGCTGGAGAACGAGACCATCGATGTCACGGGTTATGTTCTGGAGCATCTGGCTTTGGAGCTGGATCCCTTTCCACGCAAGCCGGGCGCCGTCTTCGAGCCCCCGCCCGAACCGGTCGATCTGTCGCCCTTCGCCGGGTTGAAGGCCCTCAGGGCAGATCCCGGACCAGGCGGGGAAGGGGCCTGAATGGCTCTTGCCTGAGCTTGCGTGATATTTTCGCGGCTGTATCGTCCTGCCGCCTTGATCCAGCGGTACGCCGCTCCAGGAGCCTTTAGCGCCTCGTGCCTCAACCCGTAGTGATTTCGATCGACGCCATGGGCGGCGATCACGGCCCATCCGTGATCGTGCCCGCCGTGGCGATCGCCGCCCAGAACCAGTCCGACGTGCGTTTCCTGCTGCATGGCGACCAGACCCTGCTGAACGCCGAACTGGCCAAGTCGCCGGCCGCCCGAGCGATCAGCGAGGTGCGCCACACCGACAAGGCGATCTCGATGGACGAGAAACCCGCCCAGGCCATGCGCCGGGGCAAGGGCTCGTCGGTGTGGAACGCGGTCGAGTCCTTGCGCGGCAACGAGGCCCAGGCCGTGGTCTCGGCGGGCAATACCGGCGCCCTGATGGCGATCTCCAAGTTGATCCTGCGCATGGGGGCAGGGCTGGAGCGCCCGGCCATCGTCGCCAGCTGGCCGACCATGAACGGCGTCTCGGCGGTGCTGGATGTCGGCGCCAATGTCGAAAGCGACGCCGCCCAGCTGGTCGAGTTCGCGATCATGGGCGCGGCCTTCCACCACGCGGTTCACGGTTCGGAGCGACCGACCGTCGGCCTGCTGAATGTGGGCTCCGAGGACCAGAAGGGCCATGAGGAGGTGCGCGAGGCGCACGCCATCCTCAAGCAGACCACGCTGGACTTCGACTATCGCGGCTTCGTTGAGGGCACAGACATCGCCAAGGGCACGGTCGACGTGGTCGTCACCGACGGCTTCACCGGCAATGTCGCCCTGAAGACCGCCGAGGGCCTGGCGCGGTTCTTCTCCGCCGAGATCAAATCGACCCTGACCTCCGGACCGCTGGCCATGCTTGGGGCGCTGATCGCTTCGAGCGCCTTGAAGAAGATGCGCCAGCGCCTCGATCCAGGCCGCGTCAACGGCGGCCCGCTGCTGGGCCTCAACGGCATCGTGGTCAAGAGCCACGGCGGGGCCGACGCCACCGGCTTCGCCTCGGCCATCCGGGTGGCGGTGGACCTGGCCCGCAGCGACTTCACGGCCGAGATTGACCGCAACCTGAAGCGCCTGACCGAAAGCGGCCTCAAGCCTGGCGCGGAAACCAAAGCTGAAGGCGCTCCGGGCGCGCAAGTCCAGGGAGTTTCCGAGTGAGCGTGATGCGTAGCGCCGTGACCGGCGTCGGGGCCTATCTGCCTGACAATGTGGTCACAAATAGCCAGCTGGCCGAGACCGTCGACACCAGCGACCAATGGATCGTCGAGCGCACCGGCATCCGCCAGCGCCACAAGGTGGCCGACGACCAGCCGGTGTCTGACCTGGCCTTCCGCGCCGCCCAGCAGGCGCTGGAGAAGGCCGGCAAGACCGCCGCCGACGTCGATCTGATCATCGTCGCCACGACCACGCCGGACATGACCTTTCCGGCCGTCGCCACCATCGTCCAGCGCAAGCTGGGCGCGCCGGTCGGCATCGCCTTCGACATCCAGGCGGTGTGCTCGGGCTTCGTCTATGCGCTCAGCGTCGCCGACGGCTTCGTGGCGCGTGGCCACGCCAAATGCGCGCTGGTGATCGGGGCCGAAGCCATGACCCGGCTGATGGACTGGACCGACCGCGGCACCTGCGTGCTGTTCGGCGACGGGGCCGGCGCGGTGGTTCTGGAGCCGCGCGAAGGGCAGGGGACCACGGCCGACCAGGGCCTGCTGGGCTTTGCCCTGCGGGCGGATGGGACCAAGCAGGACCTGCTCTATGTCGACGGCGGCCCCTCGACCACCGGCACGGTCGGCAAGCTGCGGATGCTGGGCAACCAGGTGTTCAAGCACGCGGTGATCAACATCTCCGAGGCGATCCACGCGGCCGCCGAGGTGGCCGGCGTGACAATCCCCGAAGTCGACTGGTTCATTCCGCATCAGGCCAACCAGCGCATCCTGGCCGGCGTCGCCCACCGCGTGGGCATTGACGAGGACAAGGTGATCTCCACCGTGGCCCTTCACGCCAACACCTCGGCGGCCTCGATTCCCTTAGCCTTCGCCCAGGGAATCGCCGACGGCCGCATCAAGCCGGGTCAGCTTTTGCTGCTTGAGGCGATGGGCGGCGGCCTGACCTGGGGCGCCTGCGTCATTCGTCTTTGAGCAAGAGCTTGCGCCCTTTATGGCCAAGCTTGGCTGTTTTCTGGGGTCAGCTTGGCTCATCGCCTGAAGTCCTGGCGCTCAGCCTTTGACTCCATGCGATAATCACGGCATGCAGGCTTGAGTTGATGAGAGCGTGTCGCACGAACGGGGCTCGACCCCGGTTTCGTATGCAGGCTCTGGGGTTTGTCAATCCAGCGTAAGGGGGCGTCATGAAAGGCGCGACATTGACCCGGGCCGACCTCTGCGAGGCGGTCCATGAGGAAGTCGGTCTGACGCGGCAGGATTGTGCCGGTCTGGTCGAACGGACCCTCGATCTAGTTGCGGAAGCGCTGGAACGGGCGGAAACCGTCAAGCTATCCGGATTTGGCGTCTTCCAGGTTCGCGACAAGCGCGCCCGGATGGGCCGCAATCCCAAGACCGGAGAGCCCGCCGAGATCGAGCCCCGCCGGGTGATCGGTTTCCGGGCCTCGCAAGTCATGAAGGCGCGAATCGACCGCGCCCTCGGCGGCTAGGGATTTGATGCGGTGGCGAAGGGGCCCAACGCCTTCCGCACGATTTCCGAGGCCGCTGAAGAGCTTGGCGTGCCGCAGCACGTGCTACGCTTCTGGGAAACCAAGTTCTCGTTCATTCGCCCGATGAAGCGGGCCGGCGGGCGGCGGTTCTACCGCCCGCAGGACATCGCCGTGCTGAGCGGCGTCCGCGCCCTGCTGCACGCCGAGGGCTACACCATCAAAGGCGTGCAGAAGCTGCATCGCGACCAGGGGATCACCCACGTGGTCGCCGCTGGCCTGGACGACAACAGCTCGGCCTCGCTCGAGCTCCTCGTTGACCTGCCCGTCGATTCCCTGCCGCCGGCCAAGCTGGGTGACGACCGGCGCGATCGGCTGACGCTGGCGCTCGGCGATCTGACGGCCGTCAAAGCCCGGCTGGACGGGCTTTTGCGGGGCCTCTGAGCCGTGCCGAAAATCGCTCAGGAAACTCATTGCCCCCGGCAAGGCTCGCACCTATAAGGGCGCTCCTTCCGTGTCGGAGCGTGGCGCAGCCTGGTAGCGCACTTGACTGGGGGTCAAGGGGTCGCAGGTTCAAATCCTGTCGCTCCGACCATTTCCTTCACCGGGAATGAGACCGGAAGAACGGAAAGGCCGCCCTTCGGGGCGGCCTTTTTCGGTTTCGGGCTTGGCCCAACTTGCCCCCTACGGGTCGCTTCGCGACCGTCTTCCTCCCATGGGGGAAGAGCTCAGGCGCATGGGGCTCCGCCCCCTATGGGAGCGGACAGGCGGCTAAGCCGCCAGGTGGGGGCAAGTCCGTGCTTCTCAAAGCTTCTCATCCGCCTTGCCCATCCAGGACATCAGCGGCATCAGCGGCAAGCCCCAGCCCAGGCCCGTGACCGCGAAATAGAGCAGGTGGATGGCGCGATTGTCCGGCAGGTAGTCGTAGAGGCTGGTGACGGCCCAGACATAGGCGGCCAGGAACACCATGATGCCGATCCCACCGATCAGTTTACGCACTCTTGCGGGAATTTGGCGGGCGGGGATGAGGGGAGCGCTCAAGCGGGTCTCCGGAAGACACTCGAAAAAATGCCAAGGATGGCAAGGAAGAAGATCGCCCCCACGCTGGAGACCAGCAGGCTTCCCAGGAAGCCGTCGAGCCGCAGGCCCAGGCGCTGGGCGATGAAGGTTCCGATGAACGAACCGACCACGCCGATCAAGAGCTTGGTGAACAGCGCATGGCGACGGGCCAGCACCAGGTCGGCGACCCAGCCGGCCAATATGCCGATAACGACCGCCACGAAGACGCCCACGCCGCTCATTCGATAGTCTCCGACCCCGTGCCCGCGCAAGTATCGCACGCCCAGCCTTACGCGTCATGAGGCCATGGACGCGAGCCTTCGTCGGGCGTAGGCAAGGCTTCGCCGCATTTCGGCCCTCAACTGACGTTCTTTCCGGCGACCATGACGTCCTTCCTGCGTTCCGACCGTTCAAGGCCCGTGGCCGTCTGGCTGTTCGTCACGGCCCTCCTGGTGTTTGCCATGGTGGTGGTGGGCGGCGCGACGCGCCTGACCGACTCGGGCCTGTCGATAGCCGAGTGGAAACCGATCATGGGCGCGCTGCCGCCGATGTCGGACGCCGCCTGGCAAGCCAATTTCGCGCTCTACCAGCAGATCCCCCAGGCCAGGCTGGTCAATGCGGGCATGACCCTGGAGGCTTACAAGGGCATCTTCTGGTGGGAGTGGGCGCATCGGCTGCTCGGCCGGGTGGTCGGCGTGGTGTTCGCCGTGCCTCTGGCGTTCTTCCTCGTCAGACGCATGATGCCGCGGCGGCTGATCTGGCGCTGCGTGGCCATGCTGGCGCTCGGCGGCCTGCAAGGCTTGATCGGCTGGTGGATGGTGTCCAGCGGCCTGGGCAAGGACAACACCATGCTGGTGCAGGTCGCGCCGGAACGCCTGGCGACCCATCTGGGCTTGGCCCTGGCCCTGTTCGTGCTGCTGATCTGGACGGCTCTCGACGCCTGGTCCGGCTCGCCCCGTGTCGAGGAACGCACAAACTGGCGGGGCTGGGCGCTGGGCTTTCTGGGCGCGGTGTTCCTGCAAAGCCTGCTGGGCGCCCTCGTGGCCGGCAATGACGCGGGCCTGGTCTATAACGACTGGCCACTGATGAACGGCGCGCTGGTCCCGGCCGAATATGCCGGCCACGGCCTCTGGGGCACTCTCGCCCACAGTCAGGGCGCGGTGCAACTTCATCACCGGCTGATGGCCTACGCCCTGTTCGTCGCGGCGATCATCATCGGTGTGGCCGCCGCGCGCTCCCGCCGCCTGCCGCAGGATGGCAAGACCCTGGCCTTCGTGCTGCTCGCCGCCGTCTGCCTGCAGGCCGGTCTGGGGATCTGGACCCTGATGGCCGCCGTGCCCGTGGCGCTGGGCGTGCTGCACCAGGCCGGCGCGGCGATGCTGCTCGCCACGGCGACGGCCTTCGCCTGGCGGGTGAGGCGGCCCTAAAGCCACTGACGCACAATGAACTGTCACGAAACGCCAGCACACGACGTTTCGACGTCTCTAGCTGGAGCTTGCCCGTGATCCGCGCTTCCCATCTGCTGGCCGGAGCCCTGCTCCTGACCGCGCCCGCCCTGGCCCTGGCCGCGTCGAAGCCCATCCCCAAGCCCCCGGCGCCGATCATCAACGCCGCGCCCGGCGACCCCTATTTCAAGTCCGGCGAGGCCGCCCTCGCCAAGGCCCTGATGGTCAATCCCAAGACCGGCAAGGCCAAGAACGTCATCCTGTTCCTTGGCGATGGCATGGGCATCTCCACGGTGGTGGCTAGCCGGATCTATGAAGGCCAGCAGCGCGGCGTCGACGGCGAGAGTAACAGCCTGGCGTTCGAGAAACTGCCCTGGACGGCGCTGTCCAAGACCTACAGCCACGACACCCAGGTCACCGACAGCGCCGCGGGCATCACCGCCATCACCACGGGGGTCAAGACCCGCAACAAGATCATCGGCCTGACCGGCCAGGCCAAGCCCGAGGACTGCTCCAGCGAGGCCGGTCAGCGCGTCCAGACCATCGCCGAACTGGCCAAGGTCCATGGCCTGTCAGCCGGCGCTGTCACCACCACCCGCATCACCCACGCGACCCCCGCAGGGACCTATGCCCACACGGCCTACCGCGATTGGGAAGGCGACGCCGACATGCCGCTGGAGGCCGTCAAGGCCGGCTGCCGCGACATCGCCCGCCAGCTGGTGGAGGCTCCAATCGGCCAGCGCCTGGACGTCGCGATGGGCGGCGGGCGCTCGCGCTTCCTGCCTGAGGTCAAGGACGGCAAGCGGACGGACGGCCGCGACCTGACCGCCGAGTGGCTGAAGGCCCCGAACGCGGCCTATGTGACCACCGACACCGAGCTGGCGGCGCTTGACGCGTCCAAGACCGGCCCGGTGCTGGGCCTGTTCGCCAACGAGCATCTTCCCTATGAGGTCGAGCGGCCGGTGCTAGGGCAGGGCGTGCCGACCCTGGCGGCCATGACCACCAAGGCCATCGACCTGCTGTCGCAGAACCCCAAGGGCTATTTCCTGCTGGTCGAGGGCGGCAAGATCGACATGGGCAGCCATCTGAACAACGCCCACCGCACCCTGACCGAGACCGTCGAGTTCTCCAAAGCGGTCCAGGCGGCGCTCGACAAGGTCAATCTCGACGAGACCCTGGTGATCGTCACCGCCGACCACAGTCACGGGCTGGTGATCTCCGGCTACGCCGCCCGCAACGCCCCGATCCTGGGCCTGGCGGGCAATGAGGGCGACCCGGTCTTGGCCGGCGACGGCAAGCCCTACACCGTGCTGAGCTTCGCTACCGGCCCTGGCGGGCCGGAGGGCTCGAACCTCCGCGCCGATCCGGCCAAGGAAGACACCGACGACATCGACTACCACCAGAACGCCACGGCCTTTTTGGGCAGTTCGGCCCATTCGGGCGAAGATGTCGGCGTGTTCGCCGACGGGCCGGGGGCCTATCTGGTTCATGGCGTGGTGGAGGAAAGCTACCTCTTCCAGGTCATGCGGCATGCCTATGGGTTTGACGCACAATAGGAACCGTCATCCTCGGGCTTGTCCCGAAGACCCCTTGGTCCGCCTCATCATCGGTAGCTATTCGGGGCGCTGCGTTCGCGGCGCCCCTTTCTGCGTTTCAACGACGGTTGAAACAGGGGTCCTCGGAACAAGTCCGAGGATGACACTATAAATACGGTATCATAATACCGCAACACGAAATCCCTTATCCTGTAAGGGTTTGCGGACTTTCTCGCGCAGCCATTGTTGACAGGCCGAGAACCCTCCTGTACCTGCCGCCCTTCACGCAGACGGAGCCGCCTTCCTTGGGTCCCGACGCACAAGGAATACGGATCAATCCCATGCAAAAGACCACGGCTTCCCTGAAGCCCGCCGAGGTCGAGAAGAAGTGGATCGTGGTCGACGCCCAGGACGCCGTTGTCGGCCGCCTGGCGACGTTCATCGCGATGCGCCTTCGCGGCAAGCATCGTGCTGACTACACCCCCAACGTCGACTGCGGCGACTTCGTCGTCGTGATCAACGCCGACAAGGTGAAGTTCACCGGCAAGAAGATGGACGACAAGATTTACTATCGCCACACCGGGCACCCGGGCGGCGTCAAGTCGACCACCCCGCGCAAGCTGCTGGAAGGCCGCTTCCCCGAGCGCGTCCTCGAAAAGGCCGTCGAGCGCATGCTGCCCAAGGAAAGCCCCTTGGCTCGCAAGCAACTGACCCACCTGCTCATCTACAACAACGGTGAGCACCCGCACCAAGCGCAGAGCCCGGAAGCGATCGACTTCGCTGCGCGCAACGCCAAGAACACCCGGAGCGCCTAAGTCATGTCCGAAGCTCAAGGCTTTGACGCGCTGGCCAGCCTGTCCAGCAACCCCGAAGCGGCCGCTCCGGCCGTCCAGAAGCTCGACGCCCAAGGCCGCGCCTACGCGACCGGCAAGCGCAAGAACGCGATCGCCCGCGTCTGGATCAAGCCCGGCAAGGGCACGATCACCATCAATGGTCGCGATCAAGAAGTGTATTTCGCCCGCCCCGTGCTGCGGATGATGATCGCCCAGCCCTTCCAGGTCACCGACCGCGAAGGCCAGTTCGACGTCGTCGTCACCGTCGAGGGTTCGGGCCTGTCAGGCCAGGCCGGCGCGGTGCGCCACGGCCTGTCCAAGGCCCTGACCTATTACGAGCCCGGCCTGCGCGCCGCGCTGAAGCCGCATGGCTTCCTGACCCGCGACAGCCGCGTGGTCGAGCGTAAGAAGTATGGCAAGGCCAAGGCCCGTCGTAGCTTCCAGTTCTCGAAGCGCTAGGCGCTTCCGCATTTTCGGAGAAAGAGGCCGCAGTTTCTGCGGCCTCTTTTTTTGCCTGAAAACCCGAATCTGCCAGTAGGTTGCCGCACCCGTCGGTGGCCGCTGTCACGCTTCTCGCGACACGCTCCATCTCGCTGAACAAGTCGAGGTTGTCGTGGACGTCAGTCAGGTCGTGAGAGACTCCATCCTGCGGTTGGGCGCCAAGCGCGTCATGCTCCAGAACGCCAAGGATTCTCTGAAAACCATCGTCCTGGGATCGGAGCAGGGCGACTCGGCCTTCGATCCCGCCTACCTGCCGGGTTCGTTCAACCTGTGCTACCGATCCCTCGACCTCAAACATTGCTACTATCTGTACCGCCGGGTCACCGACCTCTGTCCAAACCTCAAGAATATCGTGTTGTTCTATTCGATGTTCTCGCCTGGCCACGTCCTTGAGCGCAGCCCCGACGACAGCGATATAGGGCCGTTGGTCAGCGCGCTGTTCGAGTTGGACGTCGAGTATCAGGCCGACAATCTCAACGCCTTGGCCAAGGCCCTGACGCGGCAATTGCAGGACGGCATGGCCGCCACCCTGGCCCGGGAGGCCGTCCAGCTGGACGGCTATGACGGGTTCCAGCCGGCCTATAGGAGCGTGGCCCCGGCGGCGCAGTTTGATCGTCGGGTGCTGTCTCACATCCGGATGAACTACGAAACCGGCGCGGACTATTACCTGCTGAAGATCCTGGCGATCGCGAGCAATCTCGGCCACAGCGTGCACGTCGTCATCCCGCCGGTCACCGGGATGTACCGCGAGGCCGTCGGCGCACGCTCCAGCATCATCTTCCGGGAATTGATCGAGGTCGTCGGCTCATTCCCGTGGCGCGTCCCGGTCAAGGTGCTGAACGCCTACGACGACGAGGCCTACGAGGACGCCTTCTTCGTCGACAGCGATCATCTGGACGCGCACGGCAAGGGGACAAGGATGCTGTCCCAGACCATCGCCGATCAGGTTGGGGCCAACGAGGCCGCCGCCTAGCTTCGCTCGCGGCCGCCATGGGACAAGAGATCCGTTTCGTTCCCCGGCTGACTAGGCTAGATCGTCCGCTCTTGTTGGATCGATTAGGGACGGCGCATGGCCCCCAAGGTTTTCATCGACGGCGAAGCTGGCACCACCGGCCTGCAGATCCGCGAGCGCCTGGTCGGCCGCAAGGACCTGCAGTTGGTCTCGATCGATCCGGACAAGCGCAAGGATGCAGACGCTCGCAAGGCGATGCTCAACAGCGCCGACGCGGTGATCCTGTGCCTGCCCGACGAGGCGGCCGTCGAGGCCGTGGCGCTGATCGACAATCCGAAGGTCAAACTGATCGACGCCTCGAGCGCCCATCGCACCGCGCCAGGCTGGACCTACGGCTTTCCAGAACTGGACGAGGATCAGCGCGGCAAGGTCGCCCGGTCGAACCGGGTGTCGAACCCGGGCTGCTACGCGACCGGCGCCATCGCCCTGGTTCGCCCCCTGGTCTCGGCCGACGTGATCGCGCCGGACCTGCCGCTGAGCTTCAACGCCGTGTCGGGCTACACTGGCGGCGGCAAGGCGATGATCGCCGAGTTCGAGGACCAGTCCTCGCCGAACTACACCAAGGTCCCGTACCGCCTCTACGCGCTGGGCCTGAGCCACAAGCACCTGCCCGAGATCCAGTCGCACGGTGGCCTGCTGACCCGGCCGATCTTCACCCCCGCCGTCGGGCGCTACGCCCAGGGCATGCTGGTGGAGCTGCCGCTGCACCTGTCAATGATGAACACCAGCGTTGGCGTGGCCGCCGTGCATGGCATTTTGGCCGATCACTATGCGCGCGAGCCCTTTGTCGAGGTCGCCTCGATCGCCGAGGCCAAGACCCTGACGACCCTTGATCCAGAGGGGTTGAACGGCACCAATCGCCTGAAACTGTTCGTGTTTGGCTCGGATACCAGCGGCCAGGTTCGCTTGGTGGCCCTGCTCGACAACCTCGGCAAGGGCGCCTCGGGCGCGGCGGTCCAGAACCTCAACCTGATGCTGGGCCTGAAGGAAGGCGCGGGGCTTTAGGGCTCGTCCGCCGTCAGGACGGCGCCTCATGTGTATCAGTGTGTACAGGATTGACTGAACACCCGTGAGTGTTCCTACACACGCGGATAGCCGCGACATCATCACGGCGCTCAAGGCCGATGGCTGGGCTGAAGTCGCGGGTCGCGGCTCGCACACCCAGTTCAAGCCTTCGACTGAACCGGGTCGCGTGACTGTGCCTCATCCGACGAGAGACATTCCCATTGGAACGCTGCGCTCCATCGAGCGTCAGTCCGGATTGGCCCTGAGGTGAGCGAGATGGCCAACTACATCGCCCTGATCCACAAGGACGCCGACAGCGACTATGGCGTCTCGTTCCCCAATTTCCCCGGCGTGATCTCGGTGGGGACCTCGTTGGACGACGCCAGCGCCATGGCCGAAGAGGCCTTGGCGCTGCACGTTGCAGGTCTGATCGAAGACGGAGACGCCATCCCCGAGCCGTCCTCTCTAGAGGGTGTCATGGCCGACGTCGGCAACCGTGACGGCGTGGCCATCATCGTGCGCCTGGCCACCGAGGCGAAAAAGGCGGTGCGCGTCAACATCACCCTGCCGGAAGACGCCCTCCGCGACATCGACCGCTTCGCCGAAGCGCACGGTTTGACTCGGTCGGGTTTGCTGGTTCAGGCCGCTAGGCGGATGATGGAAAGCACTTAGGCAGTTCGTTTGTTGGGCTCAAGCGCCGGGCAAATGAGTGTGTGTCCCTCTTTCCCACCTATATTGCGTGTTGCTTGTATAAATTCAGCATAATACGATGCGCGTGCAATTGGCGCTATATTTTGGCTGAGTTTTAGTTTCGAGTCGGTGAGCCAGTTTTGCCACTTTGTAATATCAGCCATATTAATCAGTCCGCGTCCAAATAACGTATTCGCCATTAACCTTGTCTAGGAGGCCGTTCTTAACGATATTCCACACTTCAATTCTTACCATGAATGCTCCGGCGTCGGGATTCACGGTGCCGTCGTAAAGTATTTGGCCGCTGCCCACGACCGTCTCGGGGGAGTCGTTTGAACCCGAGACGAGAGCGAGATCGACGCCATTGCCGTCGTGCTCTGGCCAAGGCGCGGTTGCGCTGACGGGGCTATGGGGCCTCACTTGAATTCCCGATAGATCTCGTGGCTCGAAAGTCACCCACCGCCACCCAGGCTTCGGAGGCACGACCTCGGCGACCTCCTTATCTGGGTCCAGGCGGAAAGCAGTACCGGTCTCCACATCGAGCGCACCCAAAAGGTGAGGGTCACGCGGATACATCATCAGAATATTCGCGGTGGCTCGCGCCACCACAACCGAACCAGACTTGGTTATTCGCGTTAGTGTGAACGGCCGCGCCGCGTCGGGCTGTTGTTCTTTGATATTAGACGCGTAGATGACGGCCTGCCCGTCCGAAGTTCGAGTGCAACGAAGCGACGAGCCGATCGCCGATGCGCCGTTCGTTACGGTTTCGTCCAGATCGATTTCAAGCTCTGGCTGAATTCGCCGGAGGTCCAGAGAACCGAAGTCGCTTGGCTGATAGGGATAGATTCGAACATGTCGGGGATAGGACTTCAGGCGCACCTCATGTTCGAACTGCCTGGGGTCGACGCTGACGACCATCAGGCAGCCCGCCGTCGCATTTGCCTCGACGGATTCGATAACGTCGATCCCAAACGGGCTTATTGTGTGGAGTGACAGTTCGCCGGTCATGAGGTTGGCGACTTTCAACACGTAGTCGCCAGGCGCTGAACTGTAAAATTTGACAAGGCTGGCCTCGCCACCACGAGTCTCGATCCAGTAGGATAGCATTGGCGTTACGTCGGGAATTTCCCGTAGCGCTTCATTCGGCCTGGTGCGTGGAGACACTATCAGACGGCCGTCATTGCAGGTCCAAATCAGTAGACCGGAATGAGTCACGAAGCCTACCGGCGTTGCGCCCCCACATGGTCCATCACCAATCACCGTTATGGGACCCAAGGCCTCTTCTCCCGAACGAACACCCGCGCCTACCGGATTTGCTTCGCAACCCGTAATCGCAATCGCGGCCAAAAGACCCAAAAGTATTCTCACCGCTCTCTCCCCGCCTCGGAAACCGTCTTCGCCACCGGCGACCATACAAAATCAATCACCCGCCGTTTCCCCGTCACGATCTCGACCGAAGCGCTCATCCCAGCCGACAGCAAGGCTTGCCGGCCGTCAACCGTAAGACGCGCCCGTGACAGCTTCCCCCTGACGGGAAACACCAACCCGCGCTTTTCGTCGACGATGGCGTCCGGCGAGACTTGGATCACTTCGCCCGACAGCGTGCCGTAACGGGTAAACGGATAGGCCTCCAGCTTGACGACGGCGCGATCGCCGGTGTGGACGAAGCCGATGTCGCGGCCCAAAACGAGGGCCTCGACCACCAGGGCCTCGCCGTCGGCCACCAGCGTGACGATCGGCTTGCCGGTCTCGGCCACCTCGCCAAGCGTGGTCACCGAGACGGCCTGGATTATGCCGCCGACCGGGGCGGTCGGGGTCTGCAGACCGCGCTTCTGCTGGGCCTTGCGCAGCGCGTCTCCGCGCGTGGCGGCCAGGCCGGCAAAGCCGAGGGGCCAGACGTCAAGCCGCGTCTGAGCGCACCCTCACGAAGCTGCCGGGCGCGTCCTCGAGCGGCTTCAGCGGTCCCTTGGCGGGATCACGGGCCGCGACCAGCTTGCCCGACCTGGCCTTCAGCCAAGTCGCCCAATGCGGCCACCACGACCCGGCATGCTCCTCTGCGCCAGCTCGCCAGCCTTCGACCGAGCCGGGCAGGTGTTCGTTGGTCCAATGCTGATACTTCATGGCGTCCGGGTGGTTGATCACACCGGCAATGTGGCCTGAGCCGGCCATGGTGAAGGTCACCGGCCCGCCGAAGGCCCGCGCGCCGCGATAGACGCTGCGGAACGGGGCGATGTGGTCGTCCTTGGACGACTGGACATAGATCGGGGTCTTGACCTTCGACAGGTCCAGCTTCACCCCGCCCAGGGTCAGGTGGCCCTGAGTCAGGGCGTTGTCCCTGTAGAAGTTGCGCAGATAATAGAGGTGTAGGGCCTTGGGCATGCGCGTCTGGTCGGCGTTCCAGAACAGCAGGTCGAAGGGCCGCGGCTCCTTGCCCATCAGGTAGTTGTTGATGAAGAACGACCAGATCAGGTCATTGCCGCGCAGGCTGTTGAAGGTGTCGGCCATCGACTGGCTGGGCAGGTAGCCGCCCTGGGCGTCGATCTGCGCCTCGATGGTCTTGATCCAGGCCTCGTCGGTGAACAGCAGCAGGTCGCCGGCCTCGGAAAAGTCCTGTTGAGCGGCGAAGAAGGTGGCCGAATTGATCCGCTTGTCGCCCTTGGCGGCCATGTGGGCCAGGGCGCAGGACAGCAGGGTGCCGCCGATACAGTAGCCGACGGTGTTGACCTTATCGACGCCCGTCTGGGTCATCACCTGCTGGGTGGCGTCGTAGATCCCTTCGAACATGTAGTCCTCGAAGGTCTTGTCGGCCTGGCGGTTGTCGGGATTGACCCACGAGGCGACGAACACCGTGAAGCCCTGGCCTGTGAGCCATCGGATCATCGAATTTTCGGGGCGCAGGTCCAGAATGTAGAACTTGTTGATCCACGGCGGGAAGATCAGCAGCGGGATCTCGTGCACCTGATCGGTGGTCGGTTGGAACTGCAGAAGTTGCAGGATATCGTTCTGGTAGACGACCTTGCCCGGCGCGGTGGCGACGTTCTCGCCCACCCTGAACTTGGCCAGGTCTGTCTGGCTGATGGCCAGTTGGCCGCCGCCGCGCTCTAGGTCAGCGGCGAAGTTGGCCATGCCGCGCACCAGGCTCTCGCCGTTGCTCTGGCGCACCTCGCGCAAGGCGGCGGGGTTGGAGATCAGGAAGTTCGACGGCGAGAACGCGTCGGTCAGCATCTTGGTGAAAAACTCGACCCGGCGCTTGGACGCGGGATCGACGCCCTCGGCTTGTGAGACCAAGTCGTTCAGCCAGTTCGACGACAGCAGGTAGCTCTGCTTCATCATGTCGAACATCGGGTTGGACGCCCAGTCCGGATCGCTGAATCGCTTGTCGCCGGCGGCAGGGGTCACGATCGGCTGGGTGGGCTCGCCGGTCATCTTGCGAGCGGCTGACTGCCACAGGTCCATGTAGCGGCTGAAGAGATCGGCCTGGGCTCGCAGCAGCCGGTCCGGCTGAGCGGCCAGGCTGGTCATCACTTCGTTGAAGGCCGGGCCGACATGGAAGGGGTCGGGGCTCAACGCGGCGGGACGGTCGGCCTGGCGCAGGGCGGCCTCGGCGATCGCGCCCTGGGCGGTGACGGCCGCGCGGGCCAGGTTGGCCGACAAGGTCTCCATCATCTGCCGTTGGTGGGGCGACAGGAACGCCTCGAAGTCGGGCATGGCGGCGGCGGAGCCCCTTGGCGCCTCTGGTGGCGGCGCCCGGCGCGTCGCCGATTCGGCTGCGGCGGCGCGGGAGTCGGGCTCGGGCTTGCGCTTCGGTGAAACCTTGGGGGCGGCCTTCGCCTTGGTCTTGGGGGCCGCGGGCGCCCCATCTACCTTGGGCGCGGCTCTTTTACGTGGTTTGGGGGAGGTTTCGATCTTGGCCATGGGCTTCCTTCCACCGTCTTATCAGGGCCATCTCGCTTGCGCGGTTCGGATGGCCTTTCACTCGCCGCGATCATCGCATAAGACCTGAGACAAGATGAACGACGAAACCGGTAAAACCGTACGTCTTGGCGTACTTTTCTGCGGCGCGGCCCTCGGGCTCGCCGCCTGCGCGTCGCCATTCACGCCGCCGCCAGCCGATCCGAGTTCCCCGGTCGCCGCTGCCGCGAACGCCGCGGCCAAGGGCTCCGGGCACGCCAAGAAGCCGAGCTTCTCCGATATCCCGGCGATCCCGACCGACGTACGCACCCCGGTCCAGTTCAAGAAGGCCGTCGGCGCCGAGAAGGCCGCCGCCGACCAGCTGAAGCGCGACACCGCGCCCAGCACCTGGACCCTGTCGGAAACCGACGCCTACGCCGCCAAGGCGCGCAGTGTCGCCAAGGTCCCGGCTAGCGACATCCCCACCGACGCCGACCGCGCCGAGACCGAAGCCTTCGCCAAGGCGGCGCGCGCCCGAGCGACCGCGCCTCCGTCCAAGCCCCAATAGGGCGACGGAGGCATAAATTTCCTTGAACTGGCTTGGCGAGGCCCCGCGCGGGGTCTATCCATGCCCGACAATTCGCTCCAGGCGCGCCGAAGCGGCGCAATGAGCCATCATGACCTCCGATTTCCACCGTATCCGTCGCCTGCCGCCATACGTCTTCGAAGAAGTGAACAAGATCAAGGCGCGGCTCCGCGCCGAGGGGACCGACATCATCGACTTCGGGATGGGCAATCCCGACATGCCAACCCCCAAGCACATCGTCGACAAGCTGATCGAGACCGCGCGCGACCCCAAGGCCGGCCGCTACTCGGCATCCAAGGGCATCGCCGGGCTGCGCAAGGCCATGGCGGGCTATTACGATCGCCGGTTCGGCGTGAAGCTGAACCCCGACACCGAGGTGATAGCCACCCTGGGCTCGAAGGAAGGCTTCGCCAACCTGGCCCAGGCCCTGACCGCGCCGGGCGACGTGATCATCTGCCCCAATCCCGCCTATCCGATTCACGCCTTCGGCTTCATCATGGCCGGCGGGGTGATCCGCCACGTGCCGGCCCTGACGCCCGAGCAGTACCTGTCCAATATCAGTCGAGCGGTGAAGCATTCGGTGCCGCCGCCCAGCGTGCTGATCCTGTCCTATCCGTCCAACCCGACCGCCCAGTCGGTGGATCTGGACTTCTACAAGGACGCCGTGGCCCTGGCCAAGAAGCACGACCTGCTGGTGATCAGCGACGTGGCCTATGGCGAAATCTATTTCGAGAATAATCCGCCGCCCTCGATCCTGCAGGTCAATGGCGCGCGAGATATCGCTGTTGAGGTCAATTCGCTGTCCAAGACCTACGCCATGGCCGGCTGGCGCGTGGGCATGGTGGTCGGCAACGCCCGTATCTGTTCGGCCCTGGCGCGGGTGAAGTCCTATCTCGACTACGGCGCCTATACGCCCGTGCAGGTGGCCGCCGCCGCCGCCTTGAATGGTCCGCAAGATTGCGTCGACGAGATCCGCGGCATCTATAAGAGCCGTCGCGACACGCTGGTGTCGTCGATGAAGCGGGCGGGCTGGGACATCCCCAATCCGCCGGCCTCGATGTTCGCCTGGGCCAAGATTCCGCCGGCTTACGAGGCCGCCGGGTCGATGCTGTTCTCGCGCCTGCTGATCGAGGAGGCCGGCGTGGCGGTCGCCCCCGGCATCGGCTTTGGCGAGTATGGTGAGGGCTATGTGCGCATCGGCTTGGTGGAAAACGAGCAGCGGATCAAGCAGGCCGCCCGCAACGTCAAGAAGTTCATCGCCAACGCCGACGCCATCCTGGCCAAGGCGCACAACAAGATGGAACAGGCCTAGCTGACGACAAGGGCATCACTCTTTTCCGTCTCCCCGGCGAAGGCCTGGCCCCGGCCTTCGCCGGGGAGATGGTTGGGGGGCTGAGTCCGGTGCGATGCAAGGCCAAGAAACGAGACAGAACATGACACAAAAGACCTGGCGCATCGGCGTCGCCGGCCTCGGCACCGTTGGCGGTGGGCTGCTGCAGTTCCTGAGCGAGCGTCCAGACTTCGCGCCGGCCGGCGACCGCGCCATTGTGACGGCGGTCTCGGCCCGCTCGCGCTCGCGGCCGCGCACGGTCGATATCTCTGGCCTGACCTGGTTCGACGATCCGGTGGCGCTGGCCTCGTCGCCGGATGTCGACCTGTTCGTCGAACTGGTCGGCGGCAGCGATGGTCCGGCAAAGGCCGCTGTCGAGGCGGCTCTGAAGCTGGGTAAGCCTGTGGTCACCGCAAACAAGGCCCTGATCGCCGAGCACGGGGCCGAACTGGCTGGCCTAGCCGAGGCCAATGGCGCGCCGCTGCTGTTCGAGGCCGCCGTGATGGGCGGCACGCCGGCGGTGAAGATGCTCCGCGAGGCGATGGTCGGCGACGACGTGATCAGCGTGGCCGGCATTCTCAACGGCACCTGCAATTTCATCCTCTCGGAGATGGAGAAGACCGGCCGATCGTTCGCCGAGGTGCTGCGCGAGGCCCAGGCCCTGGGTTACGCCGAGTCCGACCCGACCATGGACGTCGGCGGCTTCGACGCCGGACACAAGATCAGCATCCTGGCCGCCTTGGCCTTCGGCTGCGCGCCCAATTTCGGCGCCGCCGAGATCGAGGGCGTCAGCGAGGTCGAGCTTCTCGACATCAGGCTGGCCAAGGACCTGGGCTACCGTATCAAGCTGGTGGCCAGCGCCGCCAAGACCGACGACGGCGTGGCCGTGAAGGTCCATCCCAGCCTCACCCCGCTGGAGCATCCGCTGGCCCAGGCCGGCGGGGCGCTCAATGCGCTGTTCATCGAGGGCAAGCGGATCGGCCGGATCTACATCCAGGGACCCGGCGCCGGCGCGGGCCCGACCGCCGCCGCCGTGGCCGCCGACATCGCTGACGTGATGACCAACGCCGTGCGCCCGGTGTTCCAGGCCCCGGCCGGCCAACTTAAACCCTTCGTGGCCGTCGATCCCTCGAAGTCGGTCGGCAAGGCCTATCTGCGGATCATGGTCCGCGACGAGCCGGGCGCCATCGCCGCCATCTCCGAAACCCTGGCCGAATGCGCGGTCTCGATCGACAGCTTCCTGCAGAAGCCCGTCGAAGGGGCGGGGGGCGTGCCGATCGTGCTCGTCACCCATGCGACTCCCGAATCCAATCTCCTGGACGCGATTAGCCGCATCGAAAAACTGCACGCCGTGCTAGAGCGTCCCCGCCTTTTGCGCGTAGCGCGCATCTGAGAACCGCGAAAAGCGGTCGGAAGTTCAAGCCTCGCATAGGCTGGGAGACGTTGATGAGTTCGAAGACCCTGGACCGCTCGCTGGTCCTGGACGCGGTGCGCGTGACCGAAGCCGCCGCCATCGCATCCTGGACCAAGGTGGGGCGCGGCGACGAAAAGGCGGCCGACCAGGCCGCCGTCGACGCCATGCGCAACGCGCTCAACGACCTCAACATCAACGGTGAGATCGTCATCGGCGAAGGCGAGCGCGACGAAGCGCCCATGCTCTATATCGGCGAGAAGGTCGGCACGGGCAAAGGCCCCAAGATCGACATCGCGCTGGATCCGCTGGAGGGCACCACCCTGGCGGCCAAGGCCATGCCCAACGCCCTGGCGGTGATGGCCTGGGCCCCCAAGGGCACCCTGCTCAACGCCCCCGACACCTATATGGACAAGATCGCCTGCGGGCCTGGCCTGCCGGCCGGGGTCATCGACCTGGACAAGTCTCCGGCTCACAACGTGCTGTCCCTGGCCGCCGCCAAAGGCGTGGATCCCTCGCACATCACTGTCTGCGTGTTGGACCGTCCGCGTCACGCCGAGATCATCGCCAGCATTCGCTCGGTGGGGGCGCGGCTCTATCTGATCACCGATGGCGACGTGGCCGGAGTGATCGCGACCACTGATCCTTCGACTGGCATCGACCTCTATGTCGGGTCCGGCGGCGCGCCCGAGGGCGTGCTGGCCTGCGCGGCGCTGAAATGCGTGGGCGGCCAGTTCCAGGGCCGGCTCCTCTTCCGCAACAGTGACGAAAAGGCTCGGGCCGCACGGTGGGGCATCACCGAACTCGACAAGAAGTACGACCTGCACGACATCGTCCGGGCCGACGCCATCTTCGCCGCGACGGGCGTTACCTGGGGCAATCTGCTCGACGGGGTGACTTATAAGGACGGCTTCGTCCACACCCACACCCTGGTGATGAACTCCTCGACCGGCACCGTCCGCGAAGTGCGGATGAAGCGGAAGGTCTAGGCTTGGTTTTCGCGCGCCTTGTCGCGCGGGCGTCGCCCTTTTTAGGTCATAACCGCGCCGCCGCCGTTCGGCGGCTGAGCCGTCGTTGGCTCGCGTCTTCCCATTGACTAAGGTCGCGGCGAATCCCGCCGCCATTCGAGGCCCTGCATGACCACCCTGATCACCCTCGCCGACCATCTGGCCGCCGAGCGGACCGCCGACGACGCGGTCAAGGACGTGGTCGCCGCGGTCGCCGCCGCCTGCGTCCAGATCAGCCGAGTCGTCGCCTCGGGCGCGATCTCGGGCAGCCTCGGCGCGGCCGGCCAGGTCAATGTGCAGGACGAGGAGCAGAAGAAGCTCGACATCATCACCAACGACATCTTGCGGGACGCCCTGAAGGCCTGCGCGCCGGTGGCGGGCCTGGCCTCGGAGGAACTGGAAGAGATCGAGACCACCGGCCGGGAAGGGGGCTTCCTGGTCACCTTTGATCCGCTGGACGGCTCCAGCAATATCGACGTCAATGTCTCGGTCGGCACGATCTTCTCGATCCTGCCCGCGCCGACGGCGGGCGTCCCGACCGAGGCCGACTTCCTGCAGCCCGGCCGCCAACAGGTGGCGGCCGGCTATGCCGTCTACGGCCCCCAGACCATGCTGGTGCTGACCCTGTCTACGGGTGTGACGGGCTTCACCCTCGACGCGGACGGCGTCTGGCGGCTGACCCACGGCGACATCGTGATCCCCGCCGACACCGCCGAGTTCGCGATCAACATGTCCAATCAGCGCCACTGGGCGCAGCCGGTGCGGCGCTATATTGACGGCTGCCTGGCGGGCAAGCCGGGGCCGCGCGGCAAGAACTTCAACATGCGCTGGGTGGCCTCAATGGTCGCCGACGTCCACCGCATCGCCATGCGCGGCGGCGTCTTCCTGTATCCCTGGGACGCCCGCGAGCCTGATAAACCGGGCAAGCTGCGCCTGCTCTACGAAGCCAACCCGATGTCGCTGATCGTCGAGCGGGCCGGCGGCAAATCGACGCTCGACGGGGTCACGCCGATTCTGGACGTCCAGCCCACCAAGCTGCACCAGCGCGTGCCGGTGGTGCTGGGCTCGGCCAATGAAGTGGACCAGGTGGGGGCAGGGTAATCACTCGAGCCGGCCAAGAATCCCTCTCTCATGGAGAGAGGGAGGGGCCCGCCGCCGGAGGCGGTGGGAGGGTGAGAGGTTACACTCTCTCCGATCGGAGCACGGCAAGGTTCGTCCGCTGTGGCGCTGGGTCTGGCGAAGGTGGCGGTCGCTGGTAGCCGCATCCATGGCGAGAGCTCGGGACTGACCCCTGGAGGTGTTCAACGGCAGAATTCCGGATTTTCTGGTTGGCGGCGAAACCTCTCACCCTCCCACCGCTTCGCGGCGGGCCCCTCCCTCTCTCAAAAAGAGAGGGTTCTTTCGCTGTGTCCGCGCCTGACGCACCGCCGCCCTATCTTCCGTCGTCGCGCCACATGGAGCGAATCCGTCAAAGTGGGTAGGCTTGGAGCATGACCAAGAACGTCCAGAACGCTCATTCCAGCCGCTTCCCCGCGCGGGAGGCCTGAGCCATGGCCGACGGCGCCGCCGCCCCTATCGACACCGCCCATTTCCTCGACGTCTCCCGATCGCTGAGCGGCCGGGCCTGGCGCGAGCGGCCGGGCGATGCCGCCGCAGCGCGCAGCCACCAGCAGGTCCACGGCCTGTCCGAGCCCCTGGCCCGGGCCCTGGCCTCGCGCGGGATCGGGGTCGATCACGCCGAACACTATCTGCGGCCCACCCTGAAGGCGCTGTTCCCCGACCCCTCCAGCTTCACCGACATGGATATGGCGGCGACGATCCTGATCGACGCCTTGGAGCGCGGCCGCTCGACCATGGTGTTCGCCGACTATGACGTCGACGGCGCCACCAGCGCCGCCCAGTTGGTGCGGTGGTTTCGGCACATGGGCGTCGAGCTGCCGATCTATATTCCCGACCGCCTGACCGAGGGCTACGGCCCCAGTCCCGCGGCCTTCAAGACCATCCGCGCCACCGGCGCCGAGCTGGTCGTCACGCTGGACTGCGGCGCGGCGGCCTATGACGCCATCGCCAGCGCCGCCACCATCGGCCTGGAAGTGGTGGTGATTGATCACCACCTGATGCGCGAGGACCCGCCGGCAGCCGCCGCCGTGGTCAATCCCAACCGGCCGGGTTGCCAGAGCGGGCAGGGGGTGCTGGCCGCCGCTGGCGTGACCTTCGTGCTGCTGGTGGCGCTCAACCGCGAGGCCCGCAAGCGCGGCCTGTTCAGCGAAGACCGTCCCGAGCCCGACCTGCGCCAGTGGCTCGACCTGGTGGCCATGGGTGAGGTCTGCGACGTCACTCAGTTGGTCGGTTTCAATCGCGCCCTGACGACCCTGGGCCTGCGCACCATGTCCAGCTGGGGCAACCCCGGCCTCAAGGCCCTGTTCGAGGTGGGCAAGGGTTCCGGCCCCGCCTCGGTGTTCCATGCCGGCTTCATCCTGGGGCCGCGCATCAACGCCGGCGGCCGGATCGGACGTTCGGATCTCGGCGCGCGCCTGCTGTCTACGGACGACCCCGAAGAGGCCCGGATGCTGGCCGAGGAGCTGGACGGCCTCAACACCGAGCGCAAGGCGGTCGAGGCCGGCGTGGTCGAGGAGGCCGCCGCGGTTCTCGAGCGCGGCAGCAACTTCAATCCCGACGCTCCGGTCATCGTGGTGGCGGGGGAGGGGTGGCACCCCGGCGTCATCGGCATCGTCGCCGGGCGCCTGCGCGAGCGCTATCGCAAGCCGGTGGTGGTGATCGGCATCGACCGCGCCGCCAATGTCGGCAAGGGCTCGGGCCGCTCGCAGCCCGGCGTCAATCTCGGCGCGGCGATCCAAGCCGCCTTCGAGGCGGGCTTGCTGATGGCCGGCGGCGGCCACGCCATGGCCGCGGGCCTGTCGATGCGCCCCGACGCCATCCCCGAATTCCGCGCTTTTCTCGAAGAGCGCCTGGCCAGCGAGATGGACGCCGTGGGCGTCGAGGGCGTGGATATCGACGCCCTGGTTCAGCCGCGCGCCGCCAACCGCGCCCTGTGGACCGAATTTCAGCAGATGGCGCCGTTCGGTCCTGGCAATCCCGAGCCGATGTTCGCCCTGGCCGGCGTGCGCCCCGAGCGGGCGATGGCGATGAAGGGGGGGCACGTCCGCATGGATCTGGTCGGACCGTCGGGCGACCGAATCAAGGCCATCGCCTGGCGCTGCGCCGAGACCGATCTGGGCCGGCGCCTTCTGGCGGGCGGCGGCGCCCTGCATGTGGTCGGTCGTCTGAAACCGGACGATTATATGGGCCGCGAAGGGGTGCAACTGGAGATCGAGGACGCCGCCGACCCCCGCATGCGCACCGCTTGAAAAAACTACACCGGGTCGCTTGCGCCTCGGGGGGAAGCTTTGTATATCGCCTGCTCTTCGCGGCCACGTGGTCCCTTCGTCTATCGGTTAGGACGCCAGATTTTCATTCTGGAGAGAGGGGTTCGACTCCCCTAGGGACTACCACCGCCAAGCCTACTTAGACTTTACATGCGAATACCCGCCTGATGCAGGCGCCGTGGTCCCTTCGTCTATCGGTTAGGACGCCAGATTTTCATTCTGGAGAGAGGGGTTCGACTCCCCTAGGGACTACCACCACGACCATCACCCAGGTTTATGTCGGTTTTGAAGCCGCGACGAAATGTCGCGGCTGTCACCTGATGGGCAATCCCCCTCAATTGGTTATTGACGGCTCTCCTCACGCGAGAACAGTGTTATTCAGTGGTGCTCGCCCCTTGGGCTGTTTGGGCGGGCCAGAGGGGCGGAATGTCTGGTTTCGATTTCGAAGCATCGGGATCGCACGAGGAATTCGTGCGGATCAGCGGGCGCGTGAAGTGGTTTGATACGGGCAAGGGTTACGGTTTCATCGTGCCCGACGATCCGGGTCAGACCGGCCTGAAGGACGTGCTGCTGCACGTCACCTCGCTGCGCAACTGCGGGCGGGAGTCGGCGCTCGAGGGCGCGGTGATCGTTTGCGACGTGGTCAAGCGCCCAAAGGGCTGGCAGGTTTCGGAGGTGGTCGACCTGGACGAAAGCGCCGCCAGCGACTCCATAGAGCGTCCCAAGCGGCCGTTCGGCGACGCCGGCATGGGCTTGCGCCGCGAGCGCGACAGCTTCCGACCGGGCATCGACAGCGGGCGTCAAGCGCTGGAGCCTGTCGGACCGGCCGAGCGCGCCAAGGTGAAATGGTTCAACCGCACCAAGGGTTACGGCTTCGTGGTTCGCGACGGCCAGCCTGGCGATATCTTCGTGCATATCGAGACCCTGCGTCGCGGCGGCCTTGAAGACCTCCAGCCCGGTGAAGACGTGATGGTGCGCTTCGCCGATGGACCTAAGGGCCTGGTCGTCGCCGAGATCACCGCCGCCGACGACTGACAGGGCGGCCACGTTTTCGCCATCGCGTGCAGCGTCCTATTAGGACATATCGCGAGAACGGCTTGGCGAGATATCCAACGAGATGGGCAAGGCGTGATGACGACTCTGGGACGACGGGTTCCGGGACGGCAGGTCATCGTCCTGATGTTGCTCGGCGTGGCCTTGGTGGCCGCGCCCGCCGAGGCCTTCCAGGCCAAGCCCAGGCCGGCCGGCGTCGCCGGCAAGCCCACCAGCAGGCTCGACACCGTCGAAATCCGGACCAGCCGGGGTTCGGCCAAGTTCACGGTCGAGCTGGCCGTCAGCCGCGCCGAACAAGAGCGGGGGCTGATGTTCCGCAAGTCCCTGGCGCTCGATCGCGGGATGCTGTTTCCGTATAACCCGCCCCAGCGGGCGGCCTTCTGGATGAAGAACACCCTGATCCCGCTCGACATCATCTATATCGCGCCCAATGGCCGGGTGCTGTCGATCGCCCGCAACGCCGTGCCGCACGATGAGACTCCGCTGCCGTCCGGGGGCGTGATCGGCGGTGTGCTGGAAATCCCCGGCGGCCGCGCGGCCCAGCTGGGCATCCTGCCCGGCGATCGGGTGCTCAACAAAATCTTCCCGAAAGGCTGAGTTCCGCCGGAAACCGTGCTCGGATGCGTTGCTCCGCGCGGCGAAGCCCTGTAGAGCACGCGCCTGCCGGTGTTCCGGAGCGTAGCGCAGCCTGGTAGCGCATCTGGTTTGGGACCAGAGGGTCGCAGGTTCAAATCCTGCCGCTCCGACCACCGCAGGCCCTTTTTGGGTGATAGATCGACCTGGAGAGGCTCATGCTCGCGCGCATCTACCGCCCCGCCAAGACCGCCATGCAGTCCGGTAAGGCCAAGACCACGCATTGGGTGCTGGAGTTCGAACCGGCCTCGGCCAGACGGTCCGACCCGCTGATGGGCTGGACCCAGTCGAGCGACATGAACGGTCAGGTCCGCCTCGACTTCGAGACCCGCGAAGAGGCCGTGGCCTACGCCCAGCGTCACGAAATCTCGTTCCAGCTGTTCGAGCCCAAGACGCCCAGGCGGATCATCAAGGCCTACGCGGACAACTTCGCCGCCGGCCGTCGCCAGCCTTGGACGCACTAGGCTTTCCGCCTCAACATTTCCGCCCGAAGACCACGAAGTCGGGCCTCAAGGTCCGCGCCCTTAGCTCAGATGGATAGAGCACTCGCCTTCTAAGCGAGCGGTCGCTGGTTCGAATCCAGCAGGGCGCGCCACACCGGTACACGCGTAAGAACTCCAGATTGGCCTGCGGCGCGGTTCTCGCGCGTGTCCGACATGGGGTGCCACCCCAGAACACGCGTTGGAACCGCGAGAGCGGCCTCCTTCACTCCGCCGGTCGCCGCGAGCGTCCGGAAAAGCTCAACGCGACAACCACTTATCACCAAGCTTGTCGGAGAGTGGACTTCCACTCGCTGGGCGACCGCACGCAGCAGGTCGCGTCGATAGGTACCGTCTTCCGCCCTGAGCATTTTGCGGGTCGCCTTGGCGAACTTCCTCAAAAGGTCGGGCGTCACCAGAGGGCCAAGACGTTCTATCGCCCGCTCAGCTCGGTCGGCGTCTTCGATAGCGGTGTCGCGCTGGGAGACTAGGTCGCCGATTCGGACCTTCAACTGCGGATCGGATGGACTGGCCAGGCCCGCCTCGATCGCTTCGTAGAGCCGGTGCAGCCGCGCTTCGGCTTCGGTGGCGCGTTTGCGAAGATCGGCGACGTGCTTGTGCCTCTGCTCGACCCACACGCTTCGGCGGTCGATGATGTTGGTCATCATCTCCGCCAGCCGACGCGGTTCGAGCAGTCGATTCTCCAGATGATCGATGACCGCCTCGTCGACCGCGTCCATCCGCACGGTGATGCCGCCGCACCCCGTCGGGCCACACCGCGCCCGAGAGGCGCAGGTATAGTAGCGATAGGCGCCATTCTTGCCGGTCCGCAGCGTCATGGCGCAGCCGCACAGACCGCAGAAGCAGATCCCTCCGAGCAAGATTGGACTGCCGGTAAAACGGCCTCGCTCGCTTCGAGGATTGCGCGCGGCCATCAACAGCCTGACCGCGTCGAACTCTTCGGTCGATATGATCGGCGGGACGGAAGACACGATGTGTTCCGACGCGTCCTTCGCTTCGCCGGTCTTGAACACCCGGCTGTTGAAATGGTGCTCGCCTTTGTAGGTCTCGCGGGTGAGCGTCTGATGCACGCCGCTGATCCCCCAACGGCCGCCGTCGCGCGTGCGGATGCTGCGGTCGTTGAGGTGGCAGGCGATCGCCTTCACGCCCATCGGACCGGAGTTGTCCTTTCCCATCAGGGCGAGACGAAAGATCAGGCGCACGGTCTCGGCGTGTACGGGGTCGATCGCCAGCTTCCGCTTCATCTTCGCGCCGCGCAGCTCAGCGTCGACGACGCAATAGCCGATGGGCGGTCGCGAGCCGTTCCAGAAGCCCTGGCGGGCGTTCTCCTTCATCGCGCGCAGGGTGTGCTTGGCGTTTTCCCGTGACTGGTACTCGTCGAACAGCGCCATGATCTGACGCATCATCAGTCCCATCGGGTCGTCGCCCAGTTCTTGGGTGATCGAGACTAGGCGCACGCCGTTGCGAGTGAGCTTGCGGGTGTAAAACTCGAACAGGAACTGATCGCGGAAGAAGCGGGAAAACGAGTGGACCAAGATGACGCTGAAAGGCGCTGGCTTGGTCATTCCCTCGTCGATCATGGCCTGGAACGCGGGGCGCTTGTCGTCCGTCGCCGAGCTGCCCGGTTCTGAGAACTCCGAGGCGATCGTCCAGCCCTTGCTCAGCGCATAGGCGGCCAGCTGTCGCCGCTGATCGGGAATCGACAGGTCGCTGTCGGCCTGTCGGCCGGTCGAAACGCGCAGGTACAGGGCCACGCGGCCGGCTGCGGTTGAAGATGAAGGCTTGGCGTCCATGGTTTTGACTCCCGGTCAGGGCAGGGGGCCAAGCAACTGCGCCAGGACCCTGTCCAAATGGGTCTCGACGACGCGGAGTTCGTGTTCCGAGATTGGAACCGGCTCCGGCCAATCGTCCGTGACCTTGATAGAGACGACTGACGGTCGGCTCCGGGACATCGGCTTGGAGGATTTATTTTTTCGCGCTGGACGAGGCGGGCGGCGGGCCATGGCGCGACTTGCGGGCCGGACGCACCTCGGCGCAATGAGGGGGCGTCGAGAGACAAACAGGGGAAAACAAGCGGCGGGTCTCTCCGCGACGCTGACGTTTCCGCCCAAGGGCGCGTCAGTCGCCGCCGTCTTCGTTGGCGGGCCGGAAGGCCAGACGCATGTCCCGGATTTCAGCGATCATTGCCGCCGCGAGGGCATGGACGCGTTCCCAGGATCGGGCCTGAGCGGGCGTGCCCGCCTTGGCGACCGCTTCTTCCATGTCGCCGCCAAGTCGAAGCAGCACCGCATCAAGGTCCATAGGGTCACCGACGAGCTCGCTGATATTGAGCAGGCGGGCGGAGAACAGGTTGGCGAGAATCTCGTTGGCTAGGCCGCGCTCGCGCTGACGCGCCAGTTCAGCTTCCAGACGCTCGACACGCTCAGCAAGGTCCATGGCGGCCTCCGCGATCTTTGCCGGCGCGCCTTGACGCATATTCGGGACAAGGCGCGCCGCTGGAGTGTCATACCAACCGCCCTTAGCATGAACCTATAGTCGCCCATTGGCGGTGGCCGATGGATTTGATGCGGTCTGGTTCTGCCATCAATTTGTTCCTGGCTTCGCAGATGGCTTGGACGATGGCGTCGTCGTCGTCGAACACCCGGTTGGAGAGGAAGCGCTGTCGCAGGTGCTGCCAGACGTTCTCGGCGGGATTGAGCTCGGGCGAGCGTGGCG
>NZ_JAFCUB010000011.1:0-111962 GCF_049896325.1 Caulobacter sp. DWP3-1-3b2
TGTTCAGGTTTTGCAGGGCGATCATCGCGCCCGAGTTCGTGTTGATGCTATTGAGACCCATGGTCGTCGTCCTATTCAAGGCATCCGACGTCATTTTGACTGCCGGGAGCGTTTTGCTCATGGGAACAGAAAGCAATTGCCGGGCCAAACCTGCCGGGTAGGCAGATCCACGCAAGCTCATGAAATCCCTGCGTTATAAGTCTATTTACCATGGTCTTGCCTGGGCAACATCTGCCTACAAGAAGTCCGAGTGGGTAAAACTTGCCGGGCAAATGAGGCCTGGGCCGGAGAAACTAGACGACCGTTGATCCCTCAAAAAGAAATGCCGGGCGGCCCGAAGGCCGCCCGGCTTTGATCGCTTCCTTGAGCCTAGTCGCCGATCACTTGAAGAGCGAGAGGATCGACTGCGGCGTTTGGTTCGCGATCGACAGAGCTTGCACGCCCAGTTGTTGCTTCGTCTGCAGCGACTGCAGCTTGGCGCTTTCCTTGGCCAGATCGGCATCAACCAGGTTGCCCACGCCGGCGTCCAGGCTGTCTTGCAGCTTGCCCACGAAGGTCAAGTGCATGTCCAGGCCGACAGAGCTGGTGCCCAGGTTCGCCAACTTGTTCGTCGCGGTCGTCATGGCCGTGGTCATGGTAGCGATCATGGTCTTGGCGGCGGCGGCGGTCGTGAAGGACGAAGTCGCGGTGAGGCCCAGGCCGACGAGCGACAGGGTCTTCGCGTTCACCGTGTAGGCGACGCCGTCCGAGTTGCTGAGGAACTGCAACTTGGTGGTGGTGCCGTCCACGAGGCTGACGCCGTTGAACTTGGCGTTGGTGGCAGCCTTGGTGATCTGGTCACGCAGCGAGGTGAAATCGGAAACCAGGGCGTTGAACGACGAGGTGTTCAGCGAGGTGTCGGAAGCGGCCAGGGCCTTTTCCTTCATCTTGCCGAGCAGATCGGTGATGGTGTCGCCAGCGGCAAGGCCAACGTCGATCGTCGACTGGCCGCGCTGGAGGGAATCCTTCACGGCATTCAGCGATTGCGACGTCGTGCTTTGCATCTTGGCCATCGACCAGATCGCGCCGTTGTCCTTGGCGTTTCCAACCTTCTTGCCGGTGTTGATGCGTTGCTGAGTGGTTTGGAGCTCCGAGTTGGTTGAGTTCAGGTTTTGCAGCGCGGTCATGGCGCCGGCATTGGTGTTGATCGAGTTCATCATGGTGGTTGCTCGCCATTTTGGGAGGAGTGCCCCGGCGTTTTGCCGGTCGGGCGTTTGCCCACGGAACTCATCGCAAGCAGTGGGCCACTTGGCGCCAGCCTCGATAAAATCGTAAGTCGCTGATGTTAAGCGTTATTTTCTAGCCAAGCTTTGGACACGAAACCGCCCGGCGAATGCAGAATTCACCGGGCGGCAGGTTTTACCGGAACGTTTTTTTCGAGGGGGCGCAAACCACCCTCCTTCCGGCCTCAGGCCGCGTCGGCGCGACCGGCCAGGCCTTGCATGATCATGCGGTTGATCTCGATCAGCGGTTCGAAATCCTCCTCCTTGCGCATGATCGCGCTGGAGTGGCGCCCGACCCAGAGGCTGAGCGAAATGATGCTGGCCCGCAGCTGCATCGGCAGGGTGTTTTCCGGCAGCGAGCAGTCGGTCGCCAGCGCCGACCAGACGCGCCTGTTCCAGTCGAGCGCGTCGATGCGCGTTGCGAGATCGTCCACCGGCGCCTCCGACGCGGCCATCAGGGCGCGCGTCACTTGGCCGAACAGACGGTACTCCATCTCACGCGGGTTTTCAGTCCGCGTCGCCGTCTGCTGGTACGCCCGAAGAGACATGCCCCAACCTCTCATCTTCGTATTCGATTAATTTGCGGCTCAGCATGAGCGCCTTGTAGTGCTCGCGCGCCATGACGTGCTTGGAAATAGCGATGCAGTCGCTCAACACGACCGGATTGCGCACGACCCCCATGAACTCGTTCAGGCGGGTCGCGAATTCTTCGTACTGACGCTCGGCGTTGGCCTCGTCCAGATACATCATCATGACCGGGAAATAGATGTGGCGCGCCGGCGTAACGACTTCGTCGAGCTGCATGATGTCTTTTTCACGCAGCACCGACGCCTTGTTCTGCAGCACCAGAACGCCGCGACGGTCGCCATTCTGGACCACCGCGCCGTTCAGCACGAACTTTTCGCCGGGTTTCAGCGACAGCTTCAATGGCACAGGGCCGCTCCCTCTTGCATTGCCATGTCGCCTCTATCCGTCGCGATGACGGTTTCAGGCCAGAAGCTAGGCGGAGGCGGTTAACGTCTCATTGCCAAGCCTGCGACCGTGCGACGCAGCTTAGGACTCAATTAAGCATACTGACCCAGAGGATGACTCTCTCCAATCGCCAAGGCCTCAATCATGTCTCTCAGTCGCGACACGCAGATCTCGGCCAGCGCCCTGGCGATGGCCCAGGAAGCCGTGGCCCAGGCCGTTAATCTCGGCTTTCGGATCTCGACGATCGGCGACTCGGCGTCCGCCGAGGCCCTGGCGCGTCTCGATCGCCAGACCAGCGACGTCCGCAACGGCGAGGTCGCCGCCCTGCTGGCCGAGTCGATCCATGCCATGCAGAACCGAGACTTCGCCAAGGGCGAGAAGTTGGCGCTTCAGGCCCTGGAACGCGACGACAAGCTGGGCGTGGCCTGGCATGTTCTGGGCATCGCCCGCGAGAAGACCGGCGATTTCGCGGGCTCGATGCGCTGCTATGAAGCGGCGCTCAAATTGCTGCCCAATCACGGGGCCGTGGCTGGCGACCTAGGGCGCCTGGCCTTCCGGATGGACATGCCGGAGATCGCCGCCAAGTTCTTCATGCACTACCTGCAGGCTCGCCCCGGTGATTTGGAGGGCGTCAACAACCTGGCCTGCGCCCTGCGCGACCTCAATCGCTGCGAGGACGCCATCGAAGTGCTGCGTCCGGCGATCAACGAACATCCCGCCCAGCCGCTGCTGTGGAACACCCTGGGCACGATCATGTGCAGCCTGGGCGACGGCGTGACCGCCGTGACCTTCTTTGACGAGACGCTCCGGCTGGCCCCGGAATTTGGCAAGGCTTACCACAATCGCGCCTACGCCAAGATCGACCTCGGCGATGTCGAAGGCGCGCTCACGGACTGCGAACTCGCCATCTCCGTGGCGGAGTCGGCCGAGGACCTCGCGACGATGAAGTTCGGCCGCGCCACAATCCTGCTGGCCTTGGGCCGGGTGGCGGAAGGTTGGAAGGAATATGAGGGACGTTTCTCCGCGGACCTGCTTGAGGCCCCCCGCTTCACCATCGAGGGCGAGCGCTACTCACCCGGCATGGACTTGGCCAGCAAGTCGCTGATGATCTGCGCCGAACAGGGCCTGGGCGACGAGGTGATGTTCGCCAACATGCTGCCCGACGTGATCGAGGCCCTCGGCCCGCAGGGCAAGCTGTCGATCGCGGTCGAGCGGCGTCTGGTCCCGCTGTTCCAGCGTTCCTTCCCGCAGATTACCGTGACCCCGCACCGCACCGTCTCCTATGAAGGCCGGGTCTATCGGGGTGCGCCAGAGATCGAGGACTGGAGCGCGATCGACCTGTGGACGCCCATGGGAACGCTGCTTGAAACCTTCCGCTCCACCGTCGCCTCCTTCCCGAACCGTCTCAACTTCCTGGTCGCCGATCCCGCCCGCGTCGAGCATTGGCGGCGGGAATTGGAAAACGCCCCCAAGGGTCCAAAGGTCGGGCTGCTGTGGAAGAGCCTGAAGCTGAACGGCGAGAGAGCCCGGCAGTTTTCGCCCTTCATGCTGTGGCGGCCGGTGTTTGAGACGCCGGGAGTCACCTTCGTCAACCTGCAATATGGCGACTGCTCCGAAGAGATCGCCCTGGCCCGGGAAGAGTTCGGCGTCGACATCTGGCAGCCGCCGGGCATTGACCTGAAGCAGGACCTAGACGACGTCGCGGCCCTCTGCTGCGCCATGGACCTGATCGTTGGCTTCTCCAACGCCACCACCAATCTGGGCGGAGCCTGCGGCGCGCCGATTTGGATGCTGACCGGGGCGTCGTCGTGGACGCGGTTGGGAGCGCAGACCTATCCTTGGTACCCACAGACCCGCTGCTTCATCACCTCGGACTACAACGACTGGGACCCCACGATGCAGAAGGTCGGCGTGGCCCTCAAAGCGCGCTTCCCGATGGTGTAGCTGCCTCACGCCAACAGTATTTCACCCCTAGATGACAACCGCGCCCTGGCGACAACACCAAGGCCACGTTCGGGAACGCCCTTGCCGCTCGCCATTCTCCAGGCCCGCATGTCGTCGACGCGGCTACCCGGCAAGGTGCTGGCCGATCTCGCGGGCGCGCCGATGATCCTGCGGCAGATCGAGCGCTTGCGACGCTGCGAACACCTCAGGCGGATCGTGGTCGCCACTTCCGATCAGCCCACGGACGACCCATTGGCCGCCCGCCTTGAAGTCGCCGGCGTGCCGGTTTTTCGCGGATCCCTGGATGACGTGTTGGGCCGTTTCATCGGCACGATCGACGCTTTCGGCCCTGTGCGCACGGTGGTTCGCCTGACCGGCGACTGCCCCCTCGCCGATCCCCAACTGATTGACGAGACCCTTAAGCTGCACCTGCGCTCGGGCGCCGACTACACCTCCAACACCCCCAGTCGCCGCAGCTTTCCCAAGGGCCTGGACGTCGAGATCTTCGAGGCGGCGGCTCTGAAGATCGCGGCCGGCCAAACCGTCGATCCGTATGACCGCGAGCACGTCACCCCCTTCCTCTACCGCCATCCCGGCCGCTTCCAGATCGCGGGCCTGGAACAGGCGGCCGACGACGGCGACGTGCGCTGGACGGTCGATCGCCCCGACGATCTGGACTTCGTCCGGGCGGTGTATGATGGCCTCCACGCCGCCAATCCGGCCTTCACATCCAACGATGTGCGCGCGTTCGTCGCCGGGCGACCAGACCTGATCCAAATGGGGGGAGATCGCCGCGCATGACCGCCTTGCACACCGTGGTGCTCCGCGACGTTGTCGAGACTGACCGTCAGCGGCTGCTGGACTGGCGCAACGGCCCAGAAGTCGCAGCCTTCATGTATTCCGACCACCAGATCAGCCCTGCAGAGCACGACGGCTGGTTCGGCGGCATGGTCGGCGACGGCCGCCGCCGTTACTGGGTGATCGAGGTCGATGGCCAGCCGGTCGGCCTGGCCAATCTCGCCGACATCGACCGCCGCAACCGCCGCTGCGCCTGGGCCTACTATCTGGCCAGCCCCTCGGTTCGTGGCCTGGGCGTAGGCTCCTATATCGAGTTCTGGGTCATCGAATACGTCTTCAAGACTCTGGGTTTCGACAAGCTATGGTGCGAGGTGCTGCTGTCGAACGACAGCGTCTGGAAGCTGCATGAGCGCTATGGCTTCCAGCGTGAGGCGCTGTTTCGTCATCACGTGATCAAGGACGGCGCGCCGGCCGACGTCGTCGGACTAGGCCTCTTGGCGGAGGACTGGCCGGCGAAGCGCGACCAGATGGTCCAGCGCCTGACTGACAAGGGCTACGCGCTACCTTTCACCTGAACGTCACGGAACATCGAACCAGGCGGCGGATTGAATCCGGGCGGCGAAGGCGCAGGGGTCCTTCGCGAGTTCAGGAGTGCCGCCATGCCGACCGACACCGACTACGACGCCCAGGACACCGCCGAGGTGCTTGACGAGACCAACCTCACCGACGATGGCCAGGACATCGCCAATTTCGACGAGATTGATGATGTGATCGACCTCACCCAAGCCGACGGTGACGCCGATGAGGACGAGGAGGACATCGGCAATATCGACGACGAGGCCCTCGACGAGATCGATGGTGAACTCGAAGGCGGTCGCGACGACGAGGGTCTCGATATCGAACGTGAACCACTCGCCGCCATCGCCGACGACGATGAGAACATCGAGGACTCGATCCCCGACGAGGCCGATACTGCGGCCGATTTCGAATCGACCGAATTGGCCGACGACGACATCGAGGCTTTGGGTTACGCCGACGAAAGCTGAACGCCACCAAACGTCCTTGAACGGCGGTTTCCCGAAGCCTAGGCCCGCCGACGACAGGAGACCGCCGATGCCCGACACGCCCGAACCTGAGCTCGATGAGACGTCGCAAGACCTTGAGAAGCAACTTGAGGAAGGCCTCGAAGATAGCTTTCCCGCCAGCGATCCGCCGTCCGTAGCCCGTCGCCATCGGCGGCATCCCGGCGGCGCCGAGGATGGCCAATAAGCCGACTTGATCCTGGCGACGGTTGGTCTGTAGGTTAGACCTGATTTGAACAACTGTTCGAGGCGTCCTCTTTCAAGACGCCGTCAGGGATCCTGCATGAGCTCGCGCTTCGAAGGCACCGCCGACTATGTCGCCACCGACGACCTGAAGGTGGCGGTAAACGCCGCCGTGGCGTTGGAGCGGCCCTTGCTGATCAAGGGCGAGCCAGGCACCGGCAAGACGGTCCTGGCCTACGAAGTGGCCAAGGCCATGGGCGCGCCGCTGCTGACCTGGCACATCAAATCAACGACGAAAGCCCAGCAGGGCCTATATGAGTATGACGCCGTCACCCGGCTGCGCGACAGCCAATTGGGCGACGAGCGGGTCAAGGACGTCAAAAATTACATCAAGAAGGGCAAGCTTTGGGAAGCCTTCGAGGCCCCGGTGCGCCCCGTGTTGTTGATCGACGAGATCGACAAGGCCGACATCGAGTTTCCCAACGACCTGCTGCAAGAACTCGATCGCAACGAGTTCTATGTCTACGAGACCAATGAGACGATCGCCGCCAAGGTCCGACCGATCATCATCATCACGTCGAACAACGAGAAGGAGTTGCCGGACGCCTTCCTGCGTCGCTGCTTCTTTCACTATATCCGCTTCCCCGAAGTGGCGACGATGCAGGCCATTGTCGACGTGCACTTCCCGGGCATCAAGCAGAAGCTGGTCGCCGAGGCGCTGCGGATCTTCTACGACATGCGCAAGGTGCCGGGCCTGAAGAAAAAGCCCTCCACGTCGGAGCTGCTGGACTGGCTAAAGCTGCTGCTGGTCGAGGATATCGACGAGGCCACCCTGCGCGAGCGGGACCCGACCAAGCTGATCCCGCCCTTGCACGGCGCCCTGCTGAAGAACGAGCAGGACGTCCACCTGTTCGAGCGCTTGGCCTTCCTCGCCCGCCGCGAGGGCTCTGGGGCGCGGCCGGGACAGTAGGCAGAGCCCCCACTTACCGCGATTTCATTGGACCTTCCGGCGTCGCCAGACCACGTTCCCGCCGAATGGAGGATTCCTTGATGCGACATCTGATGCTGCTGACTGCGGCCACGAGCCTCGTGGCCTTGGCGGCTTGCTCGCCCAAGGTCGATATCCATGACGACCGTGCTGGCCGGCCCGGCAAGCACGAATCGCTGCGGGCGATCAGCAAGCTGGATTGCCCGGAGCAGCAGGGTGAACTCAAGCGGGTCAGCGTCGCCACGGACGGGCAAAGCTGCGTCTATGCTGGCCAGAACGCTGAGGTGACGCTGAAGCTTGTCGCCCTCAACGGCGGAGACGCAGAGGCCGCGCTAGCGCCGATCGAGGCCGACCTGAAGACCTTGATGCCGGCCATGAAATCCCCGACCCCACCGCCGCCGCCCGGCGCCAAGCACGATGGCGAGACGGCTCAGGTCCGCCTGCCCGGCATCCGGATCGACGCTCACAATAAGGGCGCGGACATCAAGATTGGCGGCCTCACGATCAACGCCAATGACGGGTCGGCCGAGGTCAAGGTCGCCAAGAACGTCACCATCCGCGACGGCGACACCACCCGGAAGATCAGCGAGCGCGTCGGCAACGGCGGCTCGACGGTCAACGTCAACACCACCAGCGACGACGAAGGCGAGGTCGATGTTCACGCCAATCAGGACGGCGCCCAGATCCGTCAGCGCAAGCGCGGCGACGGCGTGCGCGCCACCTTGATCCTGGCCAGCGACAAGGCGACCAGCGGCTATCGCGTGGTCGGCTACGAGGCCCGGGGCCCCAAGGGCGGCCCGCTGGCCGTCGCCGTGGTCAAGGCCAGGGGCCGCGGCGGCAGCGACCACGATGTGTTCGAGGACATGAAGACGCTGGTCCGACACAACGTCGGGGGATGACACCTTATCAAAACCGCTTATCCCGGCGAATGCCGGGATAAGCGGGTTGGTTTTTAACCCTAGTGCGACAAAAACAGCGACGGCCCGTCGCCGTTCAACAAGCTGCGGGTCGTGCCTCCGAAAATGAATTCCTGCAGGCGCGGATGGCCAAAGGCCCCTGCCACCAGGATATCGGCGCCGACGTCGCGCGCCGCCCCCAGCAGCAGGCTGGCGGCGTCGCCGGATCCCGGCAGCAGCTTGGTCGTGGCCTGAACGCCTCGCGCGCCGAGAAACGCCACCAGCCGCTCCAGGTCGAAAGCCCGCGACGAGGCGTCCGGCGCGCCGGCCACCACCACGCTCGAAGCCTTCTGAAGCAGCGGCAGGGCGGTGCGCACGGCGCGGCTGGCCTCCTTGCCACCGTCCCAGGCCACCAGCGCCACGCCGCCCACCCTCAAGCCGGGCCGGGCCACGATTACAGGCCGTTGCTCGTCGGCGATCATTTGCTGGAAACATTCCGCCAGGGGCCCCCTGCCCCGCGCCGCGGCGCTGTCGAAGACGATGACGTCGGAGAGCCGGCCTTCCATGGCCAGCCCCGCCCAGATGGGCGACTGTAGGCTGACCGCCTTGGCCTTGGCGTAGCCGAGCTCGCCCACCATCCGCGCCACGGCGTTATGGCCTTCGACGGCGGCTTCCTTGAGACTTTCCAGGGCGGTGACCTGCACGCCGCCCATGAAGCCCTCGCCCATCCACGGCATCAGGTCGGCCATGTCGGCCGGGGCGTGGACGCACGCCAACTCGGCGTCGAAGCCTGCGGCCAGGACCGCCGCCGCGTCCAGCAACGCCCGCTCGCCCTCCGTGCCGGCAAGCGGCGCCATGATTCTCGCCCAGCTCATGATCGATCTCCCATCGGAAGCATTTTCACAGGCAACGACCTGCCCCGCATTGATCTTTGTCAACCGATGGGTCAGTCAAACCCTGGGCGGCGGCCGCCTGCGCGGCCACCTTCACCATAAGGAACGATCTCGTGGCCAAAGGGCTGCACAAGGGCCCGCCGAGGGCATGGCAGCGGATGCTGTCGGGACGCAGGCTGGACCTGCTGGACCCCTCGCCCATGGACATCGAGATCGAGGATATCGCCCACGGCCTGGCGCGGGTCGCCCGCTGGAACGGCCAGACGGTCGGCGAGCACGGCTTCTCGGTGGCCCAGCACAGCGTGGTGGTCGAGGAGATCGCCGCCCACATCAAGCCCGACCTCGAGCCCCGATGGCGGCTGGCCGCCCTGCTGCACGACGCCAGCGAATATGTGATCGGCGACATGATCAGCCCGTTCAAGGCGGCCCTCGGCGTCAGTTACAAGGACTTCGAGGCCCGGCTGGAGGACGCCATCCACATCCGCTTTGGCCTGCCGGTGAAGGTCCCGGCGGCGGTCAAAAAACTGATCAAGACGGCCGACCGGGCCTGCGCCTTCTTCGAGGCCACCCAGTTGGCCGGATTCGCGCATGACGAGTCTCTGGCGATCTTTGGCGCGCCGCCCACTGGCTACGACCTGAGGATCAACCCCCTGCCGCCCTTCGAGGCCCAGGCGCGCTATGTTCAGCGCTTCCATGTGCTGTCCAAGGCGGCGGGCTTCGAGTCCGCCCCAGGCGAGGCGTTCGAGACCGAATGACCCCGCAGCCCGCCCCCTTCACGGCGCCGTCCGTCGTCATCGGCCTGTCGGCCGTGGTCGTGGCGATCCGTGAGGGCGAGGCCGTTGTCCTGACCGTCCGGCCGCACGATGCGGTGACCGATATCGCCAGCCCCCTGCCCGGCCTGCCGTTCGGATCGTTCGACCCGGCCGGCCATCGTACCTTCGAGCTGGGCCTGCGGGCCTTCGTCACCGAGCAGACGCGGTTCCAGTTGGGCTATGTGGAGCAGCTCTACACCTTCGGCGACGAAGGCCGCGACGCCCCGCGCGCCGAGATGGGCGCGGGCGCGGCCCGCATCGTCTCGGTCGGCTATCTGGGCCTGACCCCCACCGCCGTCGAGACCCGGGCCCCCGACACCGCCTGGGCCCCATGGTCGGCCTTCTTTCCGTGGGAGGACTGGCGCCATGGCCGCCCCGCTCTGCTGGACCAGGTGCTGGCCCCGGCCCTGCGCCGCTGGGCGGCCGACGACGCCAGCCAGTGGTCCAGAGCGCGCCTGGCCTTCGCCCTGGACGGCGCGACCTGGAACGAGGAACGGGTGCTGGAGCGCTATGAGCTGCTCTATGAAGCGGGCCTGGCCCCCGAGGCCGCCCGCGACCGGGCCCGCGCCGACGGCCATGATCCGGCCGAGCCGGTCGCCCTGTCGGCGGCACTGGGCGAGCCGATGATCTCGGACCACCGCCGCATTCTCGCGACCGGCCTGTCCCGCCTGCGGGGCAAGATCAAGTACCGCCCGGTGGTGTTCGAGCTGATGCCCGCCGAATTCACCCTGTCGGCCCTGCAGCGCACCGTCGAGGCCATTGCCGGGGTGCCGCTGCACAAGCAGAACTTCCGCCGCGTGGTCGAACGCGAGGACCTGGTCGAGGGCCTGGGCCGCCAGGACGCCGACACCGGCGGCCGCCCCGCCGAACTGTTCCGCTTCCGCCGCGAGATCCTGGCGGCCCGGCCGGCCATGGGACTGAGCCTACCGCTGCTGCGGGACTAGGGCTCGAACGGTTTCGGATTGGATCGGGGACGCACGCATGCGTGCGTCCCCATTCGGCAACCCGGCTTTGCGCGGTCGCGCTTCACCGCTAACCTCGACCCAGCTTGCCCAACCTCCCAAAACCGCACCTGATTGCCGCCATCGCCGGGATCGTCCTCCTCGCCAGCCTCGGCGCCGGCGTGACCGCCTATCTCCTGCGCGACGCCAGGACCGAAGTCGCCGATCACCGCACCGACGCCGCCGAGGCCCAGGCCGTCAATTTCGGCAAGGTCTTCTCCCACTGGGATGACGAGATCCCCTCGGTCTGACGACCCAAGTCGGTCTCTTGAACTTTCTCTCTCAAAGAGAGAGGGTTTCTAGGTCCGCTTTCGGCCTCGGCGTGTCCGTTTCCGTCGCGTCGCGGTTCCCGCTTTGCGCGGCGGCCGCCCCCGCCCCGCCCCGCTCCATCCGCGCCCGCCACTTGGCCTTCAGGGTGTGGGACGTATCGCGCGAACCGTCATGGCTCCAGCCCGGTGGGCCAAAGATGTAGCCCAACGCATGGCGGGGGTGGCGGGCCACGTCGCGGCCGATGCCGATCCACTCGTGGAAGACGTTGGTCAGCAGGTTGAAGTTGGGCAGGTTCTTCACCGTGCCGTAGCGGATCTTCTCGTCGTCCGTTTCCGGGATGAAGGTGCCGAACATCCGGTCCCAGATGATCAGGATGCCGGCATAGTTGGCGTCCAGGTAGCGGGCGTTGCGGGCGTGGTGCACCCGGTGGTGCGACGGCGTGTTGAACACCGCCTCAAACCATTTGGGCATGCGCTTGATGGCCTCGGTGTGGATCCAGAACTGGTAGACCAGGCTGATCCCCTTCTGGATCGCCACCATGGCCGGCGGGAAACCCAGGAACGACAGCGGCAGCCACAGCAGCCAGGTGCCGGCGATCCCGCCCGTCCAGGTCTGCCGCAGGGCGGTCGAGAGGTTGTAGTGGGTGGAGGTGTGGTGGTTGACGTGGCTGGCCCACCAGACCCGCCGCTCATGGCTGAGCCGGTGGAAGGCGTAATAGGTCAGGTCCTCGGCGAAGAACAGCACGGCCCAGGCCCAGATCGCGGTCATCGGGATGGTGAAGACCCGGTGCGAATAGGCCCACAGGCTGGCGGCGACCACGATCCCCCCGGTCAGCAGGCCGGCGATGGTGCTGCCCAGGCCCATGGCCAGGGAGGTGGCGGTGTCCTTGGCCTCGTAGCGGGCGTCGGCCTTGCCCAGCCGGGCCAGCAGCACCTCTAGGATCACGGCGATGACGAAGAACGGGATCGCCATCTGGACGGGGTCGAAGGTCTTCATGCGGCGAACTCTTGCGACGTGAATTCGGGCGGCGGCCAGGCGCCGTCCTTCAGCACCAGGCGGGGCGACCCGTCGGCCGACTTGAGGGTCAGGCGGCCGTTAGCGGCGGTGGCGCACAGGGCCTGCGCCCAGGGCAGGTCGCGGGCCACATAGCCGTCGCCCTTGCGCCACAGGACCAGGGCTCGGTCGGCGGACCGCGCCACGACGCCGGCCCCGTCGGCGGCGATCCACAGGGCCTCGATCGGATCGTCGGGGAACTCGTCGGTCAGCAGGGCGCGCGCGCCTCCGGCGTCGAGCGGTGGCGTGGCTCGCGCAATGCGCGCCCAGGCCGCCAAGCCCACCAGCAGGGTCACGGCCGTGGCCGAGCCGAGCAATTGAATTATCATCGCCTTGTCCAAGCCGACGCCTTCCTCCCCGTTTTCTTTCAAGGTCGGGCTGTAGGCGTCGAGCGTCAAGGGCGACGTGGGGTTAGGCCCGCCCACTTGCCCCCTACGGGCCTTCGGCCGTCTTCCCCCAGAGGGGGAAGAGCTCGCGCGAGACCCCGCCCCCGATGGGGGCGGACAGGCGGCGAAGCCGCCAGGTGGGGGCAAGTGAGCGGCCCCTTAGGCTAGAACTTCCGAGCGTAGCCGACCGACATCACATCGGCGTCGGCCGCGTCATTGTCCCGGAATTGCTGGCGGGTGTAGTCGACGCGGACGCCGTTCTTGTCGTCGACCTTGTACTGGGCTCCGACGCCATAATTGACGCTGTCGGCGTCAAACTTGTTTTCGACCCCGGCCACGGTCTGCTTGAACTGGCTGTTGCCGTAGCCAACGCGGGCCAGCAGGTCGATGTGAGGCGTCACCGGCAGGAAGCCGACGCCATAGACTGCGGCCTGATGGGTCTGTTCGAGATTGGACCGGACGCCGTTGGTGTCGATAATGTCGTCCTTGACGCCGCCGGAAAGCTCGCCCTCGACGCCGAAGTGCGGGGTCAGCTTGGCGCCGAGCCGTCCCTGCACCGCGCCGGTGTCGGCGCCGTCGGCGCGGGAGCCGGCATAGCCTAGGGTCCCATAGACCTCTTGAGCGTGCGACAGGGCGGGAACGGCGGCGATCGCCAAAGAAGCGAAGATGGGCGTGGCGAGGGCCACCGACATGAGAGTTTTCATTGTTTTACTCCTGATACTGACGAGACTGGGGAGCGCCTCGACCCGGCTTGAGTAGTGTCGCCATGGGGCCGCGATAGGTCGCGGAGCGGACGGGTTTGGGGCCATTGCGTGTCGTTCCCGACATGTGCAAGGCGAATGTGGCGGCGCCGCATCGTTCCCCTCGCTGAGGCGAAAAGCTCGTGGCGTGGCGCCCAGGCCGCACCGTCGAAGGTGACGGGGGCGTCAGGCGTGCTATTGATTCGCCAGCACGAAAATTAGAGACGCGTCCCTTTAGGCGCGCCAAGCGTCACCGGGACCGCCGCCTTTGCATAAAGCCGTCATCGTCGCCACGGGGCTGTTCACCCCGCCGTTCAGCGTTTCGAACACCGAGTTGGTCGAAGCCTTCAACAGCTATGTGGAGCGCTTCAACGCCGCCAACGCCGAGGCCATCGCCGCCGGCGAGGTGACGGCCCTGGCCCCCTCCTCGCCCGAGTTCATCGAGAAGGCCTCGGGCATCAAGGCCCGCTATGTGATGAACAAGAGCGGGATCATCGACCCCGAGATCATGCGGCCGGTGCTGCCCGAGCGCCCCAACGACCAAATCTCGATCCTGGCCGAGATGGCCGTCGAGGCGGCCAAGCAGGCGATCGAGCGCTGGGGAAAGCCGGTCTCGGAAATCGGGGCGGTGATCTGCGCCGCTTCCAATATGCAGCGCGCCTATCCCGCCATGGCCATCGAGGTGCAGCAGGCTCTGGGCATCGAGGGCTTCGCCTTCGACATGAACGTCGCCTGCTCCTCGGCCACCTTTGGCCTCAAGACCGCCGCCGACTTCATCGCCGTCGGCAGCGCCAAGGCGGTGCTGATGGTCAATCCCGAAATCTGCTCGGGCCACCTAAACTTCACCGACCGCGACAGCCACTTCATCTTCGGCGACGTGGCCACCGCGGTGATCCTGGAAGAGGAAAGCCAGGCGACCGGCGGCTGGGAAATCCTGGGCACGCGGCTGAAGACGCAGTTCTCCAACAACATCCGCAACAATTTCGGCTTCCTCAACCGCACGGCCCCCGAGGGCGAAGGCGCGCGCGACAAGCTGTTCGTGCAGGAAGGCCGCAAGGTGTTCCGCGAGGTGGTGCCCATGGTCAGCCAGATGATCGCCGAGCACGCCAGCGATATCGGCGTCGATCCCACGGGGCTAAAGCGCCTCTGGCTGCATCAAGCCAATATCAACATGAACGAGATGATCGGTCGCAGGGTGCTGGGGCGCGACCCCGAGCCGGGCGAGAACGTCATCATCCTCGACACCTACGCCAACACCAGCTCGGCCGGCTCGATCATCGCCTTCCACTCGGCCAATGACGACTTCGCGGCCGGCGAGACGGGGCTGATCTGCAGCTTCGGCGCGGGCTATTCGGCGGGCACGGTGTTCGTCCGGAAGCGGTAGAGCGCCTCGAGCATTCAGAGGCTCGACCTATTGGTCATCGATGGTCGTCGCGCGCCCGCTCGGCTCGCAGCAAATCCAGGCTCGACGGCCCGGTCTGCGGGCCAAGCGCGGCACGCACGGCGTCAAGGCGCGCAATAATTTCTCGCCGCTCCAGCGCGACGCTGGCCGCCAGCGCCTGCCGCGCCTCTTTCTCAGCCGAGGTCGCGTGATCGACCGCGCACCGCTTCAGCGCGTCGATGGCGCTGCCGTCGAGGTTGCAAATGGAGATGTGGCCCATGTTGCAGAATGCCTCAGGCCCGATATCAATCCAAATCGCACCAGCTTATCGGATCGGCTGGAACGTGACCGGCGTCGCGGCCCCATTATCGGCCTTCAGCGTCCAACCGCTCGCCGACCGGCCGATGGCGTAGCAGGTCCGCGTCCCGCGCACTTCCGCCAAGCACAGCTGATCGCCTTCGAGGCTGTAGCGGCCCTGGTCCATGCCGAAGTCGTGGCGTTGGAACCACGAGCCGTCGCGTTTGAGGACCAGGTCTCCGGTCCCCACGGGCTCGGTTCGCTGAAGGGTAACCATCTGGCCGACGAAGGCCGCGCGGGCGGCGGCCGCGTCGAACGCCTGGACCTCGGCCTTCGGATGCGCCGCCTTCCAGTCCATGGCGCGGCGGATGCGACGGCCCACGGCCGGGTGATCGTAGAACAGCACCTCCTCAAGCCGACCCGGCGTGGCCGCGCGGTACTCGATCGTCTTGACCAGGGCCTTGGACAGGCCGTCGGGCTCGTTGAAATGGGTCAGGCTGTAGTGGTCGGCGTCGCTCTCGGTGATGCGGACCAGGCTGTTGATCAGGGGCGCGCCCAGCAGGCCCAGCACCGCCAGCACCACCGCCAGCACCGGCAGGCCGGCCGGATCGGCCACGCCCTTCACCGTGTCCGCGCCCAGCAGGGCGGCGACGGGCGTGAACAACCGGTCGATCAGGAAGAAGGCCAAGGTGGCCAACAGGCCCATGACTCCGGCGATCCACAAGGCGTGGTTGTGGGCGTAGTGGCCCATCTCGTGACCAACCACGCCGCGCACCTCGGCCAGGTCCGCGCCCTGCTTGAACATGGTGTCGCTCATCGCCACTCGCGCCGTGCCGAACAGTCCGGCGACATTAGCGGTGTAGGCGTTGGACTGCTTGGAGCCGTTATAGACGAAGATCTTGTCGCTCGGGATGCCGTTGGCCTTGGCCATGGCCACCACCTGGTCGCGCACTGGCCCGGCCGGCGCGAGCGTGTACTTGTTGAAGATCGGCTCGATATAGATCGGGGCCAGCACCTGGATCACGCCGAAGAACACCGCCGTCAGCGCGCCGCTCCACAGCCACCAAGTGCGCGGCGCCTTGCGGATCAGGGCGTAGAGCGCGACGAAGAACAGACCCAGCAGCGCAGCCGTGATGGCCAGGCTGATGCCGGCCTCGCCCAGCCAGCCGACGAAAGCCTGGCTGGTCAGCCCGTACGACTTCTGCCGCCACCAATCGCTGTAGGCCGACCAGGGCAGGCTGAGCAGACCGTCGATCACCAGATAGGCGACTCCCACCCCGAAACTGACCAGAACCGGCCGGGGACGGCGCTTCTCCAGCCGCCTGCGCAGGCCGACCAGCACGCCGCTGCGGACGATCAGCCATGCGACCACCAGCGAGACGACGAAGCCCCACAGCAGCAGCCAGTGGCCGCCCTGCGTATAGGCCGTGGCCTTGGCGTGGGCTTCCGGCGGCAGTTTCGCCAGATAGGCCGCCGTGGCGGCGGCGGGATCGAACAGATGAGCCATGTGACAGCGTCCCCCAGGTACTCGTGGCCAGCAGCAAAACAGAGGGCGCCGCGCGCGTCAGGTTAATTCGCGGTCAGGTTGGATCGTCCGGACCCCAACGGCGCTGCTTGCCTCTAGCGGCCGGACGCGGGCTGTATAGAACTGCACGTTCGACTTTCGCTCTTGAGGCTTCCGCATGCGATTCCCCGTTCGTCGTCAGTTCCTGCTTGGCCTTGCCCTAGGCGCCGCTGGCCTCATCCTCGTCGGTTGCGGCGGCCAGTCCGGCAATGTCGCGCAGACCGGCCTCAAGCGCATCGAGGCGACCAAGACCCTGCGGATCGGGCTCGAAGGCACCTATCCGCCGTTCAACTTCCAGGGCAAGGACGGCCAGCTTACCGGTTTCGAGGTCGACTTCGCCAAGGCCCTGGCCGCCCAGATGAAGGTCAAGGCCGAGTTCTCGCCATCGCCGTTCGCCGGCCTGTTGGGCGCGCTGGAGTCCAAGCGCATCGACGTGGTGATCAACCAGATCACCATCACTCCCGAGCGCGCCGCCAAGTACGACTTCTCGCGGCCCTATACGATCTCCGGCATCCAGATTATCACCCGCAAGGGCCAGACGGGCGTCGCCGCGCCCGCCGACCTGGCTGGCAAGAAGGTGGGTGTCGGCCTGGGCACCAATTACGAGAGCTGGCTGCGGGCCAATGCGCCCGGCGCCATCGTCCGTACCTATGACGACGACCCCACCAAGTACCAGGACCTGAAGGCTGGCCGTATCGACGCGGTGCTCAACGACCGGCTGGTGGCCGCCGACTTCGTCAAGACCACGCCGGATTTCGTGGCCTCGGGCCCGGCCTTCGCCAGCCAGGGCATGGGCGTGGCCATGCTGCGCGATCCGGCCCTGAAGGTGGCGATCGACGAAGCCATCGACGCGATGCGCGCCGACGGGCAGTTGGCGGCGATCTCGATCAAGTGGTTCGGCGCGGACGTGACGAAGTGAGGCTGACAAAAAACGGTTGTCATCCCGCACGAGCGCGCAGCGCGAAGATCCGGGACCGACGCGTGAACGCTGGCGCTTCCGGCGGTCCCGGATCTGCGCTCCGCTTGTCCGGGATGACAAACTTGGTGGGTTCGGTCTGATATGTCCGCCGCGCTCGACCTGCTCGCGGAGTCCGCCCCGCTGCTCCTGAAAGGCGCGGGCTACACCGTGCTGCTCAGTGTCATCGGCATGGGTGTGGGCTTGGTGATCGGTTTCGGCCTGGCCCTGATGCGGCTCTCCCGCAGTCCCCTGCTGCGCTGGCCGGCGGCGGTCTATGTGTCGGCGATCCGGGGCACGCCGCTGCTGGTGCAGCTGTTCCTGATCTATTACGGCCTGCCGCAGTTGGGGATCGAGCTGCCGCCGCTGCTGGCGGCCGGCATCGGCTTTTCGATCAACATCGGCGCCTATGCCGGCGAGATCCTGCGCAGCGCCATCGCCGCCGTCGACAAGGGCCAGTGGGAGGCCGCCAGCGTGCTGGGCATGAGCCGCGGTCAGGCCCTGCGCCGGGTGATCCTGCCCCAGGCCGCCCGCACCGCCGTCGCGCCCCTTGCCAACAGCTTCATCAGCCTGGTCAAGGACACCTCCCTGGCCGCCACGATCCAGGTGCCCGAGCTGTTCCGCCAGGCCCAGCTGATCACCGCCCGCACCTACGAGATCTTCACCATGTATCTGGCGGCCGCCGCCCTCTACTGGATCCTGTCCAGCCTGCTGGCCCTGGGCCAGGGCCGGCTGGAGCGCCAGGCGGAGAACGGTCGATGAGCGACAGCATGGGGAGCGCCATAGCCGCCACGGGCCTGGTCAAGCGCTTCGCCGCCGTCACCGTGCTGAACGGAGTCGACCTGACCGTCAGCCCCGGCGAGGTGGTGGCGATCATCGGTCCCAGCGGCTCGGGCAAGAGCACCCTGCTGCGCTGCCTGGCGGGCCTCGAGCTGATCGACAGCGGAACCCTCACCGTCGCCGGCTTGACCGCTGGCGGAAAAGTCCCTCTCGCCCGCGCGCTGAAGGGCCGGGTCGGCTTCGTCTTCCAGAACTTCAACCTCTTCCCGCACCGCACCGCCGCCCAGAACGTCGCCGAGGGCCCGATCGTCGTGCGCGGCGAGAAATCCGCCGTGGCGCTGGACAAGGCCAGGGCCCTGCTGACCAAGGTCGGCCTGGGTCACCGGGTCGACGCCTATCCGCGCGAACTCTCCGGCGGCCAGCAGCAACGCTGCGCCATCGCCCGCGCCCTGGCCATGGATCCGGAGGTTATTCTGTTCGATGAACCGACCTCGGCGCTCGACCCCGAACTGGTCGGCGAAGTGCTGACCGTGATCCGCGACCTGGCCGCCGAGAAGCGCACGATGGTGATCGTCACCCACCAGATGGACTTCGCGCGAGATGTGGCAGATCGGACGATCTTCATGGATGACGGCGTTATTATTGAACAAGGCCCTTCCAACGCCGTGCTGGGTTCGCCTAAGGAAGAGCGCACGCGGCGATTCCTCAGCAAGGTGAGCGGACTTAGGTCATAATTTGGCCCTCGGCGCCCCCCACCTCATCGCCGCCGACGCCGTGTGCATTGAGGCGAGGTCCTAGTGAAACCCTATATTGATCTGCAAGGCGCCAATGGCGCGGTCTACCGTTACAAGCTGGCCGAGGATCGCGACCCTCGGACGACGATCGCTGGCAATTTCATCTTCGTCGATGCGAGCGGAACCGTGGTCTATGCCGGTGAAGCCAACAACCTGCATGGAGCGGGCAACCGCTTCCCCGAGGCGTCGGAAAAGCACAAGGCCGAGTATCTGTACACGCGCCTCAACGTGTCGGGCGCCTCGCGCGCCGAGGAGCTGCAGGACATCATCACGTCGCTGAAGCCGGTGATGAACAAGGGCGAATAGCTCCTGCGACATCCGCGCATCGGCGACGTCCACATCTGACGCACGCTTCGCTATGGTGAAGCCCTATGCGCCCCGAGATTCTCTTTCCGCTGTTCACGCCGGTCTCCACCCTCAAGGGCGTGGGGCCGCGCGTCGCGCCGCTGGTTGAACGGCTGGCGGGGCCGATCGTGCGCGACGTGCTGTTCACGCCGCCCACAAGCCTGATCCGCCGGACGGCCACCACCTCCGATCGGGCCATCGACGGCCAGGTCCAGACCTTCGTGGTCACCATCGACGCCCACCTGCCGCCGCAGCGTCCGGGTCAGCCCTGGCGCGTGCGGGCCTGGGACGAGCACGGCTTTGTCACCTTGACCTGGTTCAAGGGTTTCGGCTCGCATCTGGAGCGCGCCCACCCGGTCGGCGCACGACGGGCGGTCAGCGGCAAGGTCGAGCGGTTTGGCAGCGAGATCCAGGTCGCCCATCCCGACTATCTGTTCGAGGCCGACCGCGCGGGCGACATCCCGCCGGTCGAGGCCGTCTATCCCGCCACCGCCGGCCTGCCCTCGCGCACCTTCCGCAAGTTTGCCCTTGAGGCCCTGGAGCGCGCCGCCGCCCTGCCCGAATGGCAGGACCCGGCCTGGATGACCCGCGAAGGCTTTCCCGCCTGGCGCGAGGCGCTGGCCCTGCTGCACAATCCCCAGGCCGAGATCGACCTGTCGCCGCTGTCGGTCACACGTCGCCGCCTGGCCTATGACGAACTTCTGGCTCACCAACTGGCCTTGGCCCAGCGCAAGGCGGCCAAGCGCGCCCACCCCGCCCCGCGCATTATGGCCGGCGACCTGTCGGACGCCGCTGAAAAGGCCCTGCCCTTCCGCCTGACCGGCGCCCAGATCCGCGCCCTGTCCGAGGTCCGCGGCGATGTCGCCAGCGGCGAGCGCATGGGCCGGCTACTGCAGGGCGATGTCGGCTCGGGCAAGACCGTGGTGGCCATGCTCGCCATGGCCGACGCCGCCGCCTCGGGCCTCCAATCAGCCCTGATGGCCCCCACCGAGATCCTGGCCCGCCAGCACTACGAGACCCTGGCCCCGCCGCTGGAGGCCCAGGGTCTGGCGGTGATCCTGCTGACGGGGCGCGACAAGGGCGCCGCCCGCGCCTCGAAACTAGCCAAGCTGGCCGACGGATCGGCCGCCGTGGTCGTCGGCACCCACGCCCTTTTCCAGGACGACGTGGCCTTCAGCGCGCTCGGCCTGACCATTATCGACGAGCAACACCGGTTCGGCGTCAACGAACGCAAGCGCCTGCAGGCCAAGGGGCTTCATCCTGACTTGGGGGGCGCCCACCTGCTGGCCATGTCGGCCACCCCGATCCCGCGCACCCTGGAACTGACGATGTTCGGCGACCTGGACGTCTCGCGCATCGACGAGAAGCCGCCCGGCCGCACGCCCGTCGCTACCCGCGCCGCGCCGACCCCGCGCATTCCCGAAATCATCGCCCGCCTGAAGGCGGCGGCCGAGGGCGGGGCCCAGGCCTTCTGGATCTGCCCGCTGGTCTCGGAATCCGACAAGATCGACCTGCGCGACGCCGAGCGCCGCTCCGCCAGCTTGCGCGAGGCCATCGGTCCCAGCGTCGGCCTGGTCCACGGCCAGATGAACGCCGCCGACAAGGACGCGGTGATGGCCGACTTCGTGGACGGCAAGGTCAGCGTGCTGGTCGCCACCACCGTGGTCGAGGTCGGGGTCAATGTGCCCAACGCCAGCATCATGGTGATCGAGCACGCCGACCGCTTCGGGCTCGCGCAGTTGCACCAACTGCGCGGGCGCGTGGGCCGAGGGTCGCGCGAGAGTTCCTGCGTGCTGCTCTACGACCCGCCGCTGTCGGAGGTGGCCCAGCAGCGACTCGACATCCTGCGCCGTAGCGACGACGGCTTCGAGATCGCCGAAAAGGACCTGGAGCTGCGCGGCGGCGGCGATCCGCTGGGCCTCAAGCAGAGCGGCTTCCCCGCCTACCGCCTGGCCGACCCGGTGGCCCACCGCGACCTGATCGCCGTGGCCGCCGACGACGCCCGGCTGATCCTGGCCCGCGACCCGGACCTGACCTCGCCGCGCGGCCTGGCGGTGCGGACCCTGCAGGAACTGTTCGACTGGAAATCGGCCTCGCCCCTGAACGACGCGGGGTAGGCCAGCCGACGAAGTCGGCTTGAATGACGCTGGGTAAGGGCTGAAATGCTGGCGACCATGGATGTTCCGGCCGCCCTCTCCGCCTTGGCGCCGCGCCTGTCACCCGGCGCGGCGACGGCGCTCAACGCCCGGCGGTTGTCGGGCGGCGCCAGCCTTGAAACCTGGGCTTTCGACCTCGACGACGGCGCGGCGCTAATCCTGCGTCGGCGCCCGCCGTCGGCGCTGATGAGCGACACCGCCCTGCCCCTGGCCACCGAGGCCGTTCTGCTGGCCGCCGTCCGTCCGCGTGGCGCGCCCGTGCCTGAGGTGGTCCATGTCTGCGCGCCAGAGGACGGCCTCGGCGAGGCCTATCTCATGCGCCGGCTGGAGGGCGAGACCCTGGGCAAGCGCATCGTCCGCGACGAGGCCTTCGCCGGCGTGCGGCCTGGCCTAGCGCGCCGGTGCGGCGAGGTGCTCGCGGCGATCCACGCCACGCCCCTGGAGGGCCTGCCGCCCTTGGCGACCTCCGACGCCGCCAACGAACTTCAGCGCTACGAGGCGGTCTACCGCGACCTTCGCCCGCAACGGCCGATCTTCGAAGCCGCCTTCCGCTGGTTGGAAAGCCGCGCGCCACCGCTCGAGCGGCCGGTGCTGGTCCACGGTGATTTTCGCAACGGTAACCTGATGATCCACCCCGCCAGCGGCCTGGTCGGGGTTCTCGACTGGGAGCTGGCCCACCTCGGCGACCCGGCCGAGGATCTGGGCTGGATCTGCGTCAATTCCTGGCGATTCGGGCAATGGCGGAGGCCGGTCGGCGGGTTCGGTGACTATCAGGACCTGCTCGACGGCCACGCGGCGGCCGGCGGCGGAGCGGTGTCGCTGGAACGTCTGTTGTTCTGGCAGGCCCTGGGCTCGCTGAAATGGGGCGTCATGTGCCTGATGATGTATGCGAGCTTCGCCTCGGGCGCCGATCGCTCGATCGAGCGGGCGATGATCGGCCGCCGCGCAAGCGAGGCCGAAATCGACCTCGTTCTACTGATGGAGCGGCTAGGATGATCACCCACCCCACCGCCGACGAACTGCGCGAGGCCCTGGCCGGGATCGACGAGGCCTCGGCCGGTGATGCGCGCGCGGCGTTCCTGGCGAGGGTCGCCGACAATGCCCGCGCCACGCTTGAGCGCGAAGCGGCCCTCGGCCCGGTGGCGGAGGCGGCGGCGGTGGCGCGGTTGAAAGTCCTGCTGGGCGTGGACGGCGGTTTCGAGGCGCTGAACGCCGAGCTCTGCGCCCGCCTGAGCGACGGCCGGCTATCGCCCCTAGACCCGGCGGTGCTCGCCCATCTGCAGGCCAGCGTGATCGACCAGATCGCTATCGACCAGCCGAGCTATTCGGGTCTGATGGCGCTGGCGGAGCCTTGCTAACGCCGGACCATCGTCATGGCTGATCCGACGGGGCGCCCGGAATGCGAACCAGATCCGTGCGCGCCCTCAGCGTCGCTACCCGCGCCAAGGCGTCGGCCTCGACGTCGGCCCAGAACAGGTTGAAGCCGTCGACCTTGCGGCGATCGGTCCAGGACCCGGAATCCCGCAGCGACGTCGATTTCGGCCGACCAGTGTGCAGCAGCCCGTTCTCGCACTGGGCCCAGACCTGGCGCTTGAGCAAGGCGGGTCGCGAGCCCCATTCGAGGCCGGTGGCGTTGGCCGAGCCGAGGTTGAGCCGCGCGGGCTGGCGCACCTCGGTCTGGGCGCCGACCAACGGGTTGACGCACAGCGGCGCGCGGCCCTCCAGATTAACCAGATCGCCGCCGCTGTTCCAGACCAGAGAGCGGCCAGTGAACTCCTGGGCCTGCTGGAAATCACCATCGACCAGCGACGCCCAGGCCACCACGCAGCCCGCCTCGGCGCGACTGGCGCAGGCCGGGATCGCTGTCCCGGGTCCGTATTCATCAGCCGGAACCACGGTTTCGATCAGATAGGCGCCGGCCAACCGTCCCCGGACCGCGGCGTTCGGCGCGATCTCATCGTTCAGCAGGCGCGCCGCCAGGATGCCGCCCTGTTCGACCCCGACCAGCACGATCGGCCGGCCGTTATTGTCGTGTTGCAGGTAGTAGCGGAAGGCTTGGCGCACGTCGTCATAGGCGAAGCGCCGGGCGTCGCGGGCGTCGTCGCGCAGAGTCAGGAAAGTGTAGAGGCTGGCCTGGCGATAGTGCGGCGCGAAGATTCGCCCGACCCGCGCGAACGGCGCGGCGTAGTTGGGCAGCATCACGCGGTTTAGGTAACGGGCGGCCTTGGGCTGGTCGTAGGGCGCGTTCCAGTCGCGGCCGCCGTCATAGGTGGTGGGGTGCACGAAGAACACGTCGGCCGGACCCGCCGTGGCGGCCTGGGAACGCAAAACCCAGGCGGCGGGCTTGGCGTAGTCGGGAGCCGGCGGCGGCTCATAGGTCTGGAACGGCACCTTGGGATCGAGCGTGGTGCGCAGGATGTCGTAGCGCCAATAGAAGGCCGCCGACAGGAACACGGCCAGGAACAGCACGCTCCCCACGAAGATCCAGCGTTTGAAACCCTTGAAGCGCTCGCCCATGGGCCTTGCGATACCACGAAGTCCGGGGGCCGCGCGAGCGGTCGAAAGGCCTAGGCGCCCTCCTGCCCAATGATCGCCACCGAACAGACATTGCTGGCCGGCGCGCCGCCCAGATTGTGGGTCATGCCCAGCACCGGGTCCTTCAACTGTCGCTCGCCGGCCCTGCCCTGAAGCTGCAGATACATCTCGTAGAGCATACGCAGACCCGAGGCCCCGATGGGGTGGCCAAAACACTTGAGGCCCCCGTCGATCTGGCACGGCAGGCCGCCGTCGGCGTCATAGAAGCCGTCCAGCACGTCGCGCCAGCCCTGGCCCTCCGGCGAGATGAACAGGTCTTCCATCGTCACCAGCTCGGTGATCGAGAAGCAGTCGTGCACCTCCATCATCGATATCTGCTCGCGCGGCCGCTCGACGCCGGCCTCGCGGTAGGCCTTGCCGGCGGCGATACGAGCCGTGTGGAAGTAGCTGCCGTCCCAGCCATTGTACTGGCTCTCATAGCCGTTGGAGACCGACAGCTGCAGGGCCTTGACCATGGTCAGGTTGCGCTTGCCCATCGCCCGGGCGATCTCCGGCGTGGTGACGATGGCGGCGGCCGCCCCGTCCGACACGCCGCAGCAGTCGAACAGGCCCAGGGGCTCGGCGATCATCGGGGCGTTGAGCACCTGCTCCTCGGTCACGGCCTTGCGCAGGTGCGCCTTCGGATTCTTGACGCCGTTGGCGTGGCTCTTGACCGAGACATGGGCGATGGCTCGCTTGAGGTCTTCGCGCGACACCCCGTGCTTGGCGCGATAGGCGCTTGCCAGCTGGGCGAAGTTGCCGGGGGCCGAGCCATTGGGCATGATTTGCGGCGACAGCGTGCCGGGACTGCCGACCGGCAGGCCGCCATAGCCGGTGTCCTTCAGCTTCTCGACGCCCACGGCGATGGCGATGTCGGCCGCGCCCGCCGCCACGGCATAGACCGCGCCGCGAAAGGCCTCCGAGCCCGAGGCGCAGAAGTTCTCCACCCGGGTCACGGCGATATTGGGCAGGCGCAGGGCGATCGAGAGCGGCGTGCCGCCCTTGCCCGTGCCCAACTCGTCGACATGGGTCGAGAACCAGGCCGCGTCCAGCTGGCTGGGCTCGATGCCCGCGTCGGCCATGGCCTCGATATAGGCCTCGACCATCAGGTCGTCGGGGCCGGCGTCCCAGCGCTCGCCGAACTTGCTGCAGCCCATCCCCAGGATGGCGACCTTGTCGCGAATGCCCTTGGCCATGTGGTGCTCCTTGAATGTTAGCGAGACTTCTCGTTCGCCAGGATTGGGTGTATTTTCAATCCCATGGTGTTTGCGATCCAGGATAAGACTCTTGAGCTGGCCGAAGAGCTGGCCAAACGGACAGGCATGAGTCTGGACGGTGTGGTGACCCACGCCCTGCGCGCCGAACTTGAACGCACCAAACCGCTGCCACCTCGGCTGAGCCGCGAGGAGATGTTGGCGGCTGTTGCGGAGATCCAGGCGCGCGTTCGCGCGCTGCCGATACTGGACCCGCGCACGCCTGAAGACATGCTGTATGATGAGGACGGACTGCCGAAGTGATCGTGGTCGATACGTCCGCGATCCTGGCGATTTTGTGGGAAGAAACCGAATCGTCTCTTTTCAGGGACCGCATCGCGGGCGCAGAGAGCGCCTTGATCTCCGCCGCGACGCGTCTTGAAGCCCACATCGTCTGTTTGAAGCGCCGAGGTCTCGAGAATGTCGCAGCGTTGGACCTGCTTCTGGCGAGGCTGCAGGTCGTCACGATCCCCTTCGACGAGCACCAATTCTTGCTGGCCCGTCAGGCGTTCAGCCAATATCGACAGGGCCGCTACGGCCTGAACTACGGCGACTGCTTCAGTTACGCCCTGGCCAAATCTCGCGACCTGCCGCTGCTGTTCAAGGGCGAGGACTTCTCCGCCACCGATGTTAAGCGCGCGCTCTGACACCGACCTACTCCGCCGCGATCGCGGTCTGAGCCGCCATCGCCGCCCGGTCCGGCGCGGCCTTCCAGAAGTAGCGAACAAAGCCGCGCTTCTCATCGACGTCCTTGATGCGGAACACCATCTTGACCGGCAGGCCGCTGTCGACCTCGCCCTGCTCGACGTCGGTGATGTCCATCATGATCCGCCCGCCGCCCTCGAACACGATCATGCCGTAGTGGTTGGGCGGGCTCATTGAGAAGGTCAGGAAGTCGGCCGAGTAGCTCAGCACCGAGGCGCGGCGCTCGGCGAAGCGGTATGGCTCCTGGGTGTCGACGGCGGGATTGTTGGGCGCCACCGAGATTCGGGTGCGGGGGAACTGCACAACGCCGGTCTCGCGGCAGCGGCCGCCGACCAGGCCCAGGATCATGTCCTGGTTGCGATAGAGGGTGGTCAGGGCCGTCTTGTTGTCCTTCTCGGCCCTCATGCCCTTGTCCCATTCAATGAGGCCGTTGAAGGTGAGGAATTTCAGGTAGTTCTCCTCAACTCTTCGGTCGAGTAAGGCGCCTGTGACGCCTCGCGCCGGACAGGCGTTCGTCGCGGCGTCGGTCACACGGAACACCAGGGCTTCCGCGCCCTGGCCGAACTGCGCGACCAGGATCACGTCGCCGGCCTTGGCCTCTTCCAGAGCATGGGCCAGCATCAGCGGGCCATGGGCGCAGCCCGCCTCGCCGAGGGTCAGGGCCAGGTTGTCGCGCACAGCTTCGGGGGCAATCCCCACCGTCTTGGCCAGGCTGGCGGCCATGCCCGAGAATGTCGAGGGGAAGCAGAAATGGGTGATGTCTGAAGCCATTAAGCCCGCATCCTCCAGCGCGCCGCGAATGGCCGGCGGGACGAGTTTGACGATGCCTTCGTCGCGAATCCAGCGCTCTTCCCAGCCGTAGTCGAACTCGGCGTCCGCGCCTCGGAAGTGATCGACGAAGTCATCGGTGACGCTGCCGCGTCCCAGGAACTCCGCCGCTCCCGCCTCGGCCGATACTACGAACGCCGTCGCGCCGTCGCCGAAGTCCAACTCCTGGGGTGAAGCGGCGCGGGCTCGACGATGCTCGCCGGTCGCCACCAGGGCGCGTTGGGCCGCCCCGCCCATCACCGCCGCCAGGGCCTGACCGAGCGCGGCAAGCCCGCAGCGCTGCGAGCCGGTGATGTCGGCCGAGCTGATCGACTTTTCCAAGGTCAGGGCGGCGGCGACGATCCCGGCGTTCTGACGGTCGACGAACGGCGCTGTCGTCGAGGCGAAATAGAGCGCGTCGATGGCCGAGCGGTCGTCGCCCGGACCCAGCGCGTCGCGGGCGGCCTCGACCGCCATGGTCAGCGCGTCCTCGTCCCAGTTGGCCATCGCGCGTTCGCCCTTGGCCTTGGCGCGAAGATTCGGCGCGACCCAGGCATTGGCTGTCGTGACCGCCTTGCGGCTGAGACGAAGGCGGGGCGCGTAGACGCCCCAGGCGGCGATGCCGACCATATTCCACTCCCGGATCGACGCCTGTCTTGGCCACTTATCGACGGTTAGCCTACGCTCGCGGAAGGGGGCGGCAAGTGTGACCCGACGTCAGTCAGCGCGCTCCACGATTGGGGCATGCGCATGCGCATGCCCCAGCCGCAGATCTCAGCGGTAGGGATCGTCCGTGTTCAAGAACCCGGCCACATAGTCCTCGACGCCATCCTCGAGCGCGGTCATTGGCGCGTTGTAGCCGGCGGCCCGCAGGCGATCCATCCTGGCCTCGGTGAAGTACTGGTACTTGCCGCGCAGCACCTCGGGCATGTCGACATAGTCGATGTCCGGCGCGCGGCCGACGGCGCGGAAGGTGGCCTCGGCCAGGGCCTTGAACGAGCGGGCCTTGCCAGAACCCAGGTTATAGACGCCGTTGACCTGCGGGCTCTTGGCCAGCCAGGCGACCACGTCGGCCACGTCGCGCACATAGACGAAGTCGCGCAGCTGGCCGCCGTCTTCGTAGTCGGGGTTGTGCGACTTGAAGAGCTTGACGCCTTCGCCGACCGCGACCTTGGGCCAGATCTGGCACACCACCGACTTCATGCCGCCCTTGTGGTCCTCGTTGGGGCCATAGACGTTGAAGAACTTCAGCCCGACCCACTGAGACGGGCGCGCGCCGCGCTCGGCTTCGCGCACGGCGTAGAGGTCGAACAGCGCCTTGGACCAACCATAGGCGTTGAGCGGCCGCAGGGCCTTGAGGCTGTCGCTGTCATCCAGCCCTTCGAAGCCCTGCCGGCCATCGCCATAGGTCGCGGCGGACGAGGCGTAGATGAGCCGGCGCTGGTGGGTGGCGCACCACCGCCAGAGATCCCTCGACAGAGTAAAGTTCGAATGGATGATCTTGTCGGCGTCAGGCTCGGTGGTCGAGGACACCGCGCCCATGTGGACCACCAGCTCGACGTCCTCGCCGCGCAAGGCCAGCCAGTCGAACAGGGCCTCGGGGGCCACGAAATCGGCGATCGGCGACTTGGCGAGGTTGCGCCACTTGTTCTCGGCCGCCTCGCCCAGCCAGTCGCAGACCACCACGTCGAAGGCGGGGTCTTCGCAGAGCTTGGCGACAATGTTGGAGCCGATGAACCCGGCGCCGCCGGTGACGAGGATGACGCGTCTGGACATGGAAGCGTCTTACGCCGCTCGCACCCGCTTCGCCAAGGCGTCGAACTCCAGCAGGTCGGCGACCAAGGCTTCGAACCGGCTCATCGGCACCATGTTGGGGCCGTCGGAGGGGGCATTGTCGGGGTCGGGATGGGTCTCGATGAACACCGTGGCGACGCCGACGGCGACGGCGGCGCGGGCCAGGATCGGCACGAACTCGCGCTGACCGCCCGAGGACGTGCCCTGCCCGCCCGGCTGCTGGACGCTGTGGGTGGCGTCGAACACTACCGGGCAGCCGATTTCCTTCATGATCGGCAACGACCGCATGTCCGAGACCAGGGTGTTGTAGCCGAACGAAGCGCCACGCTCGCAGGCCATGACATTGGGATTGCCGGCGCCAGTGATCTTGGCGATCACGTTCTTCATGTCCCAGGGCGCCAGGAACTGGCCCTTCTTGACGTTGATCGCCCGGCCGGTGGCGGCGGCGGCCAGCAGCAGATCGGTCTGGCGGCACAGGAAGGCCGGGATCTGGATGACGTCAACGGCCTCGGCGACGGCCTCGCAGTGGCTGATCTCGTGGACATCGGTCAGGGTCGGCAGGCCGGTGACCTGGCGGATTTCCTGGAAGATCGGTAGGCTCTCGTGCAACCCGATGCCGCGCTGCGCGCTGGCCGAGGTGCGGTTGGCCTTGTCGTAGCTGGTCTTGTAGATCAGGCCGACGCCCAGGCGGTCGGCGATCTCCTTCAGGGCATGGGCGGTCTCCAGCGCGTGCTGGCGGCTTTCCATCTGACAGGGGCCGGCGATGATCGACAGCCGCTCGGCGTTACCGATCCTGACAGGGGCGCCCTTGCCTGTCTTGATCTCGATGACGGCGTTGGGGGCGACGGCGTGTTGCTGACTCAAGAGGGAACTTCCGGATAAGGGTGTCGTTTCAGGCGCCCAACAGGTGGCCTTTCAAACGGGACGGTGCAAGTGGCGATCGACAGCAGCGAAAGTACGCCCATCCTTGTCTGGCTGCGCCAGGACCTACGTCTGACGGACAATTCCGCCCTTATCGCGGCGGCCCAAACCGGGCGTGCGGTGATCCCGCTCTATATTCTCGACGAAACCCCCGGCGTCCGCCCGATGGGCGCGGCGTCGCTGTGGTGGCTGGACAGGTCGCTGGCCGCGCTGGCCGCGTCGCTCGAGGCGATCGGCTCGCGGCTGGTGTTGCGCAAGGGCGTCGCAGAGACGATCCTCGCCGACATCATCGCCGAAACCGGCGCGACTTGCGTGCTATGGAACCGCCTGTACGACCCCGCCGCCATCGACCGCGACACGGCCATCAAGGCGCGACTGAAGGACGACGGCGTCGAATGTGAGAGCTTCAACGCCAGCCTGCTCAACGAGCCGTGGACGGTGAAGAACGGCTCCGGCCTCCCCTACAGGGTCTTTACCCCTTACTGGCGCGCCGCGCGGGGTCAGCTCGGCCCCGTGCACGTCGAACCGGCGCCGAAGACGCTGACCGCGCCCGACGCGTGGCCCGCGAGCGACGCCCTCGCCGGCTGGAAACTGCACCCCACGAAACCTGACTGGTCAAAGGGCTTCGACCCGTGGACGCCGGGGGAGGCCGGCGCCCTGGAGCGGCTGGACGACTTCCTGTCCGGGTCCGTCGACGGCTATGGCCAGAAGCGCGACTTCCCCGGCGTCGAGGCCGGCTCGCGGCTTTCTCCCCACCTGCACTTTGGAGAGATCGGCCCGCGCCAGGTCTGGGTCGCCGCACGCCAGGCCGCCGAAGCCGGCGACGCCCCGGCCGGCGAGGTCGAGAAGTTCCTCTCGGAGTTGGGTTGGCGCGAGTTCAACGCCTCGATCCTGTTCCACAACCCAACCCTGCCGACGGCAAACTTCCGGCCGGAGTTCGACGGCTTCCCGTGGGCCAAGGACCCGGCCGCCTTCGAGGCCTGGAGCCAGGGGCGCACCGGCTATCCGATCGTCGACGCCGGGATGCGCGAGATGTGGGCCACCGGCTTCATGCACAATCGGGTGCGGATGATCGTTGGCTCCTTCCTGATCAAGCACCTGCTGATCGACTGGCGCGAGGGCGAGGCCTGGTTCTGGGACACGCTCGTCGATGCGGATCTCGCCAACAATGTCGGCAATTGGCAGTGGGTGGCCGGCAGCGGGGCCGACGCCGCGCCCTATTTCCGGATCTTCAACCCGATCGCCCAGGGCCAGAAGTTCGACCCCGCCGGAACCTATGTCCGGCGGTGGGTTCCGGAACTGGCGAACCTTCCTGACGCCCTGCTCCACGAGCCTTGGAAAGCCGCCGCGCAACTAAGCGCCGCCGCGGCTCGTACCTATGCCAAGCCGGTGGTGGGGCATGCGGCGGCGCGCGAGCGGGCGCTGGGGGCCTATCGCAGCCTGAAGGGGGACTAGCGCCCTCGTCGGGCTGCGATTTCTCCCCATTTACACATCGGTTTCGAGTGCTTTAACTTTCTCCCTCAGTTAGGGATGGGACCGTCGATGACCGATATCCTGCCTGCCACCTGGTCGGTCCTGGGCCGCGACCCGGAGCTACGCCGAGCCCCTGCCGCCTTTCGCTCGGCCCTACGCATCGCCGTCGAGAACTGGGCGGTGGGCACGCTGACCTTCATCCTGCCCACGGGCAAGTCACTGCGGATCGTCGGCAAGACGCCCGGACCGGACGCCGTGATCCAGGTTCACGACTACCGCTTCGTCCGCCGGGCCCTGGCCTCTGGCGATATCGGTTTCGCCGAGGGCTACATGGCTGGCGAGTGGGACACGCCAGACCTGTCGACCGTGCTGGAAGCCTTTTCCCTGAACTTCGACAAGCTGACGGCCCTGGTCAGCGGCAACCCCTTGATGCGGGCGGTCAATGGCCTCTACCACCTCTTTCATCGCAACGACCGGCAGGGTTCCAAGAAGAACATCCATGCCCATTACGACCTGGGCAACGCCTTCTATTCACGCTGGCTGGACCCCAGCATGACCTATTCGTCCGCTCTCTACGAAACCCCCGGCCAGTCGCTCGATCAGGCCCAGCGCGCCAAGTACGCGGCCTTGGCCCGGTCGATCGATCTGCGGCCCGGCCAGCACGTGCTGGAGATCGGCTGCGGATGGGGCGGCTTCGCCGAATACGCGTCCAAGGAGGTGGGCGCCCGGGTCACGGGCGTCACGATCTCCCAGGCCCAGCACGACTTCGCCAAGCGGCGCCTATTCGACCAAGGCCTGGCCGACAAGGCCGACATCCGGCTGATCGACTATCGCGACGTCCAGGGGCAGTTTGACAGCGTCGCCTCGATCGAGATGTTCGAAGCGGTCGGCGAGGCCTATTGGCCGACCTATTTCGGCAAGATCCGCGAGGTGCTGAGCCCCGGCGGCCGGGCCGGCCTGCAGATCATCACCATTCGCGACGAACTGTTCGACCACTACCGGGTCCAGACCGACTTCATCCAGCGCTATGTCTTCCCCGGCGGCATGCTGCCCAGCGAGCAGCGCCTGCAACAGGAAACCGCCGCCGCGGGCCTGACCTGGACCGGGATCGACCGGTTTGGCCAGAACTACGCCGACACCCTGGCTGAATGGGGCCATCGGTTCGAGGCGGCCTGGGACGAGATCAAGGGCCAGGGCTTCGACGAGCGCTTCCGGCGGTTATGGCGGTTCTATCTCAGCTATTGCGAGGCCGGGTTCCGGACCGAGCGCACCAATGTGATCCAGTTGGGGCTTTCCCGGGCATAGGGTGGCGCGGGCCTAGCAAGTTAGATCGCGCGGTCCGACCTTTGATGGGCGTACACTGACGCAAAGCGTCTCAGAGGTCGGCCCCCAATGAACCTCTATACCATGGTCCTGGATTTCCACGGCGGCACCTACATTACCCAGTTCGACGCCGAGACGGCGGTCGATGCGGTCACCGCCTGGTGTGGCGAACTGCAGGAAGAACAGCTGCTGGGCGAGGTGTCGTCCGATATCGCCGAGGGCATCATGATCGACGCCGTCGGGAACCGTCTGGTCGAGGTCGAGGGCCTGCACAATGTCTGGTGCGCGGCCACGACGGCGGGCGGTCCGCTGGCCTTGCTGAACGTCATCGAGACCCACGTCGGCTAGACACCCATCGCGCCTCGCGTCGCGGCCGCCTTGGCGCGAAACGCCGCCCGCTCGGCTTCGGGCATGCGAGACAGGGTCTTGAGCGGCATCATCATCCGCCCCAGGCCGGCCAGGCGCGCCTCATGTCGATCGAGAAAATCCCAGTATAGCGCGTTGAACGGACAAGCGTTTTCGCCCAAGCGGTCCTTCACGTCATAGCGACAGCCTTTGCAGTAGTCGCTCATCCGATCGATATAGGCGCCGCTGGCCGCATAGGGCTTGGAGCCGACGATGCCGCCGTCGGCGAAGGTGGCCATGCCGCGGGTGTTGGGCATCTCGACCCACTCATAGGCGTCGGCGAACACCACCATGTACCAGTCATCCACGGCGTCTGGATGCACGCCCAGCAGCATGGCCAGATTGCCGGTGACCATCAGCCGCTGGATATGATGGGCGTAGGCATGGTCGCGGGCCGAAGCCACGGCGTCGGCGACGCACGCCATGTCGGTTTCGCCGCTCCAGTAGAACCACGGCAACTTGCCTTCGGCGTCGAGCGCGTTGCGCAGGGCGTATTCGGGCATCTTCAGCCAGTAGACCCCCCGCATGAATTCCCGCCAGCCGAGGATCTGGCGGATGAAGCCCTCGACGGCGTTCAAGGGCGCCTTGCCCGCCCGCCAGGCAGCCTCCGCCCGCCGGCAGATGTCCAGCGGGTCCAGCAAGCCGATGTTCAGGGCCGGCGAGATCAGGCTGTGCCACAGGAACGGCCGTCCCCAACTCATGGCGTCCTGGGCCTCGCCGAACCCGGCCAGCATGTCGGCGATGAAATGGTCGAGGATCGCCTCTGCTTCCTGCGGGTTGGTCGGCCAGTCGAAGGTCTCGACGCGGCCGAAGTGATCCTCGAAGCCCGCCTCGACCGTCGTCATTACATCTCGGGTCACGGCGTTGGGCACGGTGCGCAGGCGCGCGGGCGGCCGCACGCCGGCGGGCAATTTCTTGCGGTTCTCGACGTCGAAGTTCCACTGGCCGCCGGCGGGTTTGTCGCCGTCCATCAGCAGGCCGGTGCGGCGGCGCATCTCGCGGTAGAAATACTCCATCCGCAGTTCCTTGCGCCCCTCGGCCCAGGCGGCGAACTGAGCGCGGGAGCACAGGAAGCGATCATCCTCTCGCGCCTCAACGGGGATCGACAGCGTGTGCGCCAGGGCCAGCAGGTGCTCTTCCAGGGCCCACTTGCCGCAGACGGTGCGGATCACCCGCTCCGCCGGCTCCTCGGCCAGGGCGCGCGTGATCTCACCAGCGATCGAGGCGGTATTGGCCGGGTCATCCAGCCGCACATAGCGAACCCGGACGCCGCGCGCCTCCAGCCGGGCGGCGAACTGGCGCATGGCCGACCAGACCAGGACCAGCTTCTGCTTGTGATGTTTCCAGGCCGTAGCCTCGGCGACGGACTCCGTCATCAGCACGACGTCGTGGGCGGGGTCCAGGTCCGCCAGCGCCGACAGGGTCTCACTCAGTTGGTCGCCCAACACCAGCCGCAGCGCGCCTTGCCGTTTGCTCATGAACCAAACCTTGCCTTCAGGAAAACTGGGCTTGCGTCTGCTCGCCCGCGCACGATCTACCATGCACTCTTGTTTCCGCAGCAGCCCGTCTCAGCCCAGCGCCCCATGACCATCAAGACCAGCGTCCTGGACGCCATCGGCGACACGCCCCTGATCCGTCTCAACCGCGCCAGCGAGGCGACCGGCTGCGAGATCCTCGGCAAGGCCGAATTCATGAATCCCGGCCAGTCGGTCAAGGACCGCGCCGCCCTGGGCATCATCCGCGACGCCGAGGAGAAGGGCCTGCTGAGGCCGGGCGGCCGTATCGTCGAGGGCACGGCGGGCAATACCGGAATCGGCCTGGCCATGGTCGCCTCTGCCCTGGGCTACAAGACCACCATCGTGATCCCGCGCACCCAAAGCCAGGAGAAGAAGGACGCCATTCGCCTGCTCGGCGCGCACTTGGTCGAGGTGGACGCCGTCCCCTATTCCAACCCCGACAACTATGTTCGCTATTCCGGCCGCCTCGCCGAGGAACTAGCCAGGACCGAGCCCAATGGCGTGGTCTGGGCCAACCAGTTCGACAATGTCGCCAACCGCCGGGCCCATTGCGAGACTACTGGCCCTGAGATCTTCGAACAGACCGACGGTGCGGTCGACGGCTTCATCTGCGCCATCGGTTCGGGCGGCACCCTGGCCGGCGTCGCCCAGGCCCTGCGAGCCCGCAAGCCGTCGGTGAAGATCGGCCTGGCCGACCCGCATGGCGCCGCGCTCTACAGCTGGTACGCCGACGGCGAACTCAAGTCGGAAGGAACCTCGATCAGCGAAGGCATCGGCCAGGGCCGGATTACCGCCAATCTCGAAGGCCTGGTGGTCGACCACCCCTTCCGGATCAGCGACGAGGAGATGCTGGAGCAGGTGTTCGACCTGGTGCAGCACGAGGGCCTGTGTCTGGGCGGCTCGTCTGGGATCAACGTGGCCGGCGCGATCCGCATGGCCCGCGCCATGGGCCCCGGCCACACTATCGTGACCATCCTCTGCGACCACGGCTCGCGCTACCAAAGCAAGCTGTTCAACCCAGCGTTCCTCGCCGAGAAGGGCCTGCCGACCCCGCCGTGGATGTAGGTCGCGCTTGCTCCCCGTCGCCGATCGCGTGATCTTGCCCACCCTTCGCGTTGGGGCGAGTCAGACCCCGAAAGGCCAAGCCATGACCCAAGACCCCCTTGTCTCGACTGCCTGGCTGCAGGAGCACCTCGACGCGCCGGACGTGCGGATCGTCGATGGGTCCTGGCACATGCCGGCCGCAAAGCGCGACCCTAGGGCCGAATACAAGTCGGTCCACATCCCCGGCGCGGTGTTCTTCGACATCGACGAGATCGCCGACGAGACCTCCGACCTGCCGCACATGCTGCCCTCTCCGATCAAGTTCGCCTCGCGGGTCAAGAAGTTGGGCCTGGGGGATGGCTCGCGGATCGTGGTCTATGACAGCACCGGCATCCTGCCCGCCGCCCGCGTCTGGTGGGAATTCCGGGCCATGGGCCACGAGGACGTCGTGGTGCTGGACGGCGGCCTGCCCAAGTGGATCGCCGAGGGACGGCCGGTGGACGACGACGTGGTCATGCCCCAGGAGCGCCACTTCACCCCGCGCTTCCAGGCTGACCTCGTCCGCTCGATCGAGCAGATCAAGCGCAATATCGAGACCGGCCGCGAACAGGTGGTCGACGCCCGCCCCGTCGGCCGCTTCACCGCCGCCGAGCCCGAGCCCCGCGCAGGCCGGCGCGGCGGCCACATCCCCGGCTCGCGCAACGTGCCGCTGGCGGGGCTTCTGGCGCCCGACGGCACGATGCTGAGCGCTGAAAGGCTGGCGGCGGTGTTCGAGGCGGCCGGCGTCGATGTCGCCAAGCCCGTGGCCACCACCTGCGGATCGGGCATCACCGCCTCGGTGGTGTCTCTGGCGCTCGCGCGGCTCGGCAAGCCGAGAGCGGCAGTCTATGACGGCTCCTGGACCGAATGGGGCGGGCGCGAGGACGTGCCGGTGGCGACGGGCGAGGCCTGACTTCAAAAATCCTCCCCCTGTGGGGGAGGTGGTTGCGAAGCGACCGGTGGGGGGAGTGTTGGGATATTCATTGGGCATCTCGCCAGCTGCCGATCACCCCCCTCCGTCGGCTTCGCCGACACCTCCCCCACAGGGGGAGGACCTGCAACACCGAGAACCGCGAGTCCGCGCCATGCCCCTGGATGAAGAAACCCGCCTGGTCCGCACCGGCTCGCCGTCGCGGGACGGGATCAAGCTGGCGCGGACCGTTAATCCGCCGATCCAGCGCGGCTCGACCGTGCTGCTGCCCAACGCCGCGTCGCTGTATGACGACAATCAGCTGACCTACGGCATTACCGGCCTGTCCTCGCCCGCCGCCTTGCAACTGGCCCTGGCCGAGCTGGAGGGCTCGCCGGACGTCACACTCTATCCGTCGGGCCTGGCGGCGATAACCGGCGTCATGCTGGCTTTGCTAAAGTCCGGCGACGAGATCCTGGTGGTCGACAGCGCCTATAGGCCTACCCGCCGGTTCTGCGACCGGGTACTGACCCGCTTCGGCGTAGCGACGACCTATTACGACCCAGCCCTGTCGCCCGACGCCCTGATGACCCTGTGCACGCCGCGCACCCGGATGATCCTGCTGGAAGCCCCCGGCTCGCTCACTTTCGAGATGCAGGACCTACCCGCCATCGCCGCGGCGGCCACGGCGCGCGGCGTGCTGACCCTGATCGACAACACCTGGGCCGCCAGCTTTTACTTCAAGCCCCTGGCCCACGGGGTGACCATCAGCGTGCAGGCCCTGACCAAATATGTGGGCGGCCACTCGGACGTCTTCATGGGCAGCGCCGCCACCGCCGACAACGTCATCGGCAACCAGCTGGGCGACGCCATGTGGGACATCGGCTGGTCGGTGTCGCCCGACGACGCCTATACCGTGCTGCGCGGCCTGCGCACCCTGGCCGTCCGCCTGCCCGCCCACCAGGCCGCTGGCCTGGAGATCGCCCGCTGGCTGCAGGGTCGCCCCGAGGTGGCCCGCGTGCTGCACCCGGCCCTGGAGGACGATCCCGGCCACGCCCTGTGGAAACGCGACTTCACCGGCGCCTGCGGCCTGTTCGGCGTGGTGCTGAAGCCCGCCTCGCAGAAGGCCGTCCACGCCTTCCTCAACGCGCTCGAAATATTCGGCTTGGGTTTCTCGTGGGGCGGCTATGAGAGCCTGGCGATCCACTGCGATCCACAGCTGAAGAACCGGTCGGTTCCCGTGACGCTGGAGGGGCCGCTTTTGCGGCTGCATGTGGGGCTGGAGAGCGTGGCGGACCTGAAGGCGGATTTGGAACGCGGCTTTGCGGCGCTCAACGGCTAAATCGCTCAGCGACGCCGCCGCCGCGAAGGGCTAGACAACCGCCTCGTTCGAAAGGCCCGACCATGTCCCTGCACATCGCCCTGCTCCGCGGCGTCAACGCCGCCGGTGGTCGCCTGATCTCCGCCGACGAACTGACCGGCCTTGTGACGGACCTGGGCTTCTCCGACGTGCGCATGGGTCCCAAGCCCGGCGACCTGATCTTCAACAGCGGCGAGCGCACCGGCGCCGAGCTGCAGACCCAGCTGGAGACCGAGCTGTTGACCCGGCTGGGCCTGCGCACCGACGTCTATGTCCGCACGGCCGAGGCCTGGCGAGCCCTGGTCGCCGCCAATCCATTCCCGGACTTCGCGGCGGCCGATCCCGGCTGGCTGATGACCCTGTTCTGCAAGGACACGCCCGACAAGAAGGCCATGGGCGCCCTGCGGGCGGCGATCCGCGGTACGGAACAGGCGCGGGCCGAAAGCCGTCAGATCTACGCCATCTATCCCGACGGCGTGGGCGGCTCGAAACTGACAAATGGCCTGGTCGAGAAAACCCTCGGGACCCGGATCACCGGCCGCACCTGGACCGCCGTCCTGGCCTTGAACGCGATGATCGAAGACCCTCCCGCCGACGAGGCCTGATAAACCGTTTCGCGCGTTCCTATATGCTGAACTTGGTCGTCGAGAGCGAGCCGCCGCGAGGTGGTTGATCGGCTCCGACGCGGCCGGCCTTCGAGACATCGACCCCATGAACTGGCTCTTCGAGCTTTCTGCGGCGTGCGCGCTGCTGGCCTTCGCCTTCCCGCTCGTCTGGAAACTTGTGGCGCCGACGCCGGTGCTGCGTCCGGCGTTGGCGCGCACAAAGGCCCGCCGAGCCGCCGCGCCAGTCGATCAGGACACCGGCGCATGAAGACCTATCCGGGCACACGTCCCTCCGCACCTAAGGGCACTAGCGATCCGCGCTCCACGGGCGGTGATCGTCCGCGGCCGCCCGTCGATCCCGGCGCCCTGCGCGGCACCAAGACCTAGCCGTCTCCATTACATATCGTTTACAATCATAATCGCTGATTGACCCGAACGATTACGTCGGTAATCGTTGCAGGAGCCCAGGAGAGGTTCCATGCGGATCAGTACGGCCGAAAGCCAGATCATGAAGGCGCTGTGGGCGAAAAGCCCACTGACCGCCGAAGACCTTACCGCCACGCTGGCGGACGAGCAGAACTGGGCCGAGGGCACAGTCAAGGCGCTGCTCAACCGCCTGCTGAAGAAGGACGCCATCGCCGCCGAGAAGGACGGGCGTCGCTTCCTGTATCGGCCGCTGGTGGCCCAGGGCGACTATGTTCACGCCGAGAGTCAGGGCTTGTTGGATCGCCTGTTCGACGGTCGCCTGGCGCCGCTGGTCAGCCACTTCTCGCAGCGTGAACGACTGAGCGACGACGACATCGCCGAACTGCGCCGCATCCTGGAGGCGCACGACGATGGCCGCTGACTTCCTGGCCCTTCTGGTCCACGCCAACCTGGCGATCGGCGCGGCGGTGCTGCTTGTGCTGGTGCTTCGCCGGCCGGTTCGCGGCCTGTTCGGCGCTCGCGCCGCCTACGGTCTCTGGCTGGTCGCGCCGCTGGCGGTCGTGGCGGTGATACTGCCCGCGCGCACCGTGACGATCCCCATTGCGCAGCTCCGGCCCGTCGCCGTCGCCGTCGACGCTGCCGCGCAGCCGTCGGCCATTGCCGCCCAACCAGCCCCCGCTGTCGCGCTCCTCAGGTCCACGCCGCGCATTCAGGACTGGGACCCGCAAGGCCCGCTGGTCATCGCCTGGGCCCTGGTCGCCCTGCTGGCCCTCGGTGTCCAGGCCGCGCGCCAGCGCCGGTTCGTGCGGTCGCTGGGCCGTCTTCGCGGCGAGGCGGACCTGTTCCACGCCGAGCATGTCGGCGTCGGCCCCGCGGTGATCGGCGCCTTCCTGCCCAAGCTCGTTCTACCCGCCGACTTCGCGCTGCGCTTCACGCCGCAGGAGCAGGCCCTGATTCTCGCCCACGAGCGCAACCACCTGGCGGCCGGCGACGCCCAGATCAACGCCCTTACCACCGCGGTCCAGTGCCTGTTCTGGTTCAATCCCCTGGTCCATCTGGGCGCCCAGCGCCTGCGGATCGACCAGGAGATCGCCTGCGACGCCGCCGTCCTGACCCGCTTTCCCATCGCCCGCCGCGCCTACGGCGAGGCGATGCTGAAGACCCAACTGGCGCCCTTCGCGCCGCCGCTCGGCTGCCACTGGCCAGCCGCGGCCAACACCCAACTCAAGGAGAGGTTTGTCATGCTCACCCAGCACCGCCAAGGCCGCGCCACCCGCCTGATCGGCGCCGCCGCCGTCGCCGCCCTGGCCCTGGGCGCGGGCTTCGCCGTCTGGGCCGCCCAGCCCGCCCGCATCGTCCACCAAGACAGCGTCCAGGACGCCCGCGAGGAGACGGCCCACGACAAGGCACGCGACCGCCGCAGCCCGCTGTTCAAGGCCGTGCGCGACGGTGACGCCAGCGAGGCCAAGGCCCTCATCGCGGCCGGCGCCGATGTCGACTTCAAGGCCTCGGGCGACGGCACGCCACTGATCGAAGCCGCGCGCTCAGGACGGGCCGACCTTGTCGAGCTTCTGCTGGCCAGGGGCGCCGACGCCAATCTGGCTTCGCGCGGCGACGGGAATGCGCTGATCGCGGCCGCCTCCGAGGGTCGGCCCGACATCGTCGAGGCGCTGGTCGAGCGCGGGGCCGAGGTGAACGCCTATGTCCCCGGCGACGACACGCCGCTGATCAACGCCATCCGCTCCGGTGACCTGGCGACGGTCCGCTACCTGATCAACCAGGGCGCCGATGTGAACCGCGCGGCCCTCGGCGACGGCAGCCCACTGATCGAAGCTGCCCGCTCCGGACGGCTCGACTTCGTCGAGCTGCTATTGGCCAAGGGCGCCGACGCCGGCAAGGCCGTGCGCGGCGACGGCGACCCATTGATCGCGGCGGCGGGCAGCGGCGACCTGGCCATCGTCAAGACCCTGGTCGAGCACGGCGCGTCGGTGGAGTCCTTCGTGCCCGGCGACGAAACCCCGCTGATCAACGCCGCCCAGTCCGGCGACCTGGCCACGGTGCGCTACCTCGCTGAGAAGGGCGCGGACGTGAACCGCGCCGTGCCCGCCAATCGAGGCCAAACCCGCTCGCCGCTCGGCGAGGCGCTCAAGCACGGTCACAGCGAGATCGTCGACTACCTCAAGGCCAAGGGCGCGCGCGCCTAGAGCATCGCGCGGAAAAGTGGCCACCGGTTTTCCGCAAAAGCGATGCGAAAACAGAAGTCTAGAGCAAGCCGTGCGATTCCTATATCGCGCGGCTTGCTCTAGCCGCGCGCCCTCACCTCCCACGCAACACCGACAGGAAACACGATGGCTTTCATCGACGCCCGAACCTTGCCTGACGCCAGCCGAATCCAGGCCGATCTGCTGATCATCGGGGGCGGCCTGGCCGGGATCACCCTGGCCAAGGAGCTGGCCGGCGGGGCGCTGAAGGTCGCGATCCTGGAAAGCGGCGGCCGCGAGCTGGACATGGAAATCCAGGGCCTCTATGCCGGCTCGGCCATGGTGCGCGCGCCGGACAATCCCGACAAGCCGTTCGACGACTATCCCGCCCAGTCGCGGGCCCGGGTGCTGGGCGGCTCGGGCATGATCTGGGGCGGCAAGTGCGCGCCGCTAGATCCCGCCGACTTCGCGGCCCGTCCGTGGGCGCCGCACAGCGGCTGGCCGGTGACCCGAGAGCAGATGCAAGGCTTTTACGACCGGGCCTGCGACCTGCTGGAGATCCCCCGCTTTGATCGCGACAACACCCTCCTGAAAGACCCAACCCGCACGCCGCTGGCCCTCGACGCGGAGGACGGCTTCTTCTCGGCCCCGCGCGCCTTCACCCGCTATTCGGGCGGCAGCGACAAGGCCGCCTTCGACCGTTTTCGAACCGATTTCGCGGATGCCGCCAACATCACGGTCTATCTGCACGCCAATGTCACCCAGATCCGGTTGAACCCGACCGGCGACCAGGTCGGGGGGCTGGACGTGGCCTGCCTTGACGGCAAGCGACACACGGCGAGCGGCAAAACCTATGTTCTGGCGGTCGGTGGCATCGAGAACGTCCGGCTGCTGCTGGCCTCCAATGGGGTCCACAAGGGAGGCGTCGGCAACACCCACGACCTCGTCGGCCGGTTCTTCCAGGGCCATGTCACCTATTCGGTGGACGGCGACGCCGAGAGCGAAGCCTCGGCCGTCCACGTGTCGCGCGACGCGCCGATGGGCCTGTATCTCAATCCCACCCGCACCAGCCCCCACTGCGTGCTGGCCAGCGGCGCGCCGGCGCAAGAGCGGATGGGAGCCGGTAACTTCACCGTCACGCTCTACGCGGCCGATGAGACCGGGATCGCCCAGGCCGACACCAAGGCGCTCCGCCAGGTCGCCACGACCCTCGACGGCGGCATGTCCGGCGGCGGCCAGCTCCTGGGCTGTTTCGCCATGTCCGAGCACTTCCCCAATCCCGACAGCCGCGTGACCCTGGACGCCTCGGCGAAGGACCCACTTGGCCTGCCGCGCATCCGACTGGAAAGGACCTACGGCAAGACCGACTGGGACAGCCTGGAACGCTCGACCGCCGGGTTCGGCGACGCCTTGGGCGCCGCTGGCCAGGGCCGTTTCTGTTGGCCGATCAAGCGGAGCCAACTGCTGGCGATCTCAAGCGCCTCGCGCCATCACATGGGCACGACGCGGATGAACGCCGATCCGAAGCGGGGCGTGGTCGATCCGGACCTGAAGGTGCACGGAACCGGCAATCTGTACGTGGCCGGCAGCTCGGTTTTCCCAACCTCGGGCATCGCCAATCCCACCCTGACGATCCTGGCCCTGGTGATGCGCCTGGCCGATCATCTGAAACAAGAGCTCGGAGCCGACCGATGACCGCCCTCGCCCGCCGCGACCTGCTGGCCGCCCTGTTCGTCGTCACGGCCAGCGCCGGCTTGCCATCGCTGGCCGCCGCCGTCCCGAGCAACCCCAAGGCACGATTGTTCGGCGAACTAGACCTGACCGCCGCCGCGCGGGTGGGAGAGGCCTGGCTGGCCGGCCGCGCGCCGACCACAGTCACAGCCCTGGTCGCGCGGCTGTTTCCTCGGGGCCGCGAGCCCGAGGCCTTGTCCGCCCTGCGCCGCGCCGTGGCCGACGACTTCCGGCGCGGCGCGGTATTTGTGCATCGCGGCTGGCGGTTGTCCGACACCGAAGGCGCGCTGTTTGGCCTGTTGGCTCTCGAGGCGCGTTAGGCGTCAGCGCTTCTTGGTCAGGTCCAGCGCCGCCAGATCTCGCGCCGTCGCGGCCATGGCGTCGTCACCGATGCCGCCACCCATCTTGGGCTGCAGTTCCTTGAGGGACAGGGTCTTGAAGCTGTCGTACAGCGGGTGGTCGGTCAGGCCGGGCACATCCTTGTCCAGCACGGCCTTGCCCGCAGGATCGGCGACGATCACCGCGATCGGCGTGTCGAGGGTCAGGAACGCCTTGGTGGCCATTTGCCCGGCAACTGGCGTGGTCGGCGCGGGTTGCTGGGCCAGGGCCGATCCCGAAAAGGCCGCGATCGTCGCCATCATCGCCACAGCACCGCAGATCGAGGTACGCATCAGTCTTGGTCCTTCCTAAACGAGGTTCAGGACGGCAATCCGCTTCGTGGCCATGGGGTTCAACCCCAAACCTTGGCGGCGAGGTCAGGAATGGCGCCGACGCCGCCTCTTCTCGCAATCCGCTGCAAGTCTGCGCACCACGCGGTCAGTCGCCAACCTCGGCGCTAGCCGTCAATGGCCCCGGCGAGGCCGGCGTCAACGCCTTTGTCGAGCGCTCGGAACGATAAGACTTCAAGGTCGCCTTGGCGCGGCGCGCCGTGGAAAACAGATCAGTGAACCACCGGTACCGCTACCTTTTTATCTCATGACGGCTGGTCACGATGGCCAGTTCTTGCCACTCTCATGCTGCGGGACGCGGTCTTGCCCGCCAAGACAGTTGTCACGCCAAGTGACGATAATGACCCTGGGGTGGAAACATGATGTCATTCACGAGCGTCGTGTCGCTATACGGCCTGGTCGCCTTGACCGCCGTCGCCAGCCCCGTCCTGGCCAAGCCAGAACCCATCGAGATCGCCCTCACCTTCGACGACCTGCCTGCTCACAGCGCCCTGCCCCCCGGCCAGACGCGGGTCGGGATCGCCGAGCAAATCCTGGCCGCCCTGCATGAGGCCGGCGCCCCGTCGGTCTATGGTTTCGTCAATGCGGTGCAGGAAGAGCGTGAACCCGAGTCCGCCGCCGTGCTAGGCCTCTGGCGCGCAGCGGGCCACCCGCTGGGCAATCACACCTGGTCGCACATGGCGCTGAGCAAGAACAGCCTGGCCGACTGGCAGGCCGACCTGATCCGCAACGAGCCGGTGCTGGAGAAGCAGATGGCCGGCGCCGACTGGCGCTGGTTGCGCTTTCCGTTCCTCGACGAGGGCGACACGCCCGAAAAGCGCGACGCCGCCCGCCAGTTCCTGGACCAGCACCATTACCGCATCGCCAGCGTGACCATGAGCTTCGACGACTGGGCTTGGAACGAGCCCTATGCCCGTTGTGTCGCCAAGGGCGATACGGCGGCGATCACCGCGCTGGAGACCAGCTATCTCCAGGCCGCCAAGGACAGCTTCAACTATTCCCGCGCCATGGCCCACAGCCTGTACGGCAAGGACATTCCCTATGTGCTGCTGATGCATGAGGGGGCGCTCGACGCCCGTCTGCTGCCGCGTCTGCTGGCCTTCTATCAGAGCCAGGGAGCCCGCCTCGTCACCTTGGACACGGCAGAGCGCCATCCGTTCTACGCCGCCGACTTCAGTTCCGCTCCGACAACGGCGTCGGTCACCTTGGAGAACGCCATGGTCGCGCGAGGTCTCCGCGTGCCGATCAAGACCTGGGATGTCCAGGCGCTCTCGACGGTATGCGGTTAGAGCATTTCCCAACCTGACTGCGTCAGGCCGTGAGCTCTAATCTTCTGTTTTGACGCATTTTTCTTCACGCGTACCGGAACCACTTCGCTCGAAAAATGCTCTAGCTCAAGTCTTCCCCCTGTGGGCGAGGACCTTCGGGAGCGGGCTAGCCGAAGGCGCGCTTCAGGAACGCCCGGATGTTCAGCGCCAGACGGGGCGACAGCGGACCCAGCACGCCCTTGCGGTCCTCCGGAAGATGGGCGGCGGGATCGCCGTTCACCTCGAACAGGTAGTGGTCGAAGATCGCCCGCCAGGCGGCGCGTTGCGGAGCCGGCAAGTGACGAACCGCCAGCAGGCCGTGGACCAACACCTTGAACGGCGACCCGGCCTCGGGCGGCAGGTCGCGCCACCAATAGTTCACCAGCACGTTCAGCGAGTCCAGCGAGCGCACGTGGTGCCACCACAGGGTCGGGATGTAGATCGCGTCGCCCGGGCCCAGTTCAGCGCTCAGGCCATGCTCGACGGCTTGGGCGAACCTGGGATAGCGCGCGTGATCGGGCTCATCCAGCGACACCATGCTGATCGGCTGACCCGCCAGGGTGAAGTCAAGCGGCCCGACATAGAGATTGGCCGTCTGCTCGGGTGGAAACAGCGTGAAGCGTCGCCGGCCCGCCACCACGACGGCGATATTGTCGGCCATGTCGTAATGGGTCTGGGCGGTGACCGCGTTGCCGAACCAGATGCGGGGGTCGACGGGGATGTCCAGCAAGAGGTTGCGGTTGGCCTCGGCGAACCCCGGCAACACCTTGGGCGTCGGCGCTGAGCCCACATAGACCGACGGCGGATCGACCTGATCGCCCAGGGCGAGGAGGTCGTCGAGGATCGCCGAGATCGCGCCGGGCCGGCGCTCGAAATTCACCGACCGCTCGGCGTCCTGGTAGAAGAACCGCCCCTTGATGTCCGGCGCGCCAACGAAGGCCTCGACGGGCGCGCCCTGGTCCAGGCCTTTCAGGTAGTCGGCGGCGGCCCTCGCCCCTGCCCGTCCCGCCGCCACCGCCGGCCAGTCGGCTGCGAAGCCGCGCAGCACCACCGGACGGTAGGCCGGTACGATCTCCTCGCGCAGGATCTGGCGCGTGACATCGTGGCGCTCGTCAAGGGGCTGGAACGACAGGGTCATGGCGGGAAGCTTACCGGGAATGGGTGTCAACGGCAGGCTCTAGATAACGCGCCGCGATGATCGGTCGGAACGCGAGGCTCAGGTCCGCTCCGGCGCGGCCCGGAAGGCGGCCGCCACGGCCTGGCGCAACGGCTTGGGTCGGTAGGCGTCGTCATAGAGCGTCGCCCGCTTGGCCAGGCCGTCCTTGCGGGGGGTGAAGGTCTGCAGCCAGGAATACTTGTCGACCATGCCCCAGGCCAGCACCGCTTTGGTCTGACGATAGTCCAGCATCAGGTCCAGATAGCCCTTGGCGACGGCGGCTTCGGAGGCGTCGCGCGCAGCGACGCCGGGGGGCAGATCGTGATCGTTGACGTCGAACTCGGTGATCAGCAGGTCGTAGCCCATGCCGGTCACCTCATCGATGAAGGCGCGCCAAGCCTTCTCCTGGGGCCGCCCCAGGCTACCAGGCGCGGCCGGATCTTCGGTGCCGAGGTGGCTCTGGACCCCGAGGGCGTCGACCGGCGCGCCGCGCTTGCGGAAGCCTTCCAGAAGCTTCAGCACGCCGGCGCGGTGGGCCTCGTTGCCGGCTTCCCAGCCCATATAGTCGTTATAGACCAACTGAGCCTTGGGCGCCGCCGCGCGGGCGGCATGGAAGGCGACGTCCAGCGTCTGCGCCTGGCCCATGGCGTCGGAGAACACTGTGTGGCGGACCGAACCGTCCTTGGGATCGACCGTCTCATTGACCACGTCCCAGGACCGAATCTGCGGATAGTGCGCCACGACCTTGGTGATGTGGTCGACCAGCATGGCCTCGGCGTTGGCGGCGGCCGCCGGACCCTTGCCGAAGTCGTGGGCTTTCAGCCAGGCAGGGAACCACTGGGGGTGATGCCACAGCAGGGTGTGGCCGCGCAGGGCGATGTCGTTCTGCTGGGCGAAGGCGGCGATGCGGTCGGCGCGTTCGAAGGCGAAGGTCTCGGCGTCGGGCCGCAGCACGTACCACTTCAGTTCGTTTTCCGGCACGAGCACGCCGCACTCGTTGATCAGCACCTGGCGATAGCGAGCGTCCTCGAACGAACCGGTCAGCGAGCCGGTCGGACCGGCGCCGACGGCGCTGCCGAACTGCACCCCCTTGGCCTTGGCCAGCTTGGCCAGCGACGGCGTTTGCGCCGCCTGAGCCGAACCGCCGCCCAGGACTGCCGCGCCTGCGAGGCCGAGAGCCAGAGCCTGGCGTCGGGAAAGGATGGAAGAAGAGGTCATCACGCAGCCTTCAACGAAAGCGCCGCGCCCCGTGGGACAGGGCGCGGCGAAGTCCTAGGAACCGAATGTCTCCGCCCCACCGGGCCGGAGCCGAGGCCGCGGACGTCCGACCGAGGGGCAGGCCCCGGCCGGACGCCATCGACCTTAGAAGCTGGCGCGCACCACGAAGGTGTAGCGCCGGTCGTTCATGAACCAAGACCGTCCAGCCTTGAGCAGTTGGTTGTTCAGGACCTGCGTGGTCTTGGTGACCTCGTTGGTCAGGTTCACGCCCTGCACGCCGATCTTCACCTTGGGATTGACGGTGTAGAACAGCGACCCATCCAACTGGCCGGTGGCCTCATTCATGATCGGGGCATAGGGCACGATCACGTCGCGGACGGTCAGCAGGAAGTCCGAACGCCAGTTGTAGGCCAGGCGAGCCGAGATCGGACCCTTCTCGTAGATGCCCGCGAAGTTGACGTTGTGCTTGGACAGACCTTGCAGCGGCAGCAGGCTGGTGTCGACGGTCGAGACCCGGCCGGCGGCCACGTCGGGGTCGGTCGCCGACAGCGTGCTTTGCGGCACGCCCTTGCTGTCGATGTAGGTGTAGTTGGCGTTGATGCCGAACCCGTCGAACGGCTTGGGCAGGAAGTCGTAGAACTGCTGATAGCCGATCTCGAAGCCCTTGACCTTGGCCGTCTGGTCCGAGTTGCCCGGCGTGGTGATGGCCACGTCGAAGGTAGCGCCGTTGTTGGTGAACGGAATACGCGCAGTCGAGTTCGTCGCGACGTCCTTCAGTTCCTTGTAGAAGGCCGCGAAGGTTAGCGAGCCGACCGGCGCGAAATACCATTCCACCGCACCGTCCAAATTGAACGACTTCGTCGGCTTAAGATAGGGATTGCCGACCGTCAGGTTGCCGCTGACGCTGGTGGCGGTCAGCGGAGGACCGGCGATCCCCGTGTCAGAGAGGTCCAGACCCACATTGTAGTAGTTGCGGGTCAAACCGATGTCCGGCGGCGTGATGGTCTTCGAGGCGGCGAAGCGTAGTTGCACCTTGTTGGGCAGAGCAACCTTCACGTTTACGCTGGGCAGCCAATGTTCGAAGGTGGCACGCGCGACGGTCGGGGTGGTGGCGCCGTTCGAGAAAAGACGTGTCGCGGCCCGGGTGGTCGCGGGCAGTGAACAGAAGTCTGTCGGTGCGAACGCAGGCTTCGGATTAGGCTGAGCGTTGTATCGGGCGAGAGAGTCCAGGCAGGACTGGTCGCTCGGCGGGTTTGAGGCCGGGAAGGACAGGAAGCCGGAAGCCTCGCGCTTCGTCTTGGTATAGCGCAGGCCGATATTGCCGCTGACACCGATGTCGCCGTCGAATTCATGCCTGAAGCGCAGCATGCCGTAAGCGGATTGGGTCTTTTCATTGATCGGGTTGATTTCACCCGGCAAGAACGGCGTACCGGCGACCACGCCGCAGCGTTGAGCGAGCGGAACCCAGTTCTGCGGGCAGCCATTGCCGCCGTTACGGGCCCGCCACTCGTCACCGACGCTCAGGGCGAAGGCCGTCATGGCGGCATAGTCCTTGGCCGAGTTGTCATTGTAGAACGGCCGGGCCTGGAGACCAGTCGGAACCGGCACCTGACCGCGCATGAAGTCGGTGAAAGGGTAGAGCGTGGTCTGGGCCGCGCTGGTCGAACCGCCGGGCGTTGTCGGCGAGCCGTTGATCTGATCATCGAACCAGACCGGGCCGCCGCCGCCCCAGATTTCGCTCAGCACACCCCAGTTATAGGTCGAGAAACGGGTTGTTTGATCGCGCTCGGCCCAGCGAACGCCGACCCGGGCCGATTCTAGCCAACTGTTCTCCGCGAAGCGATAATCGACGTCGATCTTTGCGGCGTCTTCTTTTCCTTCGCTTTGTTCGATGTGGTCCATCGCCGAGCGCCAGAAGCTGTTGTGCGGGCTTTGGAAGTTGTCATTCGGTGCGTTGAAGTAGGTCGAGCAGGTGCCGCTGGGCGGCGAGCAGGGCGGGATGCTAGCCCCGCTGGCCGGTGGGATGAAAGTGAACTCCGGAAGATCCGAGCCATTCAGCTTCAGGTTCAGGTTCTGGAAGCTTGAGCCCCAAATGCCCACGTCGAGATTATCGACCGTGGAGTCGACGTGTTGGTAGTCGAAGGCTACGCCGAGGCGATCGTTCGGCGTCCACTTGAAGTTAAAGCCGTAGTCAGACGTCAGATAGGTCTGCTCGACATTGCGATTGACGTTGTTGCTTTGCAGACCAAAGCTCGGCACGCGAGGATCGGCGCTGAACTGGTCATCACGCCAACCTTGCGGACCGGTGATGACGCCATTGGTGAAGACGCCGTTGCTGTCGACACCGAAGGTGGTGCCGTCGATCGGACGCGAGTCACCGTTCGAGGTCACGTTGTCGGTGGCGATTTCGATTGCGTGCTCGGTCCAGGACTGGGTCGATTCCGAGCGCAGGTACTGAAAGGTGGCCAACATGGTGTCGTCGTTGCTGCGCCACTGGCCGGCCGCAGCATAGCCCGTGCGCTCACGCTTGGTCTCGGTGCTGCGGAACGCCGCGCCGCGCGGGAACCACACGCCCTTGCCGCCACCGGGGCAGGTCGCGGCTTGCGGATTGGCGGTCTGGGCGCTGGTGAAGCCGGTGCGGCAACCGAAGTTCGACACCTGCGTGCCGTCCGAGCGGGTGGAGAGCTTGGAGTCTACGGCGCTCAGCAGCAGGCCGAACGTGCCGGCCTCGGTGTCCCACTGGTCGCTGTACAGCGCCGAGAAGGTCGGAGCCCACTTCTTGACGAAGTCGCCGTAGCTCTCTTCCGCCGAAACCGAGAGCAGGCGCTTGCTGCTGTCGAACGGCAGGCGGGTGCGCAGGTTGACCGTGCCGGAGATGCCGCCCTCGATCATGTCGGCAGACGGGCTCTTGAACACATCGACGCCGCCCATCAGTTCCGACGGGACGTCGGCAAAGCTCAGGGCGCGGCCGTTATTAGCCGAGAAGGTGTCGCGACCGTTCAGCTCCGAACGCACGAAGTTCAGGCCGCGCACGACGACGCCGCTGCCTTCGGCCGAGAAATGGTCGGGATCAACGCCGGCGGCGAAGCGGCTGATGGCCACGCCCGGGATCCGCTGCAGCGCCTCGGTGACCGACCGGTCCGGCAGGGCCCCGATGTCTTCGGAAGTAATCGAGTCGCCGATGATCTCCGAGCTTTGCTTGAGCTGCTGCGAGCTCTGCAGGCTCTTGCGAATGCTGGTGACGACGACTTCATCGACGATCTGCGCGTCGCTCGCGGGCTTGGCCTGGGTCTGGGTCTGGGCCAGCGCTGGCGCGCCGATCAGCATCGCGCTCAGCGCGATGGCCGATACGCCATATTTCAGAGCAAGAATTTTCTGATTTTGGTCGCGCGTGGTCGCGCTATGGATCAAGTGCATATTTCGCCTCCCCATTTATCGTTTAGGTCGCGCGTTACCGCTACCACTGGCCATATGAATCGACCTTTAGGTCAGACCATATTGCAATGGTTTCCGCCGTCAAGGTACCGCTACCTTATCCGTGCAGAAAAAAACGGTGCGCTCCCAATCTTTTGATTTGTCGTAACAATTGCCGTGGCTTCCAACGTCTTGCATTGGTAAGCCATCTAAGCGATGAGCCCTTCAGATAGCGCTGTCAAACAGGTTCGGGCGCGACACTGTGGCGCATGGCCTGGCAGCGGTTTTATTTTAGACAGCGTTGTCAATTTGCATCATTAGGCCGATCGCACCCAGAGGCGACGGTGGTCAGGGGGAAACGGGATGACGCAACAGGCAGTCCGAACCATCGTCATCGTGGGCGGCGGCACGGCCGGCTGGATGACCGCTGCCGGCCTGGCGGCCAAGCTGAACGGCTTGCCCATCACCATCCGTCTGGTCGAATCCGCCGAGATCGGCACGGTCGGCGTCGGCGAGGCGACGGTCCCCCACATTCGCCACTTCAACACGGCCCTGGGCCTCGACGAAGCCGACTTCATGCGCAAGACCCAGGCGACCTACAAGCTGGGCATCGAGTTTCGCGATTGGGCGCGAGTCGGCGACAGCTACATCCACCCGTTCGGGGCCTATGGCGCGGCGATCGGCGGCGTGGGTTTCCACCATCACTGGCTACGCGCGGCGCAGGGCGGCGACCCGACGCCGATCGAGGCCTACAGCCTGCCGATCATGGCCGCGCGCCAGGGCAAGTTCGCCCCGCCCTCCTCCGACCTGCGCTCCGTGGCTTCAACCTACAACTACGCCTACCAGTTCGACGCCGGGCTCTACGCCGCCTATCTGCGAACCTATGCCGAGGCGCGCGGCGTGGTCCGCACCGAGGGTAAGGTGGCAGACGTCGTCCTGCGCGGCGAGGACGGCTTCATCGAAGCGATCGTCATGGACAGCGGCGAGCGGATCGAAGGCGATCTGTTCATCGACTGCTCTGGCTTTCGGGGACTGTTGATCGAGCAGGCGCTGAAGACGGGTTACGACGACTGGAGCCAGTGGCTGCCCTGCAACCGCGCCGCCGCCGTGCCGTGCGACACTGTCGAGCCTTCGATCCCCTATACCCGCGCCACGGCCGACACCGCCGGCTGGCGCTGGCGCATCCCGCTGCAGCACCGGGTCGGCAACGGCTATGTCTATTGCAGCGACTATATCAGTGACGACGCCGCCGCCGCCAAGCTGCTGGCCGGTCTTGAGGGACCGGCCCAGGCCGAGCCGCGCTTCCTGCGGTTCGTGACCGGCCGGCGCAAGAAACATTGGAGCCGCAATTGCGTGGCCATCGGCCTGGCCAGCGGCTTTCTCGAACCGTTGGAAAGCACCAGCATCCACCTGATCCAGGTGGCGGTCACCACCCTGCTGGAGCTTTTCCCCGACCGGTCCTGCGACCAGGCCGACCAGAACGAGTACAATCGGGTCATGGAGCTGGAGTTCGAGCGGATCCGCGATTTCCTGGTGCTGCACTATCATGCCACCAACCGCACCGACGCGCCGTTCTGGAACGACCGCCGGACCATGAAGATCCCCGATAGCCTGGCCTACAAGATGGACCTGTTCCGCGACCGGGGCGTGGTGGTGAAGTACAAGGACGGCTTCTTCCTCGAGCCCAGCTGGCTGGCGGTCTATCTGGGCCAGAACGTCGTCCCCAGCGGCTATGACCCGGTCAGCGACAAGATCCCCGACGGCGCCCTGGCTCAGCGCCTCGCGGCGATGCGGGAGTCGATCGCTGGCGCCACAGCGGCCATGCCGACCCACGCCGACTGGATCGCGCGGTTTTGCGCGGCCTCGGGCGTCGCCGCATGAGGGGCGCCCCCTTGAGCCGCGTCGTCATCCTCGGCGGCGGCGTCGCCGGTTGGATGACCGCCTGCGCCCTCGCCCGCGCCCTGCCCGCCGGCTGCGACATCCGCGTGATCGAAACCGCCGACAGCGCCCCGCGGGGGGCTCTGTCGACCCTGCCTGCCCTGCGCACCTTCCACGGCCTGCTTGGCCTTGAGGAAGGGGCCCTGATGCGCGCCGCCCACGGTACGTTCAAGCTGGGATCGCGGTTCAGCGGCTGGGCCTCGGGCGATCACATCGAAGGCTTCAGCGACGTCGGCGTCGGCCTGGAGGGCGTGGCCTTCCATCATCACTGGTTGCGGGCTCGGGCGAGCCAGGACGTCGGGCCGTTCGAAGCCTACAGCCTGGCGGCCGTGGCCGCGCGGATAGGGCGCTTCACAAGGCCCAGTGAGGACGCGCGGTCGGTGCTGTCGACCCTGTCGTACGGCCTGCATCTCGACGCCGCCGGCTATGCGGCCGTTCTCAGAGCGGCGGGGCCGGGCGTCGCGCGCGGGTCTGGCGAGGTCGCGGCCGTCGCCCTGTCGGCCGAGGGCGGCGTCGAGGCCATAGAGCTGGTCAGCGGCGAGCGCGTCGAGGCCGACCTGTTCATCGACACCACCGCCGACGGCCGGCTGATCGGCGGGGCCTTGGGCGTGGCGTGGCGAGACGCCACGGCCTGGTTGCCTTGCGACCGCCTGGCGACGCGCGAGATCGCACTCCGCCCCAATCCGTCGCCCCTGACCGAGGTGGAGGCGATCGCCGAGGGCTGGCTGCGCCGGGTCCCGTTGCGCGACCGTGACGCCGTCGCCCTGGCCTATCGCTCGGACCTGACGTCCGACGACGAGGCGGTCGAGATCCTGGGCGGCGAGGACCATGTCGAGCCGCTGCGCAATGGTCGCCGCGAGCAGGTCTGGCGCGCCAACTGCGTGGCCATCGGTCCGGCGGCCGGCCAGATCGAGCCCTTGAACGGCTCCGACGCTCACCTGATCCAGAGCGGCGTATCGCGGCTGCTGGGCTTGCTTCCCGGTCGCGACGGCGATCCGCAGGCCGCCGCCGAATATAATCGCCTGATGGCCGAGGAGATGGATCGCGCCCTGGACATGGCCGTGATGCGCTACGCACTCAGCCACCGCGGGGATCCCCTATGGACCATGGCGCGCCGCGCCTCGCCCTCCCAGCCCCTGGCCTACAAGCTGGCGCAGTTCGAGAGCCGCGGTCGTGTGGTGCTCTATGACGAAGAGACCTTCATGGAAGGAAGCTGGACCGAGGCGCTGATCGGCCACGGGCTGCTGCCGCGCCGCCACGACCCGCTGGCCGAGCGACTGCCGCCCGCGCGCGCGGGCGAGGCGCTGGCCAGGCTGCGCGCCCTGATCCGCCAGACCGCCGAGTCCCTGCCCTCCCACGCCGACGCGCTGAAGGCTCACGCATGACGAACGCGCCCATCCGGAAAGTCCTGATCGTCGGCGGGGGCACGGCCGGTTGGATGACGGCCGCCGCCCTGTCCAAGGTCCTGGGCCGCCAGGTCGAGGTGACGCTGGTCGAGTCCGAGCAGATCGGCACGGTCGGGGTCGGGGAGGCCACGATCCCGCCGATCCTCACCTTCAACGCCATGCTTGGGATCGACGAGCGCGACTTCATGCGGGCCACCAAAGCCACGTTCAAGCTGGGGATTGAGTTCCGAGGCTGGACCGACCCCGGCGATCGCTACATCCACCCGTTCGGGACCTTCGGCCTGGATATCGAGGCGATCAAGTTTCACCAGATCTGGCTGAAGTTCCGCGATCAGGTCGGGCCGATCGAGACCTTCAACCTGGCCGCCGTCGCCGCCCTGACCGGTCGCATGGCTTTGCCCGACCCCGACCCGGCCAAGGTGCTGTCGAGCCTGAAATACGCCTTCCACTTCGACGCTGGCCTCTATGCCAGATACCTGCGGCGCTTCTCCGAGGCGCGCGGCGCGACCCGTGTCGAGGGCAAGGTCGCCGATGTCACCCTGCGCGGCGAGGACGGGTTCATTCAGTCCGTCACGCTCGACGACGGCCGCGTGCTGGAGGCAGACCTGTTCATCGACTGCACTGGCTTTCGCGCCCTGCTGATCGGCGAGGCCCTGGGCGGGACCTATCACGACTGGAGCCACTGGCTGCCCAACGACCGGGCCGTGGCCCTGCCCTGCGCAACCGGCGGCGACGGCATGACGCCCTATACCCGCGCCACAGCCCAGAAGGCCGGCTGGACTTGGCGCATCCCGCTGCAGCACCGCACGGGCAACGGCTACGTCTATTCCAGCGCCCATATTGGCGACGACGAGGCCCTGGCGACCCTGATGGCCGGCCTCGACGGCCCGGCCCAGGCCGAGCCGAACTTTCTACGCTTCACCGCAGGACGTCGCGATCGGGCGTGGATCAAGAACTGCGTGGCCATCGGCCTGTCGTCTGGTTTCCTGGAGCCGCTGGAAAGCACCAGCATCCACCTGATCCAGGCGGGGATCACCAAGCTGCTGTCCCTGTTCCCCGACCAGAGCTTCAATCCGCTGGAGATCGATCAGTACAACCGCCTGACCGCCCAGCAGGTGGACCTCGTCCGCGACTTCATCATCCTGCACTACAAGGCCACCGCCCGCGCCGACACGCCCTATTGGGATTATGTCCGGACGATGGAGATTCCCGAGAGCCTGCAGCGCAAGATCGACCTGTTCGCCGGTCGGGGACGGCTGTTCCAGTCCGACTACGACCTGTTCGCCGAGCCCAGTTGGATCGCCGTGCTGTTGGGTCAGGGGATCGTCCCGCGCCAGTATGACGCGCTGGTCGATAGCCTGCCCGAGGGGGACATCGTCCAGCGCCTCAAGCGGATGTCGGCCCTGATCGCCCAGACGGCCGCCGCCCTGCCCTCTCACCAAGCCTTCATCGCCCGCTACTGCGCCGCCGACGCCGCGCCCGCCAACGCCACGTCTGGGGTTCCCGCATGACCGACCACCGCCTGCGCAAGATTGTCATCGTTGGGGGCGGCACCGCCGGCTGGATGACCGCCGCCGCCCTGGGACGTTTTCTAAAGGACGGCCACACAAGCGTGACCCTGGTCGAGTCCGAGGAGATCGGCACGGTGGGGGTCGGCGAATCGACCATCCCGCAGATCAACATCTTCAATCGCATGCTGGGCCTGGACGAAAACGAGTTCGTCCGTCGCACCAAGGCGACCTTCAAGCTGGCCATCGAGTTCGTCGACTGGAAGTCGATCGGCCACAGCTACTATCATCCGTTCGGCCCCTATGGCGTCGATATGGAGGGGGTGTCGTTCCACGCCTACTGGCTTCGGCTGAAGGCCTTGGGGGAAGCCGGCGAGCTCACCGAATATTCGCTGCAAGCCTTGGCGGCGGACCAGGGCAAGTTCATGCGGGCCAACGGCCAGCCCAACTCGCCGCTGGGCTCGATCGCTCACGCCTATCACATCGACGCTGGCCTCTACGCCCGGTTCCTGCGGGGATACGCCGAGGAGCGCGGCGTCCGGCGCCAGGAAGGCAAGATCGTCGAGGTTCACCAGCGGGCGGCCGACGGCTTCGTCGAAGCCGTGACCCTGCAGAGCGGTGAGCGGATCAAGGGCGACCTGTTCATCGACTGTTCGGGGTTCCGCGGGCTGTTGATCGAGGAGACCTTGAAGACAGGCTACGAGGACTGGTCAAACTGGCTGCTCAACGACCGCGCCGTGGCCGTGCCCTGCGAACTGGGTGGCTCGCTCGCCCCGGTGACGCGCGCCACCGCACGGCCAGCCGGCTGGCAGTGGCGCATCCCGCTGCAGCATCGACTGGGCAACGGCTATGCCTATTCCAGCCAGCATATCAGCGAAGACGAGGCGACCGCCTATCTGTTGGCCAACCTGGACGGGGCGCCGCTGCGCGATCCCTTTACCCTGAAGTTCAAGGCGGGCCGCCGGCTGAAGAGTTGGAACAAGAACGTCGTCGCAATCGGCCTGTCGGGCGGCTTCATGGAGCCTCTGGAAAGCCAGAGCATCCATCTGATCCAGGTCGGCATCTCGCGCCTTCTGGCCATGTTCCCCGACGAGCGTTTCGAGCAGCCCGACATCGACCGCTACAACCGCGTCATGCAGTTCGAATATGAGAAAATCCGTGACTTTCTCATCCTGCACTTCAACGCCACCCAGCGCAGCGACACGCCGTACTGGGACTATCTGCGGACCATGCCCATTCCCGATTACCTGGCCGACAAGATCGCGGTGTTCAAGAGCTACGGCCGGGTGTTCCGCGAGAACGAGGAACTGTTCAACGACACCAGTTGGTTCGCGGTGATGATTGGCCAGGGCCTGGAGCCGCGCGGTCACGATCCGATGGCCGACATCCTGTCCGACGACGACCTGCGGGCGCGGATGAGCGACATCCGATCGGTGATCGCCAAGTCGGCCGAGGTGATGCCGGAACACTTGCGGTTCATCGCGGACAACTGCGCGGCGGTCTAGAGCATTTCCCGACCTGACTGCGTCAGGCCGTGAGCTCTAATCCATTGTTTTGACGCATTTTTCTTCACGCGAACCGGAATCACTTCGCTCGAAAAATGCTCCAGGTCAAATCCAGGCATCCGGCGACCGGCGGGATGCCTGGGAACGGGGTTCAATTCCCGTAGGCATAGACCCCCATCACCGCCCCGACGAATCCGCCCGCGACCTTGGTGCTGAGGATCGTCCCATCCACACCAGTCTTCAGGACAGTCCAGTGGCCGGGCCTCTGGCTATATGAGAAATCGTAGGCCCCCCCGTGGGCCTCGATCTTCAAATAGACCGGGCCGTCCGCCTTCAAGGTGACCGGGGCGCTGGCCAGCACCACGCCATCAACCGGATCCTTGGGTCCGGCCCGCCGCTCCAGCCGCACCACCGGCTTGCCGTCCTGCAGAGCCAGGCCCAGGAAATAGTAGAAGTCGTCGTTCTGCAGCGCGACCAGACCGGCCTTGTCGCCCGGCCTGGTCGGAACGTAGCGGAGAGCGGTCGAGGCGCTGGCGTTGATGTGCTGCTGGCGACGGCCCCAGAACGAGGGCTGCACGCCGGCTCCCAGCTTCTGGTCGCGGGCGGTCAAGACCAACTGGCCATCCTTCAGGCTCCACCACCGTTCGCGCGGGTTGCGGAGGGTCATCCAGTTCAGCGGCAGGTCCTTGCCGTCAAACGCCTCGTGTACCTTGAAAGCGCCGCTGGTAGGCGGCGTAGACGCTGGCGGGTTCGGCAAGGCCGGTCTGGCGTGGACATAGGGGATGGTCTCGCCTTTCGGCAAGATCATCGGCCAGCCGTCTTTCCAGGTCACGGGCAGCAGGAAGGTCTCGCGGCCGGTGTTGTAGAGATCATCACCGTAAGGCCGCACGGCCAGGAAGGTGGCCCACCAGTCACCGTTCTGGGTCTGAACCAGGTCGGCGTGGCCGGCAGAGGTGATGGGCAGGGCGCGATCCTTGGGCAGTCCGCGCTGGGTCAGGATCGGATTGTGGTCGTAGGGCACATAGGGGCCGGCGACCTTATCGGCCCGCAGCACCACCTGCGAATGACCCTCGGCCGTGCCGCCCTCGGCCGCGGTCAGGTAGTAGCGGCCATCGACCAAGGTGATGTGCGGCCCCTCGATCCAGATCGGCTTGGTCAAGGGATCGACGCCGCCGTCCAGCAGCACGCTGCGCGGACCGACAGTTTTCTGGCTCTTCGCGTCGAATTCCTGGATCCAGATGGCGCGGTGGCCATCATAGAGCGGCGGGCGGTCAGGCGCGTCGTTGTTGACGATCCAGCCTTTGCCGTCGGTGTCGAAGAACAACGAGGCGTCGATTCCGCCGACCTGAGGCAGCCAGACCGGGTCCGACCACGGCCCCTTGGGGTCCTTGGCGGTGACCAGGAAATTGCCGCCACAATCAACGCAGGTGTTGAGGATGTAGAACGTGCCGTTGTGCTCGGTAATAGCCGGAGCGAACACCCCCCGCGACAAGCCCAGGCCGTCGAAGTTCAGTTGGCCCGGCCGATCGATCGCGTTGGCGATCTGGGTCCAGTGGACGAGATCCTTGCTGTGGAAAACCGGTAGGCCCGGAAAATACGAAAAGGTCGAGTTGACCAGGTAATAGTCTTCGCCCACCCGCGTGACGCTGGGATCTGGATAGAAGCCCTTCAGAATCGGGTTGGCGTATTGGCCGGACGCCGGTTTGAAGGCCGCGTCGGCTGGGTCTGAGCCCTCATAGTCGAACCAGTCGAAGCTGGCGGTTCCCGGCGCGGAGGTCTGGAAGGCGCTCGATGCGGCGTTCGCGGCCTCGGCCGCGCCTGCAGCGGCCAGGATCATTGCGGCCGCACGGCCGCACGCTCCTTGACGGAGTCTTTTCATGGCTTGTCTCCCGGCGCTCCAGGGTGGTCTCACCAGCGAGCACACCTCAGATGACAGGGCTCGCGGACCCTCGTCAAGGTAGCGCTAACACCTTCGGCTGGGCGCAAAGCGTGACCTTAAAACATCGTGGTCGGACAACCTTCTCCCAAGAGGTATGACCTCGTTGACACAAGAGGCCTTACCTCGTAACGCTTCACTGTGACCGCTACCATGTCGCCGATCTCGATGGTGTCGTCGAGAAGGCTAAACAAGGCCGCCGTCTAAAATGACAAGTGCGCAGAGCACTGAACCATAGGGGAGAAACATGGCTTCATCCGTCCGCTCGCGCGCCGTCCGGCTCGCCCTCATCGGCGCCACCTGCCTGACTGGCTTCATCGGCGCGCCCGCTCTCGCCCAGCAGACCCCCGCCGCGGCGCCGGCCAACGCCGACACGGTCGAGGAAGTGATCGTCACCGGCTATCGCAAGAGCCTGGCAGACGCCACCAACGCCAAGCGCGACAGCATCGCCTTCACCGACTCGGTGTTTTCCGAAGACATCGGCAAGTTTCCCGACCTCAACATCGCCGAGTCGCTGAACCGCATCCCGGGTATCCAGCTCACGCGTGAAATCAACGGGGACGGCCTGAACATCGCCATCCGGGGCCTTGGTCCCGACTTTACCAAGATCGTGTTGAACGGCGCGCAGGTCGCCGTGGCCTCGTCGGGCCGCACCGACGCCCAGAACCAGAACCGCACCATCGACTTGGACCTGTTTCCGACTGAGCTGTTCACGCGCCTCGACGTCAACAAGACGCCCGTGCCCAGCCAGTTGGAGGGCGGCGTCGCCGGCGTGGTCAACATGCGCAGCTCGCGCCCTCTGGATCGCCCCGGCCAGCATCTGACCTATTCGCTGCAGGGCAGCTATCAAGACAGCGCCGGCAAGTGGAGCCCGCGCGGCGCCCTGATCGGCAGCAAGTCGTGGGAAACGGCCGTCGGCGAGTTCGGCGTGTTGGTCGGTTATGCCGGCGTTCGCTCCAAGAGCCGCACAGACGGCTTCGAGACGATTGGCTGGACCAACGCCAGCACCGGCGGGTCCAGCAACTTCGCCTGCGCCGGCTGCAACAGCACCTTTGGCGGTAACGGCTTCACCTTCGCGCCGACCGTGGCCGTCAACGCCGGGAACGGCTTGACCACCGGCGCGACCGTCAATGACGCCTTCTTGCTGGCCAACAACCCCGGCACGACCCTGCAGCAACTCAGCGATGGCCTGCTGCCGCGGCTGGGCCGCCAGTCCCACAGCGCCGGTCACCGCGACCGCGACTCGCTGTTGGTCTCGCTGCAGTACCAGCCCAATGACAAAGCCGAGTTCTACATCGACACCCTGCTGGGCCGGACCGATCGCGAGTTCAGCCGCATCGACATTGACTGGGTGGTTCGCAACTCGAATTTCATGACGCCAACCAACGTCAAGGTCGACGGCAGTAACATCGTCACCAGCGGCACCTTCTCCAATGCCCAGTTCTTCCTGGAGGCGCGGCCCTATCACGAGACCAACGACTTCGTGAACGTCAATCCGGGCGGCACCTGGCGTTTCAGCGACAACCTCAAGCTGGACGCTCAGTTCAATGTCAGCCGCAGCGTCTTCTTCCGTCAGGCGCCGACCATCCTGATCAATACCCCGCTCAACAGCGGGCTGACGGTGACCTACAACAACACCGGCGGTGACTTTCCCAGCATCAAGACCAACGCCAATCTCAACGACCCCAACCTGGGCTGGACCTTCGCGGGCGGCCGGGTGAACATCCAGAACGAGAAGCGCGTCACCTCCACCAAGGGCACGCACTGGGACCTGACCTGGGGCGACGAACGCAGCTACATCAAGGGCGGCGTCGCCTATGACGAAGCCTCGCGCACCATCACCGCCCTGGACAACAGCGACCGCTGGCAGCAGATCACCTGCGGCGGAGGCGGGACCTACCTGCCGCGTCCCAACACCCAGCCCGCCTGCGCCGGCGGCGCAGGCTCGGCGATCACCAACGCCCAGTTGGCCTCGTACCTGAAGCCTGGCCCCCTCGGCTTTGTCATGGTCGACTACGACAAGTTCAAAGCCGCCACCAATTTCGAGGCCTTGAACGACACCGCAGCGTTCACCACCACGGCCGCCACGGCCGCCAGTTCCGGCAAGATCGAGGAAAAGAACACCGGCGCCTATGTCGAATTCGCCGGCGTCGCCACTGTCATGGACCGCGACCTGCGGATCAATGGCGGCGCGCGCTACGTCTCGACCGACCAGGACATCACCGGCCCGGTTTCGATCCCCTTCCCCAATGTCGCCAACTGCACGCCCAACTGCGTGCCCAACACCCTGACCTTCAAGACCCAGTCGCAACGCTACGACGCCTTCCTGCCGTCGTTCAACGCCGTCTACGCCGTGCGCGAGAACATCAATGTTCGCATGTCCGCGTCGCGCACCCTGACCCGTCCCGACCCCAGCGCCATGCTGCCGGGCACCACGTTCAGCGACCCCTCGGCCCAGGCCGCCAACCAGGGTAATCCGGCGCTTCGCCCCTACACCTCCAACAACTTCGACGTGGGCGGCGAATGGTACACCGGCGGCGCCGGCTATGTGGGCGTGGCCCTTTTCCAGAAGGTGGTCACCGGCTTCACCACCCTGGGCGCCACCACCCAGCCCTTTACCTCGCTCGGCATTCCGTTTGACAGCCTGACCGACCTGCAGAAGACCGCCATCAACAACCGCGGCGGCCCCAGCGCGGCGACGGTGACCGTCAGCCAGCAGGTCAATTCCGGCTCCGACCTGACAATCCGCGGCTACGAGCTGAACTGGGTCCAGCCCCTGGACTTCCTGCTGGACGGCGCTGGCTTCACCGCCAACTATACCCGCGTCAACCAGACGGGCACCGGCGGCGTGGTGGCCCTGGGCGTGTCGCCCTACACCTACAACCTGACGGGTTACTACGAGAACCACGGCCTGACGTTGCGGGTGTCCTACAACTACAACGACGCTCAGATCAGCTCTGGCCCAAACCAAAACAGCGTGCCGACGGCCCGGATCAAAACCGACGCCTACAAGCAGATGGACCTGTCGGCCAGCTACACCCTGCCGGTTCTGGGTGGTGCGCAGATCACCTTCAACGCCATCAACATCACCAGCGAAACCCAGCGGCAGGCGTTCCAGTATCCGAACGCCACCTACACCTTCTATGACCCGGGTCCGACATATCTGATCGGCATCCGGGGTCAGTTCTAGACTTACGCGAACCTCCCTCCCTCGCGTTCCCCAGCGGCGTGTCCCCGGACACGCCGCTTTTTTTAGTCCTCCACCTGTGGGGGAGGTGTCGGCGCAGCCGACGGTGGGGGAGTGATTGTCAGGCGGCAGCTTGTGGGTCGATCGACCCTAAAAACTCCCCCCAACCGATCGCTGCGCGATCGCCTCCCCCACAGGGGAAGGACCATCACCGCCCCCTCAATTCCCTGGCGCATAGGGGAAGTTCAGGCTCTCATAATACTCCAGCGAATGGGCCGGAGCCGCCTCGCCCGCCGGCAGCGGGCGCTTCGAAAACGTCTGGAAATAGGCGATCGAGGCGTCGCGCCACCACTGGGCCTCATGGCGCTGGATGGCCAGGAAGCTGGCGACTTGAGCGTGGCGCTCGGGGTCCACATAGGGCGCCAGCGTCTCCCAGGTCTTGCCCATGCCATCGACATAGGACACGCCGCGCGAATAGTGGGTCACCATGCCGTCCCACAGGCTCACGCCCGACTTCAGGCGGTAGTCCCACGGCACATGGTGGAACCACAGCAGGTCCCTCTCATCGACCGTCTTCAGGTCCGAGAACCGCTGGGCCACCACCGGCGCGTACTGCGCCACGGCTTTGCTGCCGGTCGCCGTGCGGTCAAAGCCGACGCCATCGGGACCGGCCTTGGCGTAGTAGACGCTGGTCCAGTCGGCGCGCGGCCCGCCTGTCACCCACGGACCCGGGCCATAGTGATGGCTGCGGCCCATCTGGTGGTGCAGGCCCAGCGGGGTCATGTAGTCCACCGCGGCCTCGCGCGAGCCCATCATCATCGTCACGACCGGCTCGACAAAGCGCGGGTCGGTCGAGAAGGTCATCTTCGCCCAGTCGGCGGCGATGTCGCGGCTGGAGGCTTCCGGATCCCAGGCCAGGCGGCCGAACACGTACCAATTGGCCTGGTCGAACTGCGAGCCGGTCCAATTGCGGTCGGCGCCGATGTTGGCGACCCCGGCCATCAGCGTCTGCCGATGATCATCCAGCGCGCCGTCCACCACCTTGGCCACGGTCGAGCCCTTGCCCTTCGCATAGGTGTCCGACCGCAGCGTCTCCTCGTAGAGTGGGCCCAGATAGACGAGGTGGGTCGCGAAGCCGAGATATTCCTTGGTGATCTGGAACTCCAGGCCCAGGGCGGTCATGGGCATGGAGCCGAACAGCGGATGGAACGGCTCGCGCGGTTGGAAGTCGATCGCCCCGTTCTTGACCTGGACGATGACATTGTCACGGAATTGGCCGTCGAACGCCCTGAACTCGCTATAGCCCTGCTTGGCGCGGTCGTCGGGCTGCTCGTGGGAATAGACGAAGGCCCGCCACATCACGATCCCGCCGTGAGGCCCCACCGCGTCGGCCAACATGTTGGCGCCATCGACATGGGTGCGGCCATAGTCCTGCGGGCCCGGCTGGCCCTCGGAATTGGCTTTCACCAGGAAGCCGCCGAAGTCGGGAATGGCCTTGTAGATCTCGTCGGCCTTGGTCTTCCAGAAGGCGCGCACGGCCGGGTCCAGTGGGTCCGCGGTCTTCAGGCCGCCGATCTCGATCGGGGCCGAGAAGCGGGCCGACAGATAGACCCTGATCCCATAGGGCCGGAAGACCTCGGCCAGGGCGGCGGCCTTGGCGATATAGGGCGCGGTCAGGCTGTCGGCCTTGGCGTTGACGTTGTTGAGCACCGTGCCATTGACGCCGATCGAGGCGTTGGCGCGGGCATAGTCGACATAGCGGGGGTCCTTGTAGTCCGGCAGCTTCCACCAGTCCCACAGGGAGGCGCCGGCATAACCCCGCTCCACCGTGCCATTCAGGTTGTCCCAATGGTTCAGCAGGCGATGCTGAACCGCTGGCGCGGACGCGATGTCGAGCCTGTCGACCCCCTGACCCGTCTGCACGAGGCGCAGATAGTGGAAAACGCCATAGAGCACGCCGATGTCGCTGTTGGCCGCGATGACCGTGGTCTTGCCGACCGTCCTGATCAGATAGCCTTCCGCGCCCGCACCCTTCAGGGGCAGGTTCAGGGCTGCGACGGCGGGCGTGTCGGACGGCGTGCCCAGCAGGATCGTCGCCCCGGCCTCGCTGGCCGGCGCCGCGCCCGTCAGGCCTGTCAGGCCGCGCTCGAGCTCCGCCCGGGCGACGTTCAGCGTGGGCGTTTCGGTGGTCGCGGCGATCGCGCGCGGCGCTGGGCGCTGGTTTAGCGGGAGCGGGCGATAGCGCAGCCAGAGATCGTGGCCATCCTCGGCTCGCGCGGCGGCCGGCGCCGCGAGGCCAAACGACAGTAAACAGCCGGCCAGGCACAGGTCCCGCATCAACGTCGTGAGCCGCATATTTCCTCCGTGGCGGCCCTGGACCGTCGTTGCAAGACGCGCGACGGGCCTTGAGCCGTGATACCGCTACCTCGTGTTACATCCGGGGAGATCAAAGGTCGAGACACGGTGCAATTATTGGTCAGACCAATGGGTTGACAACCCCCACCTCTCCTTTAGACCGATATCGCTACCATTCGGCTATCGGTAGGCTGAATCAACGAAAGCAACCCATGCCGAAGATTACCGCCGCCAAAGTCATCGTTTGCTCCCCGGGTCGCAACTTCGTCACCCTGAAGGTCGAGACGAGCGACGGCTTGCACGGGATCGGCGACGCGACGCTCAACGGCCGCGAATTGGCGGTGGCGAGCTATCTTGGCGACCATGTCGTTCCGATGCTGATCGGCCGCGAGGCTCACCAGATCGAGGACATCTGGCAGTATCTTTACAAGGGCGCCTACTGGCGTCGGGGTCCGGTGACCATGGCCGCTATCGCCGCGGTCGATACCGCGCTGTGGGACATCAAGGGCAAGATCGCCGGCCTTCCCGTCTACCAATTGCTGGGCGGCGCCTGCCGGACGGGCGTGATGGTCTATGGCCACGCCAATGGCGCGACCATCGAGGAGACCCTCGACAACGCCGCCGTCTATGCCGAGCGGGGCTACAAGGCTATCCGCCTGCAGTCGGGCGTCCCGGGCCTGAAATCGGTCTATGGGGTTTCCAAGGACAAGTTCACCTACGAACCCGCCGACGGCGACCTGCCGACCGAAAGCCTGTGGTCAACCGAGAAGTACCTGCGCAGCGTGCCGGGCCTGTTCGAGGCGGCCCGCGACAGACTCGGCGACGACATCCACCTGCTGCACGACGTGCACCACCGCCTGACTCCGATCGAGGCTGGCCGTCTGGGCAAGGACCTGGAGCCCTATCGGCCGTTCTGGATGGAAGACGCGGTCCCCGCCGAGAACCAGGCCAGTTTCCGGCTGATCCGCCAGCACACCACCACGCCCCTGGCCGTGGGCGAGGTGTTCAACTCGATCTGGGACTGCAAGCAGCTGATCGAGGAACAGCTGATCGACTATATCCGCGCCACCGTTGTCCATGCCGGCGGCATCTCGCATCTGCGGAAGATCGCCAGTTTCGCCGACCTGCATCATGTGCGCACCGGCTGCCATGGCGCGACGGACCTGTCGCCGATCACCATGGCCGCCGCCCTGCACTTCGACCTGTCGATCCCCAATTTCGGCATCCAGGAATATATGCGCCACACCGAGGCGACCGACGCTGTGTTCCCACACGCCTACACCTTTAACGACGGCATGCTGCACCCCGGCGAGGCCGTCGGCCTGGGCGTCGATATCGACGAGGCCGAGGCTGCTAAACATCCCTACAAGCGCGCCTATCTGCCCATCGCCCGCCGCGAGGACGGCTCGATGCATGATTGGTGACGCTGTCACGACGTTCGTCGCGGGCTCGTGCAACCGGTGTCAAAAAATAGCCCGCGCCCGGCAGGTCGGCTATGGTGCCGCGAGTCGAAGGGGCCGGTCGGCCCGCCAGGAACCTGACGAAAGCCATGGCCGAAAACGTCAAGCTCTACCGCAGGATCGCCGATACCATAGCCGAGGCCATCGAGAGCGGCCGGTACAAGCTTGGTGATCGCCTGCCGACCGAGCGTGAACTGGCCGAGCAGTTCGGCGTCAGCCGCCCCACCCTGCGCGAGGCGATGATCGCCCTGGAAATGCTGGGCATGATCGAAGCCCGTCACGGCCTGGGCATCTACGTCACCGGCAGCGTCCGTCCCGCCACCCCGACCAGCAGCGAGCTCGACACGGAGATCGGCGCCTTTGAACTGATCGAGGCCCGCCGCCTGTTCGAGGGCGAGGCCGCCGCCCTGGCCGCCACCGCCATCGACGACGCCCAGATCGCCGAGCTCGAGGCGCTGATGGGACGGATGGCGCGCGAGGAAGAAATCCAGGGCGAGGACGCCGATCGTGAGTTTCACATGGTCATCGCGCGGGCCTCGGGCAACGGCGCGATCATCGCCACCATCGAGAACCTCTGGCTGTGGCGCGATCGCTCGCCCCTGGCCCGCAACATCCTGACCCGCGCCCGGGGCATGGGGCTGGAGCCGCGCATCGTCGAGCACCGCCGGGTGTTCGAGGCGCTCAAGGCCCGCGACCCCGCCGCCGCGCGCCAGGCCATGCGCGACCATCTGGAGCGGGTCATCGAACACCTGCTGCACGCCACCGAGACCGAGGCCGTGCAACGCGCCCAACAGGAAACCAGCGCCCGTCGCAGCGCGATCGCCAAGCGGGTCGCCATCTAGCACGCCTTTGATTCAGATTAAATCGGCATCCAAATATTCCGTCTCCCCGGCGAAGGCCGGGGCCCAGGTGAAACCCACGAGAGGCTCTGGATGAATCTGGGTCCCGGCCTTCGCCGGGAAGACGGGGAATTGGAGCGATGCATCTGTGTAAACCAAACACGCTCCAGAGCATTTTTCGAGCGAAGTGGTTCCGGTTCGCGTGAAGAAAAATGCGTCAAAACAAAAGATTAGAGCTCACGGCCTGACGCAGTCAGGTCGGGAAATGCTCTACCACGCAGATCGCCCCCGCCGTGTGGCCGCGCGGGTCATCGCCGTCGCCCTTCGGCTGGGCCGAGATAGCTTTTCGGCAGGTCGCCACGCGAGATCACCAAGCGCTCGAACACCACGCCGGGATCCACCCGCCAAAGGCGGATACGATGAGCGCCCGCCCTGCCCGCCGTCAGCCGTAACCGCTGCACCCGCGCGTTGTCGGCCACGGCCTTCTCCCAGCCCTTCTGGCCTTCGCCGGTTCGCGTTTCGCCCTCGTGCAGGTTGACGACCACCGGTGGCGCGTCGTCCAGCGACACCGCGTAGCGCAGACCGCCGCCGCCACGGAAATCTAGGCTGGGGGCGGTGAAGACCCACAGGTCAAAGGCGCCCGCCTGGGCTAGGTCGACGACGTAGTCCAGATAAGGCCCCTGCCCCGGCGCGCTGGACGGCGCGGTCGAGGGGTAGGTCGTGACGCCCGACAGGGTGCGGCCCAGGCCCGGTATGGTGGTCCAACTCACGCCGCCCGTCCCGGTCGCTCGCGCATGGTGCTCGGCCTCGATGGCCAGCGGACCGCCGGCTTCGATGAACACGCCCTTGGCGACCTTGCGGGGACTGTTGTCGACCACGGCCGTGACGGTAACCGCCTTGCCGTCGGGGCCAGTGATTGCGATGGCCGCGCGGTGCATGCCGATCGGCGCGGTGTTCCAGTCAACCGACACCTCCAGCCGCGTGTCGCCGTTAGCGGCGGCCGGGCCGGGAGCGAGCTTGAGCCAGGGCTCGGCGGTCTTCACGCTGAAGGCCAGCGGCCCGGCGCCCCGGGCGAACACATCGATCCAGCGGCTGGCGGCGCCGTCGCGGGCCAGGGGCGGCAGGTCCACGCCGGCGTCGACCGCCCCGCCTTGCCCCTCGATCACCACGCCGAACCCCGTCGAGGGCGCGACCGTCATGGTCGCCGGGACGATGTTGGTCGATGGCTGCTGCCACGACGTGTAGCCGATGTGGGTCTGGCTCATCATCTCGCGCCACTTGCCGCCGGCCAGGTCATGGTTCCACTGCTGGACCAGTCGAGCGTCGCGGTCGAACAGGGCCTGGACCTTCGCCGCCTCGTCATTGGCCGCCATCCGCCCCTGCTTCGCGTACAGCGCGTTGCGGCCGGCGGCGATGTAGAGCCGGGTGTGGTTGGCGCTGGCCTGGATCGGGAACCAGACCAGCTGGAAGAAGGCGTCGTCCTGATCCTTGGGCAGCACCTTGCGCAACGCGTCGGCGCGGCGTTCCAGGTCGCCCCACTCCGCTTCGACGCGCTCGGCCTCGCGAAAATTGACCAAGCTGAAGGTCGCGCCGTCGATCAGCTCGGGTTTGCGGCGCGCGTTGAGTTTCGTGTAGCCGGTCAGCAAGGCCGCGATCTCGTCGGCGTGCTCGGGTCCGAACTGCGCTGCGGCCCAGCCGTGCGTATAGGTCGACATCCGGTCGACCGGCATGGCGTCCGGATCCCAGGCCATGTCGAGGAAGAACTCGATCGGCAATTCCATGGGCTTGAGGTCGCCGACATTGACGATCCACAGCCGGTCGGCGCCGTAGTCCTTGGCCAGCTTCATCTGCTCCCAGACGCGCTCGACCTGGTTGGTGTTGAGCCACTTATAGTTCCGGGGGCCGCCCACATAGTCGAAATGATAGTAGACGCCGTAGCCGCCCCGTCGGGTCTTGCCCCGCTCCGGAAGCCGCCGGATGTTGCCCCAGTTGTCATCGGAGAACAGCAGGGTCACGTCGTCTGGCGCGCGCATGCCGGCGTCGTAATAGTCCTGCACCTCCTTGTAGAGGGCCCAGACCTGCGGCGTCTGCGACGGGTCCTTGCGGGTCACCTCGCCGATGATCTTGCGCTGGTCGGCGACGATGGTCTCCAACAGCTTGGTGGCCGTGCCCGCGCTCATCGGCTCGTCGCCGTCGCCGCGCATGCCGACCGTGATCAGGCTCTCGTTGGCGCCCAGCCGCGTGACGCCCGCGCGCCAGAAGTCCTGTAGGCTCTTGGGGTTTTTGGCATAGTCCCAAGGCCCCTGGCCGTAGCGCTCCCACTCGACGTGGGCGCGGCCCATGGGCTCGTGGTGCGACGTGCCCAGCACGACGCCGTATTCGTCGGCCAGCGGCGCGCTCAGCGGGTCGTCGTCATAGATCGCCTTGCCCCACATGGCAGGCCACAGGAAGTTGCCCTTCATCCGCAGGGTCAGCTCATAGACCTTGGCGTAGAAGTCGTGGTTGACCCCGCCGAAGCGCGCCTTGGCCCAGCCCAGCAAGGCCGGGTCCTCGTCGTTGAGGAAGAGGCCGCGATACTTCACGCCCGGCTTCTGTACGCGGCGGTCAGAAGCGACAGGGGCGTCGAGCTTGACGGGGACCGGCACGTCGGCCCACCAGGCCCAGGGCGATACCCCCGCCCGCTCGATCAGGTCATAGGCCCCAAAGATCGTGCCGCGCTTGTCGGCGCCGGCGATGACCAGGGCGCGAGCGACACCAGGGCGCGGGTTCTCGACTACCTGCTGGACGAAAGCCTCCCACTGGCCGGTGACGCCGGTTACGTCGAGCTTGCCCGAAGCAATCAGGGCGTCGATGGCCGGGCTCCTGCCAATGGTGCCAATGATCACCAGCGGCGCGTCCTTGGCGGGCTGGGCGTCGGCTGACAGCTTGCCGAGGTCGGAGCGGACGTCGTTCACCGCGCGCAGCACGCCGGGCCAGTCGGTGACGTCGGTCTCGATCCGGGCCGAGCGGCGGGCGGCGATCAGGGGGAAGGTGGCGGGGCTTGCGGCGGCAGGCGCGGCGGCGTGGACGGGCGTGGCGAGCGCCACGCCGGTCGCCAGGGCGGCGGCCAGGGTCAGAGCGGTGATGGCGGTGCGGATCATGCCGACCTCCCTTTTTATGCCGGCAGAGCTGCGCGCGGGATGGGGACAGGCCCATGTGCCTGTCCCCAATCGTATGGAGCGGACTCGTTTAAGCCGTGACCGTCAGCGTCGCCGGCTTCAACTGGACCGAGTTCGGGCCCGACAGCAGCGTGAACTTCCCCGGCTCGACCACCCGCTTCATCTCCAGGTTCCACAGCGACAGGTCCATCGGCGAGACCTCGAAGGTCACCGTCGTCTTGGCGCCGGGGGCCAGGGTCACCCGCTTGAAGTGCTTGAGCTCCAGCACCGGGCGGGTCACAGAAGCGGCCTCGTCGTGGATGTAGAGCTGCACGACTTCATCACCAGCGACCTTGCCGGTATTGGTGACATCGACCTCGACCTTGACGCTCTGGCCGGGACCGATCGCGGCTTGGGCCGGGCGCGGGGCCGAAATGTCGAAGGTGGTGTACGAGAGCCCGAAGCCGAACGGATACAGCGGCGTCGTCTCGTCGAACAGATAGCCGCGCCGGGCCGTGGGCTTGCGGTTGTAGAAGATCGGCAGTTGACCCACGTCGCGGGCGATGCTGACCGGCAGCTTGCCGCCTGGATTAGCGCGGCCAAACAGAATGTCGGCGGCGGCGTTGCCGGTCTCCTGGCCCAGGTACCAACCCTCGACCAGGGCGTCGGCGCGCTGCGCCAGCAGGTTGACCGACAGCGGACGGCCGTTCAGCAGGAACACCACGGTCGGCTTGCCCAAATCGAAGATCGCCTTGGCCAGGTCGTTCTGCTGGCCGATCAGGTCGAGGCTGTCGCGGTCGCCCAGGTGGTTGTCGGCCCAAGCTTCGCGGCTGGTTTGCTCGTTGTCGCCCAGCACCATGACGATGACGTCGGCCCTTTTCGCCACCTCGACCGCCTCGGCGATGAGTCGCGCGTTGACGGCCGGGTCGGCCAGCTTCACCTCGTCCTGGGCCCAGATGCGGGCCTCGGTCAGGCGCACGGCCTCGGCATAGTCGAGCGTAAAGCCGCTCTTCTTGGCCTCGGCCTGCAGGCCTTCATAGATCGACACCACATGGCGCGGGGTGTCGCTGTAGCCGCCGATCGGGGTGTCCTTGGCGTGCGTGCCCAGCAGGGCCAGGCGCTTGAACTTGGTCGGGTCGAGCGGCAGCAGACCCTTGTCGTTCTTCAACAGCACGACGGCCTTGCGGGCGGTCTCACGGGCCAGGGCGATGGCGTCGGGCGTCGCGGTCTTGGCGTCGGCGGTCTGCTCGTCTGCATAGGGGTTCTCGAAGAGGCCGCCCTCGAACTTGATCGCGAGCACCCGCGCCACCGCCTCATCGACCGATGACTGCGGCACGCGGCCCGACTTCACCAACTCGGGCAGCAGGACATAGGCCTCGCCATCGGGGAGCTCGACATCGACGGTGGCGTTCATTGCCATCACGGCGGTGTCGGCCAGGCTGTCGGTCAGCTTGTGACGGGCGATCAGCTCCTTGATGGCGAAATAGTCGCTCATCGTCACGCCTTTGAAGCCCCACTCCTGGCGCAGAACATCATGCAGCAGCCAGCGATTGACATGCGAGGGAACCCCGTCGATCTCGTTGTACGACGGCATGACCGAACGGACCGGCAGCTCCTTCACCGCCCGTTCGAACGGCGGGAAGAAGTTCTCGCGCAGGGTGCGCTCGGCGATCTGGGCGGGGCCGACATTGGTGCCATTCTCGGGCTGGCCGTGGCCGGTCATGTGCTTGAGGGTGACGAACACCTTGTCCGGCGCCAGCGGCAGGGTCCGGCCCTGGAATCCGCGGATCGCCGCCAGGCCGATCTCGGCGCACAGGTGCGGATCCTCGCCATAGGTCTCCTCGATGCGGCCCCAGCGCGGGTCGCGCGCCACGTCGACCACCGGAGCCAGGGCGATGTTGGAGCCCCGGGCGCGCATCTCGCGAGCAGCCACGGCGAAGCACTTCTCGACGGTTTCGGGGTCAAAGGTCGAGGCCAGGGCGATGGCTTGCGGGAAGCTCGTGGCGTCGCGGGCCACATAGCCGTGCAGGGCCTCGTCGTGCATCAGCATCGGGATGCCCAGGCGCGTCTGCTCCATCGACCACTTCTGGGCGGCGTTGGTGTAGTGCGCGGTTTCCTTGGCGTTGCGGCCGACCGAGCCGTCATCAGCGCCGGCGGCGGCGTCGACCACCGTGGCCGGCTTCAGTCCCTTGCGGTCGGTAGGGCGCGAGATTTGCCCCAGGCCGTTGGGGAAGTTCTTGCTGGCCTCTGCGGGCGAGAAATCGCCTTCGGGCGTCTGGATCCTGGCCTTGGTGAGCCAGATGCCGATCAGCTGGGCCGCCTTCTCTTCCAGCGTCATCCTCGACAGCAGGTCGCGAACGCGCAGTTCGATCGGCTGGGCGGCATCCTTGTAGAGCGGCTTGCCGCCCTTGGCGGGGACGGCCGCGCGCACGGCGGGCGCCGAGGCGGCGGCCAGGGCGGCAAGGCTGACCCCAAGGGTGCGGCGCGTGAAGGTCTGGCTCATGGTCTTGGTTTCCCCGCTTTGATCGGACCGTGATCGGTCTCTCATCCGGCGCGAACGCCTTGGCTGGTTGGCAGTATGGGAGGGCGGACACGCCCGCTCAAGTCATCGGATGTTACCGGTCTCATAAATTGACGGATGATGCCAGACCCATTGGTCAGACATCTTCGTTTGCAGAGGTCATTGGTCGAACAACGACAGCGGAATTGCGTCCGCCATGGTCTTGTAGCCGGCCATCGAGGGGTGCAAGCCATCGTTGTCATAGGCCGCGTTGAGGCGTTCCGGCTTGGCCGGGTCACGCATCAGCAGGTCGAAGTCGATGACGGCGTCGAAATGGCCAGGCGCGCGGATCCAGGCGTTGATCGCCTGGCGGTCGGCCTCGTTGACCGCCGTGGGATGGTAGTAGGCCGAACCGGCATAGGGCAGGATGGTCGCCCCGATAACCTTGATCCCGCGCGCGCGGGCCCGCTCGATCATCTGGCCATAGGCGCCAGTCATGTCGCGCACCAAGGCGGCGTGGGCCTCCGGGGTCGCCGGCGCGTCGCGGGTCAGCACGCCCAGGTCGTTCACCCCTTCCAGCACGATCAGATAGGCGACGCCCGTCTGCGAGAGCACGTCGCGCTCGAAGCGGGCCAGGGCGTTGGGCCCCGAACCGTCCCGCAACACGCGGTTGCCTCCGATCCCCTGGTTGAGAACGCTCAGATGGCGGGTCTTGGCTGATGCCTGCAGTCGGGCGGCGAGATGATCGGGCCAGCGCAGGTTGCTGTTGGGCGCCACGCCGTAGCCGTCGGTGATCGAGTCGCCCAGGATCACGACCGCGCCGCGCGTCTGACCGACCACATCGACGCCCGACAGCGCGAACCAGTGATCGACGGTCTTGGCGCCCGGCAGGTCGGCGTCCGCCACATGCTGACCGGCCAGCACATAGGACGTCGCTCGCGATCCGGGATGGCTGGTCTGCCGCTCTGGCGAGGCTGGCAGGTAGACGGTGATCGCCAAGTCCGACAGGGGTGCGACCGACAGGTCGATCGGGTCGGAAAGATACTCCGCGCCCGCCGGCACCACGACTTCGGTCTGACCAGAGAAGGTCGCGGCATGGTCGGTCGCGACATCGATTCGCGGGCTGCTCACCGAGAGGGGCTTGGCGACATGCACAGAGGTGAACCGAAGAGGCGCCGTGCCGTGGACGTTGGACAACCTGACGCGAACCTGCCGCCCTCCCGCCGTCAAACGAACGATTTGCCGGAGGGTCGCGTCGGAGAGATCTTGCGGCGCCAGCGCGTTCTGTGGCTCCGGAACCTGCTGCGAGGCCGCCCACGACCCCACCCAGTGAGTTTTCGTACTGGGCGGTTGGGCGCCGGCCGCGAACGGACTGACGATGAGCAGGGCAGCCGCGAGCGCGCCAAGTGTCCAACGAGTCTGGATCATGCTTCTCTCCCGCACCGTCATTTTTTCGACGGTAGCGGTACCAGTACTAGGCGACCGCGACGCAGGTTGGAAGTTGGAATGCGTGCAACGTCGACGGAGCCAGGCGTTCATCGACCGGACGCATTTCGTCGCCACGGCCGATTCCGACCGCACGACAGTGATAACCAATCCCTCCACTTTGGCCTTACCAAGTTTCCGGCGAATTGTGAAAAGTGGTAATACCATTTCGTTGACATACGCGGCGACTGGTCGGATAAGTTCGTCAACGGCGCCAAACACAGACGCGCCTCTGGGGAGGCTAAAGATGACATCCAATTTCAATATGCTCGTCCTTCGCGCGACGCTGCTGGCCTCATGCGCCGCCGTCGCCCTGGGTTCGACCGCCCAGGCGCAACAGACGCCCGCCGCGACGCCCGAGGCCGCCGCTCCGGTCGACACCGTTGACGCCCTCGTGGTAACCGGTTTCCGCGCGGCCTACGCCAACGCCATCGCCACCAAGCGCGACACGCTGCAAATCTCGGACGGCATCTCGTCGGACGGCCTGGGGCGCTTCCCCGACCTCAATGTCGGCGAAGCCATCCAGCGCATCCCGGGCATCCAGATCAACCGCGAGGCCGACAGCCGCAACGCCACGATCAGCCTGCGCGGCCTGCCCGGAACCTTCGCGCGCACCACCCTGAACGGCGGCGCCTTCGCCGACCCGGTCCTGAACGGCTCAACCCCGCTGGGCGCCTTCAACTCCGACATCTTCACCGCCATCAATGTCATCAAGTCGCCCATGGCATCGGACCTGGCCGGCGGCCTGTCGGGCAATATCGACCTGCGCATCGCCCCTGCCCTGGGCCGCAAGGACGGCGGCTTCGCCAAGCTTTCCTACGAGTACAACGACCTGGGCAACCTGGGCAGCCCGCTGGCTTCGCTGGGCTACAACAAGCACCTGACCGACGACTTCGCGGTGTTCGGCGTGGTCGCCTGGAAGGACGAAAAGTTCCGCCGCGACTCGATCACCGTCAATTCGTGGGGTAACCGGCTGGGCTCGATCCAGTTGGGTGGCCAACAGGCCGTGGTCAACAACACCGGCGCCTATGTCGCCGGCCAGAACGCCGCCTATGACGCTCTCCAGGCGTCGCTGCCCGCCAGCTACACCTCGCAGTTCCCGAACGGCCTGGCCCCCGTCTACTATCCCAGCCAGACCCGCCAGCTCGTCAAGTTCAACCGCGGCACGACCCTGTCGGCCGCCACGGGCTTCGAGTGGCGCATCAATGAAGATTGGAAGTTCGGCGCCAACGGCTTCATCACCCGGCGCAAGCTGAGCCAGGCCACCAATAACCTGCTCTATATCGACGCCGGCGCGGGCCAGGGCACCAATACCGGCCTGACGGCGACCTCGGCCGTCGCCAGGATCAGCAATCTCGGCGCCCCCTACATCGTGCAGACGCCGAACGGTCCACGCGCCTATGTCAACTCGTTCTCGGCCGCCAACATCAACACCTTCGACTCCATCCGCTCGGAGCCGGCCCTGAACCAGACCTGGGCCATCAACCCGACCGTCGAGTTCAAGAACGACGAATGGCGCGCCACCGCCAATTTGACCGTCTCGCGCGCCAAGGCCCAAGCCAAGCAGATCGAGTTCGACATCGTCCAGAACCCCTACCGCAACCTCGGCGCGGGCGGGCTGAACGGCATCAGCACGTCGGTCGCCCTGGGTGGCACGGACCTGGCCAACTACACGGCTACCCTGGTCACCCCGCACGCCACACACCTGGCGACGACACCCTACAACATTCCGGCGCTCGCCAGCGCCGCCACCCAGGCCGGCGCCCAGATGCCCGGCGCGGCGGCGAACACGCCCGCCGACCGCTTCGGCATCACCGGCACAAACGGCCGGGCCAAGAACGACCTGGATTCGGCCCAACTCGACCTGGAGCGGACTTTCGAGGATGGCCGCTTCCTGACCGGCTTACAGTTTGGCGGCCGCGCCGAGAGCCTGAAGTTCACCTCGTCGGGTTCGCGCAACACTTCGCTGGGCGCCCAGACCCAGAACATCACGCCGGCCATGGCCTCGCAGCTGAGCTACGCCAACGATTTCTTCGGCGGCCAGGCTTCGGGGGCGACGTCCAACTGGATGGGCGTGGACGTCAAGCAGATGCTGTCGATCCTGACCCCGGTGAACACCGCGCCCCGCAACGCCACCACCAATCCCACCGGTTTGCCCGGCCAGTTCGCCTTCGGCGCGCCTGGCGTGTTCCTGACGCCCTATGGCTTCGTGAACAACTACTGGGACGGCAACTACTGGAACAACAACTTCACCAATGAGAACGACGTCTACTCGGCCTATGCAACAGCCAAGTTCAAGACCGAAATGTTCAGCATTCCGGTGCACGGCGCCCTGGGCGTTCGCTATGAATATACCGACAACAAGATTGTCGCGCTGAACTGCACCAACTGCGCCGCCGCCCAGTCGGTCGCGCCCGGTCCGATCAACCACGGACAGACCACCAAGACGACGACACGCAACTATGACTATTGGCTGCCGTCGCTGATCCTGGCGGCGGACCTGCGCGACGACCTGATCCTGCGTTTCGCGGCCTATTCGACCTATGTGCGCCCGCAGCCACGCGACATCGTGCCGACCACCTATGTCCAGAGCCCGGTCGACCTGACTCCGCCGGTCGATCCGGTCTACACGGTGACCATCGGCGCGACGAGCCTGAAGCCCTACACTTCCGACTCTGTGGACCTGTCCCTGGAGTGGTACAACCGACCAGGCGGCCTGATCTCGCTGGCGACCTACCGCAAGAAGGTTGACGGCTATATCGGCCCGATCACCGATCCGGCGCTGCTATGCCCCGCCTCGGGCCAGATCCCAGGTCTGGACGTCAATCTGGGTACGCTGACGATCGACAACTCGGGCGGCACGCCAGTCTGCAGGAGCTCTAACACCTTCACGGGCGCAGGCGGGACGGTCAGGCAAGCCCAGGTCAATATAAGCGGCCAGACCAACCAGAACGCGATGACGGTCACCGGCGTCGAGTTCAATATCCAGCAGAACTTCGATTTCCTGCCCGGCTTCTGGAAGGATTTCGGCGGCGCGTTCAACTACTCCTACACGTCGATCGACGGGAAGGACCAGGCGGGCAAGGCGATCACCCTGCCCAGCGTTTCGAAGAACAATCTCAATCTCATCGGCTATTACGAAGGGCCAAAGTTCGGCGCCCGCCTGGTCTATAACTGGCGCGACAAATACGATCTGGCCGCCGGCAATTCGTTCGTCGGCGACGCCCGCACCGTCAAGGCGCGCAGCCAGCTTGACGCCTCGGCCTCGTACAAGTTCACCGACAACCTGACGCTGTCGGTCGACGCTTTCAACCTGACGGATGCAACCCGTTCGGAATACGAGAGCGATCCGATGCTGCCGCGCCGGATCGACTATGACGGCCGCACCTACCAGATGACCCTGCGGGCCACCTTTTAGCCTGTAGTTCCCCTGTGAGGCTGGGCTCCGCGCCCGGCCTCATGTCTTTGTCCAAAGAGACACGTGACATGAAGACGTTGCTGATGGGCGCGGCCTGCGCCCTGACGCTGCTGGCCTCGCCGGCCCTGGCGGCCGACTACGCTCTTCTGGGTCCGGCCTACGCCAAGGGCGGCGCCGCAGCCCCCGCAGCAGCGGACGTCCTGAGCAAGGCTAAGGCCGCCCTGACCCGTCCGCCCGGCGCGATCCCTCTGCTGCATACCGAGGGCACCCTGCCCGGCAAGGGCATTCGCGAGATCAGCGTGACGGCCAAGGAGGACCAGCCGATCGTGCTGAACCTGGCTTTGGCCTGGCGGCTGACGGGCGACCGGGCCTATCTCGACCAGGCTGGCCGCTATCTGGAGAACTGGGCCGACGTCTATCAGATGTCTTTCAACCCGATCGACGAGACCGGCTTCGACGCCCTGATCATGGCCTATGACCTGACCGAGGCCGACCTGCCCACGATGACCCGCGCCAAGCTCGATGGGTTCTGGCGGCGCATGGCTGTCGGCTATCTCGACGCCATGGATGGCAAGCCGCGCAATTTCGACACCAACTGGCAGAGCCACCGCGTCAAGCTGGCCACGATGGCGGCTTTCCAGGTCGCCGACGCCAAGCTGATCGACCGGGCCCGGGCGGCTTTTCGCGCCCAAGTCACGACCAACCTGCTGGCCGACGGCACAGTGCACGACTTCCACGAGCGCGACGCCATCCACTACGTCACCTACGACCTGGACCCACTGATGATGGCGACGCTGTCGGCTCGCGCCCATGGCGAGGACTGGTTCACCTGGCGCAACGCCGCCGGCGCCAACCTGCCCGGCGCGCTCGACTGGCTGGCGCCCTACGCCAAGGGCGAAAAGATCCATATCGAGTTCGCCAACTCGAAGGTCCAGTTCGACCGCGACCGCGCGGGCGCGGGTCAGAAGGAATATGCGCCGCACCCGTGGGATCCCGTCAATGCGGTCGGCACCTATGCCTTGGCCAGCCTGATGGACCCGCGCTATGCCCCGCTACGCGACGATCTGGTCAAGCGCACGCATCGCCAGCCAGCGGGGTGGATCCAGCTCCAGGACCAATCCCGCTGAAACCTTAGCCCACGGCGCGCGACAGTTCTTCAAGGACATCGCCCGCGCTCCTGGCCTGGGCGGCGACCTCGCCGATGACGATCAGCACCGGACCGCCGCGCGTCTCGCCCAGCGCCGCCGCCAATGTGCCCAGCGTACAAGGATAGAGCCGCGCCTCGACGCCGCCCGCCTGCTCCACGGCCACCGCCGGAGTGTCTGGCGAGCGGCCGGCGGCGATCATCCGTTCACTCAGCGCGCCCGCGACCTCGCCGCCCATATAGATGGCCATCGTGGCTTCCGGATCGGACGCGGCGCTCCAATCGCCGGCCAAGGCGCCGGCCTCCAGTCGCGCCGTCGTGAACACCACCCGTCGCGCCTCGCCGCGATGGGTCAGGGGGAAGCCAAACTGAGCGGCGGCGGCGCAGGCGGCGGTGACCCCCGGCACGACCTCGACCGGGACGCCGTGGCCCTGGAGGAACGCTGACTCCTCGCCCACCCGGCCGAAGATCGACGGATCGCCGCCCTTGAGCCGCACCACCCGCAGGCCCTTGCGGGCCAGGCGCAGCATCAGCCGGTTGATCTCGTCCTGGTGCATGCTGAGCCTGCCGGCCCGCTTGCCGGTCTGGATGCGCACGCAGCCGGGCGGGGCCAGGGCGATCGCGTCATCCGAGATCAAGGCGTCGTAGAGTAGGGCCTGGGCGCTCTCGACGGCGCGAACGGCGCGGACGGTCATCAGGTCCACGGGGCCCGGGCCGGCGCCGACCAGCAGGACGCGGCCGGCTTGAGCATCATGCGACATGGAGGGTCTCCTTGACGGGCGGGATGACGACCGACGCGGCGATCATGCGGGCGATCTCGGGGCGGCAGGAGCCGCAGTTGGTCCCTGCCCCGGTCGCGACGCCGACCGCGTCAGGACTGATGGCCCCCGCGACGATCGCGGCCTGAACGGCCTTGGCGCCGATCTTCAGGCAGGCGCAGACCATCGGTCCCTTGTCGATCGGCGCGCCGGGCGGACGGCCAAACAACAGCGCCGAGCGGGCTTCAGGACTGAGCACCGGTTCAGCGAACAGCTCGGCCAACCAGTCCCGCGCCGGCAGACGACCGGCCAGGGTGATATACAGCACAGCGACCAGCCGCCCATCCTCGACCCAGGCGTCGCGTCGGGCGCCGGTGGCGGCGTCTTCGTAGGTCACGAGTTCGCCGGTCAGGCCTTTGACAAGCGTCTTGCGCAGGGCGGCGCGCTCGGCCTCATCGCCCCGACCGGCGAACTCGTGTTGCTGGCAGGCGTCCTGCGGGATGCGCCGCCAGACGAGGTCCAACCCCGTGGGGGATGCGAGGCTGGACCGCGTGAGAAAAAAGCCCTTCCAGGTCTCGCGATAGGCGCGGATCCGGGCGGGGGTGTGCTTGAACTCCGGCTGTCCCGAGGTCGGGTCGAGATTGGCTGCCACCAGCGGATTGGCGCGGCCGGACGGCGCGAAGGCGTTGGTCCAATGCATCGGCATGAACAGGCTGCCCGGCCGTTGACGGTCGGTGAGCTTGGCAAGGGCCACGGCTTCGCCGCGCACGGTGATGATCCGGGTCAGGGCGCCGTCCTTGAGGCCCGCGGCCTCGGCGTCTGCCGGATGGACCTCGACGAACGGTTCGGGCGCGTGACGGCACAGGTCGGGAGCCAAGCCGGTGCGGGTCATGGTGTGCCACTGGTCGCGGATGCGACCGGTGTTCAGCGAGAGCGGGAAGGCCGCGTCGACGGCGTCCGCTGGGCCGCGCGGCCGGGTCGGGACCATGCGGGCTCGGCCGTCTGGCGTCTGGAACCGGCCGTCGATGAACAGCCGCGCCGTGCCCTGGCCGTCCGCCGTCACGGGCCACTGCAGGGGCGACAGCGCCGCATAGGCCTCCGGCGTCAGGGCGGCCAGGCCCGCCAGGTTCAAGACCCGCCCCTCGTTCTCGTAGGCCGTCATCCGCGCCCACTCGCGAAAGACACTGGCCTGAGACGGCCATCCGAAGCCATCGAAGCTCATGGCGCGTCCGACGTCGGCGACGATCCGCCAGTCGGCGCGGGCCTGGCCGGGCGCCGGAAACAGCGCCCGCTGCCGCGAGATCCGGCGCTCGGAATTGGTCACCGTCCCGTCCTTCTCGCCCCAGGCCAGGGCCGGCAGCTTGACGTCGGCGAAGGCCGTGGTGTCGGTATCGACGCAGTCAGACACCACCACGAACGGGCAGCGCTCCAGCGCCTCGCGCACCCGGGTGGCGTCGGGCATCGAGACGGCCGGGTTGGTGGCCATCACCCAGATCGCCTTTATCTTGCCCGCATGGACCGCCTCGAACATGTCGACGGCCTTCAGGCCCGGAGCGCGGGCGGTGTCGGGCGCCCCCCAGAAGCGGGCGACGCGGTCGCGGTCGGCGGGGGCGAAGTCCATGTGGCCGGCCAGGGTGTTGGCCATGCCGCCGGTCTCGCGCCCGCCCATGGCGTTGGGCTGGCCGGTGATCGAGAACGGGCAGGCCCCTGGCTTGCCGATCCGCCCCGTCGCCAGGTGGACATTGAGGATCGCCAGCCCCTTGGCCGTGCCCTGGGCCGACTGGTTGGCGCCCATGGAAAACAAGCTGACCGTGCGCTCATGGGCGGCGAACAGCTCGTAGAAGGTCAGCAAGTCTTCCACCGGCACGCCGCAGTCGGCGGCCACGGCGGCGGGCGACTGATCCAGCTCGGCCAGGGCCGTCTCGACATCCGCGAAGCCATTGACGTGAGCGGCGATGTAATCGCGGTCGATGGCCCCCCGCCGGATCAGGTCGGCCAGCAGACCGTTCCACAGTCGCACGTCGCTTTGCGGGGCGATGGCCAGGTGCAGGTCTGCGCCTTCGGCGGTGTCGGTGCGGCGCGGGTCGATGACCACGTGCTTCTGGCCTCGCGCCTTGGCCACCTCCATGCGCCGAAACAGCACCGGATGGGTCCAGGCGGCGTTGTGGCCGCTGAACACCACCAGGTCGGCGAGATCCAGGTCCTCATAGCAGCCCGGCACCAGGTCGGCGCCGAACGCCTGCTTGTGGGCCGCCACCGCCGAGGCCATGCAGAGCCGGCTGTTGGTGTCGATATTGCCCGAGCCGATGAAGCCCTTCATCAGCTTGTTGGCGACATAATAGTCCTCGGTCAGCAATTGGCCCGAGACATAGAAGGCCACGCTGTCGGGCCCGTGCTTGGCGATGGTGTCCTTGAAGCGCTTGGCGACCAGGGCCGTGGCGTCGCTCCAGGACGCGACCTTGCCGCCAATGGTCGGCTCAAGGAGCCGGCCCTGCAGCCCCACCGTCGCGCCCAGCGCCGCGCCCTTGGAACAGAGGCGGCCGAGATTGGCGGGATGAGCGGCGTCGCCGGTCACGGACAAGGCTCGGCTCTCACCGACAGCGCCGCTCACGCCGCAACCGACCCCGCAATAGGGGCAGGCGGTCTTGATCGTGAGCGCGCCGCCGCCGTCTGCCATCAGGCCCCCCGTATCGCCGGCGCCGTCGCCAGACTGAGCATCAGACGGCCGTCGCGCACTTCCAGTGGCACCACCGGCGTGCAGCCCTTGCCCTTGTCGGCGCCCATGGGCTCGCCCGAGGCCAGGTCAATCGACCAATTGTGCAGCGGGCAGGCCACGGCGCGGCCGTGGACGATGCCCTGGCTCAGCGGCCCGCCCTTGTGCGGACAGGCGTCCATCAGGGCGAACACCTCGCCATCACCGGTTCGGAAAATGGCGATGTCGCCGCAGGGGCTGGTGACGCGACGGGCCCCGCGACGCGGAATGTCCGTCACCGCGCCGACATCGATCCAGACCGCAGATTTCAGGGGCGCGTTCATGCGGGGGCGAACTCCATCCGGCGGCTCATGGGCGTGAACTCCTCGTTGTGGCGGCCGGCCACGCGTTCGGCCCAGGGGTCCATGCGGGCGAAGCGCTGCGAGAACACGAAGCGGTCGTAGAGCGCCTTGCGGGTTTCGGGATCCGTGACCTTGGCCTGAATGGTCTCCAGGCCAACCCGAGCCATCCACTTGTAGACCCGCTCCAGGTACCAGCCCTCTTCGCGGTACAGCTGCATGGCTGCGGCGATCACCCAGACGGTCTCGTCCTCCGAGGCGACGTGGGTCAGCACCTTGGTGCCCTGGATGTGCAGGCCGGCCGCGCCGCCGATGTGGATTTCGAAGCCGCTATCCACGCAGACCACGCCGAAGTCCTTGCAGGTGGCCTCGGCGCAATTTCGGGGACAGCCCGACACCGCCAGCTTGACCTTGGCCGGGGCCCACGAGCCCCACAGGAACTTCTCCAGGCGGATGCCCAGGCCGGTGGAATCCTGGGTGCCGAACCGGCACCAGTCGCTGCCGACGCAGGTCTTCACCGTGCGCAGGCCCTTGGCATAGGCGTGGCCGCTGACCATGCCGGCGGCGTTGAGGTCGGCCCAGACGGCCGGCAGGTCGTCCTTCTTGACGCCCAGCAGGTCGATCCGTTGGCCGCCGGTGACCTTGACCGCCGGGATCGCGAACTTGTCGGCGACATCGGCGATGGCCCGCAGTTCGTCGGGCGTGGTCATGCCGCCCCACATCCGGGGAACGACCGAATAGGTGCCGTCCTTCTGGATGTTGGCGTGGACCCGTTCGTTGATGTAGCGCGACTGCTTGTCGTCGCGATATTCCGACGGCCAGGCGCAGAGCAGGTAGTAGTTGAGGGCCGGTCGGCACGAGGCGCAGCCGTCGGGCGTGGTCCACTCCATGGCCTGCATCACGGCTGGCATCGACTTCAGGTCGTACTCGACGATGGCCGTGCGGACGTCCGAGTGCGGCTTGTGGGTGCACTTGCACATCGGCTTGGGGCCGGTCTGTTCCTTGAAACCGTCTCCCAGGGTCAGTTTCAGCACCTGCTCGACCAGCGGGGTGCAAGAGCCGCACGAGGCCGAGGCCTTGGTCACCGCCTTCACGTCATCCAGGGTCGTCAATCCCTGGAGGGTGATGGCCGCGACGATCGAACCCTTGCAGACACCGTTGCAGCCGCAGATTTCCTGCGTATCGGGCATGGCCGCAACGGCCGCATTAGGGTCTAGGCCGGACAGCCCTTCCGTGATGGCCTGGCCGAAGATCAGGGTCTCGCGGATGTCCGTGACCGACGTTCCGGCCCGCATCAGGTCGAAGTACCAATTGCCGTCGATGGCGTCGCCGAACAGAACTGAACCGACGAGCTTGCCGTTCTCGATGACGACGCGCTTGTAGACACCGCGTCCTGCGTCGCGGAACACGATGTCCTCGCAGCCTTCGCCACCCGAAAACTTGCCGGCCGAGAACACGTCGACGCCCGAGACCTTCAGGCGGGTCGACAGAACCGAGCCTTGATAGGCCCCCTCCCCGTCGGTCAGCGACCCGGCCAGCGCGCGGCACATCTCCCAGATCGGCGCGACCAGGCCGTAGCAATTGCCGCGATGCTCGGCGCATTCGCCCACGGCGAAAACCGCCGGATCGGAGGTGCGCATGGCGTCATCGACGACCACGCCGCGATTGACGGCCAGGCCCGCCGCCCTGGCCAGGCTGGCGTTGGGCTTGATGCCCACGGCCATGACCAGCAGGTCGCACGGCAGGACGCGGCCATCCTTGAGCTTGAGGCCCACGACCTGGCCGTCCATGCCAAGGATCTCCTCGGAATGAGCGCCCAGCACCGTCTCGACGCCGCGCTCCGCCAGGGCCTCGCGCAGCAAAAAGCCGGCGCTCTCGTCCAGCTGGCGTTCCATCAAGACGTCCATCAGGTGGACGACGGTGGCCGCCATGCCGCGACGGGCCAGGCCGTAGGCGGCCTCCAGGCCCAGCAGACCGCCGCCGATCACCACGGCCCTGGCGCCGGGCTTGCCAGAAGCGGCGATCATGGACTCGACGTCGTCCAGGTCGCGGAAGGTGACCACGCCCGCAAGATCGATGCCGGGCAACGGCAGACGGAACGGGTCAGACCCCGTGGCCAGGATCAGCTTGTCATAGGCGACTTCCAGCCCGCCCTCGGCGGCGACTTTGCGGCCTTCCAGGTCAATCGCCGTGACGGCGCGGCCGGCATGCAGGGCGATGGCGTTATCCGCGTACCAGGCCTCGTCATTGATCACGATGTCGGCGAAGGACTTTTCCCCCGCCAGCACTGGCGACAGCATGATGCGGTTGTAGTTCACCCGCGGCTCGGTCCCGAAGATGGCGATCTCGTAGCGGCCCGGATCGCGCTTGAGGACTTCTTCGACCGCCCGGCAACCGGCCATGCCGTTGCCGATGACGACCAGCTTTTCCTTGGTCATGGTTCTGCTCACTGGGAAGGAAAAGGGATCAGACACGGATCGGACGGGCGTCGGCGCCGTGCAGTGTCGGCCAAACCAAGCGCCAGCGCGCCTTGAGACCGAGCAGGGCGAAGAGCGCGAACACCGCCAGGGCCGCGAAACCGAGGAAGCCGAGCTGATAGGAGCCGGTCAGCTTCTTGGCCATGCCCAGCGTCGAGGCGAGGTAGAAGCCGCCGATGCCGCCGGTCATGCCGATCAGCCCGGTCATCACCCCGATTTCCTTGCGGAACCGCTGCGGCGCCAGCTGGAACACCGCGCCATTGCCGGCGCCCAGGGCCAGCATCGAGAACATCAGCACGGCCAAGGCGATCCAAGCCGAGGGCATCTGGAAGCTGGCGGCCGCCAGGCCGACGGCGGCCAAGGCGAAGACAATGGTCAGGGTTCGCACCCCGCCGAAGCGGTCGGCCAGGGCCCCGCCGACCGGACGGATGAACGAGCCGGCGAACACGCAGGCGGCGGTGAAGAAGCCGGCGATCACCGGGGTCAGCCCATATTCCGAGTTGAAATAGATGGTCAGGGACGAGGCCAGGCCGACGAAGCCGCCAAAGGTCACCGCGTAGAGCAGCATCAGCCACCAGGCGTCCGGAACCTTCAGCACTTCCATATATTCGGGCAGGGTCTTGGGGGCAGGTTGCTCGGGAGCGTCCTTGGCCAGCAGCATGTAGACGACAAAGGCGACGGCGAGCGGGATGGCGGCCAGGCCGATCACGTTCTGCCAGCCAAAGGCCTTGGCCAACAGCGGCGCGAACAGGGCGGCCAGGGCTGTGCCGGAGTTGCCGGCCCCGGCGATGCCCAGGGCCAGCCCCTGATATTCTTGCGGATACCAGCGCGAGGCCAGCGGCAGGGCCACGGCGAACGAAGCGCCGGCCACGCCGAGCACGACGCCCAGGGCCAAGACCTGGTGGTAGTTATGAATGCCCAGCAGCCACGCTGCGACGAGGCCGGTCAGCACGATCAACTGGCTGATCATCCCGGTCTTCTTGGGACCGATCCGATCGACCAGCACGCCGTTGACCAGGCGCAGCACCGCCCCCGCCAGAACCGGGATGGCGACCATCAGGCCCTTCTGGGCGGGGTCGAGATGGAAGTCCTTGGCGATGGCCACGCCCAGCGGGCCCAGGATCACCCAGACCATGAAGCTCAGGTCAAAATACAGGAACGCGGCGAACAGGGTCGGCGCATGGCCGGCCTTCAGGAAATCACGGGAGAGCATGATGCGCCTCGGATGTTGCGTGTCTGCGAGAGCGAGGCGCGAACGCCTCGGGCGGGTGACCGCATCCGAGCGGTCGTCTCTGGCAGCCACGAACTTCGTTGTCCGGAGGCCTGATGCTAGTGGAGTGTCGAGGGCCCGGCGTTGTCACGCGCCATGCCGCGTCGCGGTGTCGATAGGCCTGGATCGCGCGGTTGCTCAGCAAACGGACAGCGTCGATGCTTCAAGCATGAGCAATTCTTTGGGGCGAGCTGCGCCCGAGCGGACGATCGCCTAGGCGCGGGCTCGGCTGATCGCAAACCCGGCGGCATAGCCACGGGCATCACCGGGGTCGAAGCTGACCCCGTCGAACAGCGCCGCCGGAACTGACGCCGCGCCGTCCTCGAACGCCTGAGCCGGGCCCAGGATCGGCCCGAGCGATAAGGCCGCCTCGCGAAACAGGTCCGGGCGATAGACCCGGTCGGCGACGGCTGCGAGATCAAGGTCGTCGGCGACCTGAGCCCAGCGCACCATCTGCGACAGGAACCACAGGGCGTGCTCTCGGCGGGGCAGGCCCGCAGCCCCGCGATGGAAGACGATCTCCTGCCGCAGAGCTCGCGCCACGACCTCGGGCTCGGCGCCGACGTGCTCGGGACGCGACAGCAGCGCCACCAGTTCGGCGTGATTGCCAGGCTCGTCACACCAGGCTGCGGCGCGCAGCAAGGCCCGTAAGGCGGCGCGCAGTTCGCCGGGATGACGCTCGGCCCAGGCCTGCGTAAGGCCGAACACCTTGTCAGGCCCGCCCGGCCAGAACGTCGATGCCTTGATCAGCATCTCGCCGACGCCTTGGCTCATCGCCACCGCGTTCCAGGGCGCGCCGACGCAGAAGCCGTCGATGCCGCCGGACTGGAGATGATCGACCATGCGGGGCGGCGGCGTCACCACCAGTCGAACGTCGCGATCAGGATCGACGCCCGCTTGCGCCAGCCAGTAGCGCAAGGCGTAATTGTGCATCGAATGGGGGAAGACCACCGCGAAAATCAGTGGCGGCGCGCCGTGCTCCTTGCGCTGCTCAACCAAGCGAGCCAGCGGACGGGCGGTGATGATCTCCGCCGCCATGCCCTCAGGATCCAGCGCACGCATGGCGGCGGCCAGGCCGAGCGAGACGGTGATGGCGCTGCCGTTCAGGTTCAGGGCCAGGGGCGCCAGCATCGGCGCCCCCGAGCCGTCGCTGGCCAGTCCCGAGGCCAAGGCCATCGGCGCCAGCATGTGGGCGCCGTCGAGCGCGCCGACCGTCACCTTGTCGCGGATCGTCGCCCACGAGGCTTCACGGCTGAGCGAGACCTCCAGCCCCTCTTGGGCGAACAGGCCTAGACTTTTGGCCACCACCAGCGGCGCGCAATCGGTCAGCGGGATGAAGCCCAGCGTCAGGTCGGCCAGCCCGCTCACGACGCGTCCCCCTTCAGCACGCCGGCGAAGGCCAGCAGGTCGGCGGCCACCGAGCCGATCGGCTTGCCGCGATCCATGGCCAGCTTGCGCAGCAAGCGATAGGCGCCGTCCTCGTCCAGGCCACGCTCCTTCATCAGCAGGCCCTTGGCCCGCTCGACCGTCTTGCGCGACTCAAGATCGGCCTTGGCCTTGGCCAGGTCGCCGCGCAACTGCTGGATCAGGGCGAAACGGCTCATGGCGACGTCGAGGATCGGCCGCACCCGGGCCGGAGACAACCCATCGACGATATAGGCCGCGACGCCGGCCCGAACGGCCTGCTCGGCCAAACCTGGCTCGGATCGGTCGACGAACATCACAACCGCGCGCTGACTGCTGGGGCTGATTTCACGGAGACTGTCGAGCGTGTCGCGATCAGGGCTGTCGGAGGCGATCACCACGACGTCCGGTGCGAAGGCCGCCACTTCCGTCTCGTCATAAGTCGCCGCCTTGCGGACCTCCAAAGGGTCCACGCCCCGCAGTCCTTCAGCGACCAGGGCGGCTCTGGCGGGGTCTGGATCGATCACGAGCACGCGCATGCGGTTGGCGTAGGTTCCTCCCGAGCCCTGCGGGAGCGCATAGCGCGGCGCGCCGAGCCTCTTGCCGATTCAGCCCGCCACTTGCGCACCGACGCCTTTATTAACGGCGCCGAAAGACCCTAAGCCACCAAAACCCCTCTTGATTTATAATATCAATGCGATGAGTGTCCGCCAGTTCCGGCGTGAGCCGCGGTATTGAGGGGGATAGACATGCGACACCCGGGCCACTGTATAACCGTTGCCCTGGCGGCTAGCTTGCTGACCCTTGGCGTCGCGCAATCCGCCGAGCCCCCGATCTATCTGGGCGTCGATATCTCCTACGCCAACGAAATGGACGACTGCGGCGCGGTCTATCGGTCCGGTGGCAAGCCGGTCGATCAATACCAGTTCTTCAAGGCGGCGGGCGCCAACGTGGCGCGGATTCGTATCTGGAACGACCCGGACTGGACCAAGTATTCCAACCTCGCCGACGTCAAGCGCAGCATCCGCCGCGCCAAGCGGGCCGGCCTGCAGGTGCTGCTCGACTTCCACTATTCCGACGACTGGGCCGATGGTGAAAAGCAGCTGGCCCCGAAGGCGTGGGCCAAGCTATCGACGCAGGACCAGGCCAAGGCGTTGTACGCCTTTACCCATGACACCCTGACGGAACTGGACCGCGAAGGCCTGATGCCCGAACTGGTGCAGGTGGGAAACGAGACCAATGGCGAGATCGTCTCCAGCCTGGCCAAGGCCAAGGAGCCGATCCACTGGGACCGCAACGCCCTGCTGTTCAACGCCGGGATCAAGGCCGTGCGCGACGCGGGCGCTGAGAGCAAGATCAAGCCGCGCGTGATGCTGCACATCGCCCAACCCGAGAACGTCGAGCCCTGGTTCGCCGCCGCCGCCAAGGCCGGGGTCAGCGATTTCGACATCATTGGGATCAGCTACTACAGCAAGTGGTCCAAGCGCTCGATGGCGCAACTGGGCCAGACCATCAACCGCCTGCGCAATACCTATGCCGCCGACGTGCTGGTGGTGGAGACCGCCTACCCGTTCACCACCGCCAACGCCGACAGCTCGCCCAATCTGCTGGGCGAAGACTCGCTCATCGCCGGCTATCCGGCCACCCCGGCGGGCCAGAAAAAATACCTGATCGACCTGACCCAGCTGGTTCTGGCGAGCGGCGGCACGGGGGTCTTCTACTGGGAGCCGTCCTGGCTCTCGACCAAGACCTGCGGCACCCGATGGGGCAAGGGCTCCAACTGGGAGAACGCGGCGCTGTTCGACTTCAAGGGCCAGGCCCTGGAGGGCGCCGACTGGCTCAAGACCGCCTATGTCTTTCCCGTCGAGGTGACCTTCAAGACCAAGGCGACCACGGACGCCGCCTTCATCGACGGCGACTTCCTGGGCGGCGTTGGACCCAGGCCCATGACACGCGAGGGCGACGCCTTCGTCTATCGCACCCGCCTGATGCCGGGCGCTGCGGTGACCGTGGCCACGGCGGAGGCGTCAGACCAGGTCGCCGATTCGCCCGCCGTCGCCGCCGCCATCGGGCAAAGCGCCGCCGTCGTTCCGCTGCCCTAACGGCCCACGTTTTCAGCGACTTTCTTGCCGTTCAGCGCGATAGCATCGCCCCAAAACGTTCGAGGCTTGTCATGTGTGATTGATATGATAAATAGAAATTCTCGACTGGAAGAAGACACCGGTCGAGGAGCGCTCGGCAGAAGCGCGGAGAACTTCGGTGCGAATCCCGCACCCAACTGAACCGGCGGACTTTCAGCGCTGGACCGATCCATTCGCATCAGAACGAGAGAGCAGCCGCGTCACGGAACGCGGCGCCGTCGCCACACGGGGGAACCACCGATGTCTCACTACAAGTTGCTCGCCGCTGTCAGCGGCATGGCCATGATGGCCGCCGCCAGCGCCTACGCGCAAACCGCTCCCGCGCCAGCCAACGCCGCTCAGGTCGACGAAATCGTCGTCACCGGCGTTCGCAAGAGCATGCGCGACGCCCTGGCGGTGAAACAGGGCTCGGACAAGGTGGTCGAGGCCATCTCGGCCAAGGACATTGGCGTGCTGCCAGACGTCACCATCGCCGAGTCCATCGCCCGCCTGCCCGGCGTCAACGCCACCCGCGACCGCGGCAATGACAGCCAGGCCGTCGTGCGCGGCCTGGGCGCTCGCCTGGTGCTCGGCACGATCAACAACCGCGAAGTCGCCTCGTCCGAGCCGGACCGCAACGTGCGCTGGGAAATCTATCCGTCGGAGGTCGTCTCGGGCGTGCAGGTCTACAAGTCGCAGTCGGCCGACCTGATCGCCGGCGGCGTGGCCGCCACCATCAACATCGATACGATCGCCCCGCTCGACTACAAGGGCCCCGAATTCGTGCTGCGCGCCGGCCCGGTCTATTATGACGGCGGCAAGGACATCCCGAACTACGGCACCACCGGCTACCGGGCCTCGGGCTCGTGGGTGCACAAATTCAACGACGATCTGGCTATCGTGCTGGGCCTGACCAGCCAGCGGCAGAAGAACGGCTACGGCTCGTTCACGGGCTGGGGCTACAACGACTCGATCGCCCGCCCGCCAGCCGGCGCCAGCGACTACAGCGGCGACCTGAACGGCGACGGCAAGCTGGACGCCACCCCGCGGGGCGCGCAAGAGTCGGCCAGCCGCATCGACCAGAAGCGCACCGGCGTCTCGGGCGGCCTGCAATGGCGGCCGACCGACCAGTTCGAGCTGAAGGGCGACGTCCTCTATTCGAAGATCAAGATTTCCGAACTTCAGGACCAGACCGTCTGGGGCCGCAACAACTGGGGCAACTGGAACAACGGCAACCGGGGCGACTACACCGCGCCCGGCGCGTCCTACACCCTGATCAACAACACCGTGGTCGCCGCTCGCCTGCCCTACAGCTCGGTGACCACCGTGCTGTCGCACTATACCGAGGACAAGGACCTGCTGGTTGGCGGCCTCAACGGCAAATGGACCAACGACCAATGGACCATGGCCGGCGACGTCTCCTATTCCAAGGCCGAACGCACCAATTCCTGGAAGGGCGTGCGGGTCGAGGCTTATCCAGACTGGACCACCTTCGACACCCGGGCTGGCCAGACCCCGACCATCACCACCAGCGCCCCCACCATCAGCCTCGCGCAGTACGCCAACCAGTACGGTTCGCATGACGGGCCCGAGCATCTGAACGATGAACTAAAGGCCGCCGCTCTCGACTTCACCCGCCAACTGGAAGGCGTTCCGTTCAAGAGCGTGCAGTTCGGCGTCCGCGCTTCAGATCGCACCAAGGAACACGGGGCGGCGGGCTATTCGCCCGCTCCGACTGGCGTGACCGTGCCGGCCAATCTGTTCACCGCATATACGATCGGCAAGGGCGCGAACCTCCCGGCCATACTGACCGGCGACATCGACAAGATCGCGGCCATCGCCTACGGCGCCAACGCGTTCAGTCGCGCCGCCGACAAGCCCGCCGAGGACTGGAGCGTCCACGAGAAGGTCTATGAGGGCTATGGCAAGCTGAACTTCGCGGGCGACAGCGTCGGCGGCGCCTGGCTGACCGGCAACATCGGCGCCCGCGTGGTTCGCACCGAATCCGAAAGCACCGGCTTCCGAGCCGACACCACGGGCGCAGTCGCGTCCGTGGTGGTGGGCAGCCGGTACACTGACTTCCTTCCGTCGGCGAACGCCAAGTTCGACTTCGGCGACGGCAAGGTGTTCCGCCTCGGCCTGGCCAAGGTCATCGCCCGCCCGCCACTGGACGAACTGCGCGCCAGCCGCACCCTGACCACTTGGTCGCCCTATACCGGCAGCGCCGGCAACCCCAAGCTCGACCCGTTCGAGGCCGTTCAGCTGGACACCTCGGCTGAATGGTATTTCCGTTCGGAGGCTCTGATCGCCGCGTCCTACTACTACAAGGACGTCAGCTCCTACATCGGCTGGAAGCAGACCCCGGTTGTCTACAACGGCATCACCTACGCCGTCGCCAGCCCGACCAACGGCGGCGGCGGCTATATCCAGGGCCTGGAACTGACCTTCCAGACGCCGTTCTTCTTCCTGCCCGGCCCGCTGGCCAATTTCGGGATCTATTCGAACTACGCTTACGTCGACTCCGACCTGAAGGAGTTCTCGCCAGCCAACAATCCCCTCGACATGACGGGCCTGGCCAAGAACACCGCCACGGTCGACCTGTGGTACGCCCACGGCCCGCTCGAGGCCCGGCTGGGCTACAAGTATCACAGCCCGATGACGGTGATTTACGGCTGGAGCGGCGCGGACCTGCAGACCCTGGAGACCGAGAAGACGCTCGACTTCAGCTCGTCGTACCAGATCAATGACCACATCGGCGTGCGCTTCCAGGTCAACAACCTGACCAACGAGGCCCTGCGTATGTACCGCGACAACGATCCCAACCGGATCGGCCGTTACGACGTCTACGGCCGCCGCTTCCTCGCCGATGTGACGGTGAAGTTCTAGATCTTTGGACTTTTAGCTCTGGGATTCATCACGCCTCCCCGATGATCCTGCGACTGGGGAGGAAGCTTCTCGCTTCCTCCCCTTTTTTTGCCTTTCGCGTGAGAAACCCGATGGTCGATTTCAGCCGACGTGATGCCCTGGTCGCCACCGTGGGCGTGACCACCCTGGCCGCCGCGTCGTCCGCGAACGCCGCCACGCCTTCGACGCCCGCACAGCCCGCCATCGACCTTTCGCCCCGCGAGCGTCGCTCGCTCGACTTCGACTGGCGCTTCAAGCTGGGGCATGCCCAGGATCCGGCCCGCGACTTCGGCTACGGCGCCAACCAGAGAACCTATGCCAAGGCCGGCGCGACCGCCGCCAACTGGCAGGTCAGCCAGCTTTCCGATCCTAAGTTCGACGCCAGCGCCTGGACGCCGGTCACCCTGCCCCACGACTGGGGCGTGGAGTTGCCGTTCGTCGACAACCCCGCGTTCGTCCCGTCCGGCAAGCCCGACGACGAGGACCTTCGCGCCGCCCATGGCTACAAGCCTCTGGGCCGCGAATTTCCCGAGACCAGCGTCGGCTGGTACCGCAAGACCTTCGCCCTGCCCGCCACCGACGCCGGCAAGCGATTGTCGATCGAGTTTGACGGAGCGTTCCGCGATGCCCTGGTCATCGTCAACGGCTACGTGCTGAGCCACGAGGACAGCGGCTACAGTCCTTTCCGTGTCGACGTCACCGACATCGCCAATCTCGGCGGAGACAACAGCCTGGTGGTTCGGGTCGACGCCTCGATCGGGGAGGGCTGGTTCTACGAGGGCGCGGGCCTCTATCGTCACGTCTGGCTGGTCAAGACCGCCGCGGTCCACGTGCCGCAGTGGGGCGTGTTCGTACGCGCCAAGATCGACGGGACCCTGTCGATCGACACAGATCTCATCAACGAGGGCGCCGCGCCTGCCGAGTACGAGCTCGTGCAGAGCGTGGTCGACGCTCAGGGCAAGCCGGTGCTGGCGCTGACCGCCGCTCAGGGTCGCCTGCCGGGCTGAGAGCGCCAGTCGCTGTCGCAGACCGCCCACATCGCCAGCCCGGTTCTGTGGTCGCTGGAGACTCCCCACCTCTACAGCTTGCTGACCGAGGTCAAGGTCGGCGCTGCCGTGGTCGATCGGTTCGTCACGCGGTTTGGCGTCCGCTCCATCACCTTTGACGCCGACAAGGGCTTTCTGCTCAACGGCCAGTCTGTGAAGCTGAAGGGAACCTGCAATCACCAGGACCACGCCGGCGTGGGCGCTGCGATCCCCGACGCCCTGCAGGTCTGGCGGCTGGAACAGTTGAAAAGCATGGGCTGCAACGCCTACCGCGCCGCGCACAATCCGCCGACGCCCGCACTGCTGGACGCCTGCGACCACCTGGGCATGCTTGTCATTGACGAAACGCGCCGGATGTCCAGCGATCCCACGTCGATGGACGAGCTCGAACGGCTGGTCCGCCGCGACCGCAACCACCCCAGCGTCATCCTGTGGTCGATCGGTAATGAGGAGCCTCAGCAGGGCACGGCGCGCGGGGCCAAGGTGGCGACGACCATGAAGCGCCTGGTCAATCGCCTGGATCCGTCCCGCCTGGTCATCGCGGCCATGGACTCGGGGTTTGGCGAAGGCATCAGCGCGGTGATTGACGTCCAGGGCTTCAACTATCGCCACGAGAAGATGGACGACTTCCACGCAAAGTTCCCGCACGTGCCGATCATCAGCACCGAGAGCGCCAGCACCGTCGCCACGCGCGGCCAATACGCCCGCGATGACGCCAAGCTCTATGTACCCGCATACGACACCGAGCACCCGTGGTGGGCCACCACCGCCGAACTGTGGTGGAGCCACGCGGCCGACCGCCCGTGGATGGCCGGCGGCTTTATCTGGACCGGGTTTGACTATCGCGGCGAGCCGACGCCTTTCAACAGGTGGCCGAGCATCAGCTCGCATTTCGGCGCGCTCGACACCTGCGGCTTCCCAAAGGACAATTACTACTACTACCGCGCCTGGTGGCGGCCCGAGCCGCTGCTGCACCTGCTGCCGCACTGGAACTGGGAAGGCCGCGAGGGCCAGCCGATCGCCTTCTGGGCCCACAGCAATTGCTACAAGGTCGAGCTGTTTCTCAACGGCGAGAGCCAGGGCGTTCGCGACGTCGTCCCCAATCATCACGTCGAGTGGTCGGTCCTCTACGCGCCTGGCGTGATCGAGGCCCATGGCTACAAGGCCGGCAAGGTCATCCTGCGCGAACGCCGCGAAACGGCTGGCCCGGCCGCCGCCCTGCGCTTTACGACCGACCGCTCGCGCCTGACCGCCGACGGCCAGGACGTGGCGATCCTCAAGGTCGAGGTGCTCGACGCCAAGGGGCGTCCCGTGCCTCGCGCCGACGACTCGGTCACCTTCACGGTGACAGGCCCCGGCCAGGTGATTGGGGTTGGCAACGGCAATCCCGCCAGCCACGAGCCGGACGTCGCCAGCCAGCGCAAGGCCTTCAACGGCTTGTGCCAAGCGATCGTCCGCACGCAACGCGAACCGGGGCAGCTTCGCGTCGTCGCCAGCGCGCCTGGCCTCAAGCCGGCCTCGGTGGTGATCGGCGTCAGCGCCCGCAACGCCTAGCGCAATTTTCGGGCAGGGCGCGGCAAGCTCGTGAAAGTTTGATATTACGTATTGCGATTTACGTAATACTCGATCTAGCTGGAGGGCATGGATATGCCCTCCTCCACCCTGGCGCGCCTGAGCGTCAGCTTGCCGGCCGAACTGCTGGACCAACTGGACGCCATGGTCGCCGAGCGCGACCTGCCCAGTCGTTCGCAGATGATCGCCGAGCTGATCCGCCATGAGTTGGCCGAGCACAGCGGCGCGCGCTCCGACGCCGTGCTGGCCGGGACAATCACCTTGATCTACCGCGCCGAGAGCGGTCGCGTGCGACACGCCCTAGCCCAGACCCAGCTGGGCTATGTAAAAGAGGTGATCTCGGCCCAGAACGTCTTCCTCGAGGACGATCAGGCCATGGAGGTGCTGCTGGTCCAGGGGCCGTTCGAGCGCCTGCAGCAACTGTGCGACGACCTGCGCAAGGTGCGCGGCGTGCAACAGATCAAGCTGGTCACCACCACCGCTCTGCTACCGCCGCTGCACGCCCATGGCGACCACGACGGAGTGGCCGGATGAGCGACCTGAACACCGCCGATCCCTACGCCGCCCAGGCCCATGCCCGCGCCCAGGCCGGAACCCGCGCCGAAGCGATGCCGACGGTGCCAGCCAAGGCGGCGACCGACCTGCCGGACGGCGTGGCGTCGGCCGAGGTGGTCTGGGACGAGACCATCGCCCCCGGCGGCTACGCCGGTCGGCAGATCGCCCGCGGAACCCGACTGCGCCTGACCGACCTGGCCGGCGACGCCAGCGCGTCCCTGCTGCTGTTCAACGCCGAGCGTCCGGTCGAGCGACTCAATATCGCCGACACCCTGAAGGTCCAGTGGAACGGCTACCTCGGCCAAGGCCGGTTGTTGCTGTCCGACATGGGCCGGGTGCTGGCCAGCCTGGTGGAGGACACCGCCGAAACGCACGACGCCTTCTGCGGGGCTTCGAACCAGGCGACCAACGCGCGGAAGTATGGCGACGGCTTCAATCACGGCGCCCATCCCAACGCCCGCGACCGCTTGTCGCTGGGCGTCGCCAAGTTCGGCCTGGGGCGCAAGGACATCCATCCCTGCCTGAACCTGTTCAAGGCCGTGCGCATCGCCCAGGGCGGCGACACGCTGATCGACATCGGCCCCTACCCGCCCGGCCGGTTCGTCACCCTGCGCGCCGAGATGGACTTGATCGTCGTGGTCGCCAACTGCCCGCACGTGCTTGATCCGCGTCCAGACTATGTCGTCACACCGCTGCGGGCCACCGCCTGGCGCGGGCCCATCACCCCTGAATCCGACAGGATCCGAAACGCGACGCCGGAGGGCCTGAGGGCCTTTCTCAACGTCGAAGACTATTTCAGCCGGTGAGCGCCATGACCCTCTCTGCCCCGTCCCTGGGAAACATCGTCCACGACGAAGTCGTCGCCGCCCGCGCCCCGTGGCTGCACACGATCACGGCCGGCCAGACCCTGCGGATCGTCGATCTTGAGGGCAATCAGGCCGTCGATTTCCTGGCCTATAGCGCCGCCGACGACGCCGAACGCTACAGCGCCCAGGACACCGTCGCCGCCCAGGGCAACGTCTTCCTGCGCGAGGGCTCGGTGCTGCTGTCCAACGAGGGCGCGGCGATGATGACCATTACCGCAACGGCCGTAGCCTATCACGACACTATCGGCGGGGCCTGTTCCTGCGAGAGCAATACCCTGCGCTACGGCCACCACACCAAGGCCCAGCACGCCTGCGTCGAGAACTTCCTGATCGCCAACGCCCGCCACGGCCGCGGCAAGCGCGACATGGTCAGCAACGTCAACTGGTTCATGAACGTGCCCGTCGAGGCCGACGGGGCCCTGGGCATCGTCGACGGCATCTCGGCCCCCGGACTCTATGTCGATCTGCGGGCCGAGATGGACGTGGTGGTGGTGGTCTCCAACTGCCCGCAGATCAACAACCCCTGCAACGGCTTCAATCCGACGCCCGTGCGCATGATCGTTTCGGAATAGCCGCGCCCATGCTCGACAAGATTCCTTTCCACAAGGTCCTGATCGCAAACCGGGGCGCCATCGCCTGCCGGATCATCCGCACCCTGAAAGCCATGGGCGTGAAGTCCGTAGCGGTGTTCAGCGACGCCGACGCCGGCTCGCTGCATGTCAGTCTCGCGGACGAGGCCGTGCGGATCGGTCCGGCCCCGGCCGCCGAGAGCTACCTGCGGGGCGACCTGATCCTCGCGGCGGCCAAGGCAGCGGGCGCCCAGGCCATTCACCCGGGCTACGGCTTCCTCAGCGAGAACGCCGACTTCGCCCAGGCTTGTGAGGCGGCGGGCGTCGCCTTCATCGGCCCTACGCCCGCCAACATCCGCGCCTTCGGCCTCAAGCACACGGCCCGCGACCTGGCCCAGGCCCACGGCGTGCCGCTGGCGCCCGGCACCGACCTGCTGGTCGATCCAGCCGCCGCCCTGGAAGCCGCCGAGCGCATCGGCTTCCCCGTAATCCTGAAGGCCACGGCCGGCGGCGGCGGCATCGGCATGCGGGTCTGCGAGACGGCCGAGGCGGTGGCCGAGGCCTTCGCCGCCGTCCAGCGCCTGGCGACCGGCAATTTCAGCGATGGCGGAGTGTTTCTCGAACGCTATGTCCGCCAGGCTCGCCACGTCGAGGTCCAGGTGTTCGGCGACGGGGCAGGCAAGGTCATGGCCCTCGGCGAGCGCGACTGCTCGCTGCAGCGGCGCAACCAGAAGGTCGTCGAGGAAACCCCCGCTCCCGGCCTGCCCGCCGCCACCCGCGCCGCCCTGCTGGACGCCGCCGTGCGCCTGGCCTCGGCGGCGGACTATCGCTCTGCCGGCACGGTGGAGTTTCTGTACGACGCCGAACGCGACGACTTCTTCTTTCTGGAGGTCAACACCCGGCTACAGGTCGAGCATGGAGTCACCGAGCAGGTGACGGGCGTCGACCTTGTCGAGTGGATGGTGCGCGGCGCGACCGGCGACTTCAGCTTCCTCGACGGCCCGCCGCCCGAGCCGAAGGGCGCGTCGATCCAGGTCCGGCTCTATGCGGAGGACCCGGCCCAGGACTATCGCCCCAGCTCCGGCGTGCTGACGGAAGTGTCGTTCCCGGACGGGGTCCGCTCCGACGGCTGGGTGGTGGACGGAACCGAGGTCAGCGCCTTCTACGACCCGCTGCTGGCCAAGCTGATCGTCACGGCAGAAGACCGCCCCGCTGCCGTGGCGGCCTTGCAGTCGGCGCTGGACGAGACGCGCCTGGCCGGCATCGAGACCAATCTGCACTGGCTGCGCACCGTCGTCCGCTCCGAAGCTTTCGTCAGCGGCGAGGTCTCGACCCGTGCCCTCGAGGGCATAGTCTGGGCGCCCGGCACCATTCAGGTGCTCAGCGGCGGGCCGGCCACCACCGTCCAGGACTGGCCTGGCCGCCAGGGCTACTGGGACGTGGGCGTCCCGCCGTCCGGCCCGATGGACGCCCTCGCCTTCCGGCTGGGCAACCGGCTGCTGGGCAATGGCGAACTCGCCGCCGGGTTGGAGATCACCGCCCTCGGCCCGACCCTGAAGTTCAACCGCCCGGCGGTCCTCTGCCTGACGGGCGCCGCGTTCGACGCCAAGCTCGATGGCGAACCGGCCCCAGCCTACGCGTCCTTCGCTGTGGCGCCGGGCCAGACCCTGAAGATCGGCCGCGTGGTCGGCGCTGGCCTGCGCGGTTACCTGCTGTTCCAGGGCGGGTTGGACGTGCCGACCTATCTGGGCAGTCGCTCGACTTTCACCCTGGGTGGCTTCGGCGGCCATGCCGGCCGAAGCCTGACGGCCGGCGACGTCCTGCGCTTGGCTGACGGGGACACGCCCATGGGCGTGTCCCCGACCTCATCCCTGCCATCGTCCCTGCGCCCCGTCCCGACCAAGGCCTGGACCATCCGCGTCCTGCCCGGCCCGCACGGCGCGCCGGACTTCTTCACGCCGGCCGACGTGGCGATGATCGGCGGCACGGACTGGAAGGTCCACTACAACTCCAACCGCACCGGCGTGAGGTTGATCGGACCCAAGCCGCAATGGGCGAGGCGCGACGGCGGCGAAGCCGGGCTGCATCCATCCAACATCCATGACAACGCCTATGCCATCGGAGCCATCGACTTCACCGGCGACATGCCGATCATTTTGGGGCCCGATGGGCCGTCGCTGGGCGGGTTCGTCTGTCCGTTCGTGATCATCCAGGCGGACCTGTGGAAGGCTGGACAGCTTGCGCCAGGCGATACGGTGCGGTTCGAGGTGGTGAATGATGCGGCGGCGGCCTTGGCTTTGGCCGAGCAGGAGACCTTGCTCGAAACGCTCAACGACTCCCGCCACCAGCCCTGCGGGCCACCTCACCCACAAGGGGAGGCGCTGAACGAAAGTCCTCCCCCCGTGGGGAAGGTGTCGGCGCAGCCGACGGAGGGGGGAGATCCTGTCCTTCGGGAGCTGCCCGAACAAGGCCACCGGCCCCGCGTCCTCTACCGCCGCCAGGGCGACCAACATCTGTTGATCGAGTACGGCCCCATCGTGCTGGACCTGGAGCTGCGGCTGCGCATCCACGCCCTGCTGCTGGAACTCCAGAGCCTAGCCCTGCCCGGCGTCATCGACCTGACCCCCGGCATCCGCTCGTTGCAGGTCCACTATGACAGCCGCCGCATGACACAGGCCGACCTGCTGGCCGCCCTGGTCGCGGTCGAGGAGCGGCTGGGGGGGCTGGATGACTTCGAGATCCCCTCACGCGTGGTCCACCTGCCTCTGAGCTGGAACGACCCGGCCATCGGACAGACCATCGACAAGTACATGCAGGCCGTCCGGGACGACGCGCCCTGGTGCCCCGACAACATCGAGTTCATCCGCCGCGTCAATGGCTTGGCCAGCATTGACGATGTCCAGCGCATCGTTTTCGACGCCCGCTACCTGGTGATGGGCTTGGGCGACGTCTATTTGGGCGCGCCGGTCGCCACCCCGGTCGATCCGCGCCATCGCCTGGTGACCACCAAGTACAACCCGGCCCGCACCTGGACCCCGCCCAATGTCGTCGGGATCGGCGGGGCCTATATGTGCATCTACGGCATGGAGGGTCCTGGCGGCTATCAACTGTTCGGGCGCACCATCCAGGTTTGGAACACCTGGCGGCAGACCGAAGCCTTCACCGACGGCAAGCCGTGGCTGCTGCGGTTCTTCGACCAGATCCGTTTCTTCCCGGTCAGCGCCGAGGAGTTGGCCGAGTGGCGTCGCGACTTCCCGCTGGGCCGTCGCCAGATCCGCATCGAGGAAGAGACCTTCCGCCTGTCCGACTACCGCAAGATGCTGGCCGAGAACGCCGACAGCATCGCCAGCTTTCAGGCCACGCGTCAGGCCGCCTTCGACGCCGAGCGCGCCGACTGGGAGACCAGTGGCGAGTTCGCGCGGGTCGAGGCCCTTTCCGGTGTGGCTGACGACGCCGGCGACGCGGTGGCCGTCACGGCGCCGGACGGCAGCGACCTGGTCGAGGCCCCACTCGGCGGTAATGTCTGGAAGGTGCTGGTCGCGCCCGGGCAGCGGGTCGAGGCCGGAGCGGTGATCGCCGTGATCGAGGCGATGAAGGCCGAGGTGGACGTCAACAGTCCCACGGCCGGCGTCGTCACCGCCGTCTATGCTCAGCCCGCCCAGGCCATCGCCGCCGGCGCACCAATCGTCGCCATCGCGCCCGATCTGGAAGCGGCGGCATGAGCGACTTTCAGCGTCTGTCCGTCGTCGCGATCGCTGACGCGGTCAAAGCCGGAGCCAGCGCGATCGCGATCGCCCAAGCGGCGCTCGACTCGGTCGCCGCCTATGACTTGATTCAGCCGCAAGTCTGGATCCTGCGCCTGCCGACAGAAACCGTTCTAGCCCAGGCTCGCGCCGTCGAGGCCCGGATCGCCGCAGGCGAGAGTTTGCCCCTGGCCGGCGTTCCCTTCGCTGTGAAGGACAATATCGACGTCGGCGGCTTGCCGACCAGCGCCGCCTGCCCGGCCTTCGCCTACGCGCCGGACCGCTCGGCGACCGTGGTCGAGCGGCTGGTCGCGGCCGGCGCCGTGCTGATCGGCAAGACCAACCTCGACCAGTTCGCCACTGGCCTGGTCGGGGCCCGCAGCCCCTACGGCGCGCCGCTGTGTGTGTTCAACCAAGACTATGTCAGCGGCGGCTCGAGCTCCGGTTCGGCCGTCGCCGTCGCGGCCGGCTTGGTCGCTTTCTCGCTCGGCACCGACACCGCCGGGTCGGGCCGCGTGCCGGCCGCCTTCAATCACCTGATCGGGCTCAAGCCCAGCAAAGGCCGTTGGAGCACGCGGGGCGTCGTTCCGGCCTGCCGGTCGCTGGACTGCGTCAGCGTGTTCACCGCCGACCTGGCGGGCGCGGCGTTGGTCGACGAGGTGCTGACGGCGTTCGACGTCGGGGATGACTATTCTCGGCGGGCGCCGGAAGGCCCGCTTGGTCGCTCCGCGACAGCTCCCCCAGGGGGAGAGCATCTGGCGGGCGCACAGCCTAGATCCTCCCCCTCTGGGGGAGGTGGCCCGGAGGGCCGGAGGGGGTTCGCCTTCGGCGTTCCTAAGCAAGACCAGCGCCTCTTCATGGGCGACGAGCAGTCCGCCGCCCACTACGCCGCCGCGATCGCCCGCTTCACCGCCGCCGGCGGCGCGCCCATCGAGATCGACATCGCCCCGCTGCTGGACTGCGCCAAGCTGCTCTACAGCGGCCCCTGGGTCGCCGAACGCACCGCCGCCGTCGGGGGCCTGCTGCGCGACAAGCCCGGCGCGATCCATCCGACGGTGCGGACCATCGTCCAGGGCGGGCTCTCGGTCAGCGGCGTCGAGACCTTCAACGGCCTTTACGCCCTGGAAGCCTATCGCCGCGCCGCCGAGCCGATCTGGGACGCGGTCGAGGTGCTCCTGCTACCCACCGCCCCGACCGTCTACCGCCTGAAGGAAGTGCTGGCCGAGCCGATCGCGCTGAACGCCAATCTCGGCCTCTACACCAATTTCGTGAACCTGCTCGACATGAGCGCCCTGGCCGTCCCCGCCGGCTTCCGTGAGAACGGGACGGGCTTTGGCGTCACCCTGATCGGACCGGCCTTCGCCGACCGCGCGCTGCTGGCCCTGGCCGAGCGCTACCTGGAGACCTTCCCCATGGCCGACACGCCCCCGCTCGACCTGACCCTGCGCAAGCCCGGCGTGAAGCTGGCCGTGGTCGGCGCCCACCTGGCCGGCATGCCCCTGCACTGGCAGCTGACCTCGCGCGAGGCCCGGCTGGTCTCGGCCACCAGGACTGCGCAGGCCTACAGGCTCTACGCCATGGCCGAGACGACGCCGCCGAAGCCGGCCCTGATCCATGTCGGGGACGGAGGGTCATCGATCCTGGTAGAGGTCTATGAACTGGATTTTGAGGCTTTCGGGTCCTTCGTCGCCGAGGTCCCGGCGCCCCTGGCCATCGGGACAGTGACCCTGGAGGACGGGACCTCGGTCAAGGGTTTCGTGGCGGAGCCGCGGGCGCTGAATGGCGCGACCGACATTACCGAACTGGGCGGCTGGCGAGCCTATATCGCTTCGCTGGCCTAAGTCCTCCCCCCGTGGGGGAGGCGATCGCGCAGCGATCGGTGGGGGGAGTTTTAGGGTCGACTTGGTCCAACCCCGGCGATCGTCCTATCCCTCCCCCCTCCGTCGGCTTCGCCGACACCTCCCCGACAGGGGGAGGATTTACTTCCCCAATCCCGCCAGCGCCTCAGGCCCCACCGCACCCGGCTTGTCCAACGGGAAGTCATAGACCGCCGTCGAGCCGTAGCGGTGCGGGGCCTGAGGATCGCGCCGCCGCTTGTCGAAGGCCAGGACGCGGGTGCCCAGCTTGAAGGCTTCCTTGATGTCGTGGGTGACCATCATGATCGTCAGGCCGTGCTCGCGCCAAAGGCCGGTGATCAACTCATGCATGTCCAGGCGCACGCCTGGGTCCAGGGCGCCGAACGGCTCATCGAGCAGCAGGATGCGCGGTCTCTTGATCAGGGCCTGGGCGATGGCGAGGCGCTGCTGCATGCCGCCCGAGAGCTGGGCGGGATAGACGTCGCCACTGTCGCCAAGACCAACGGCGGCCAGCATGGCGTCGGCCTGCTCCTGGGCGGCGCGACGCTTGGCCCCCGACAGGCGGCCAAGGAGCGGCGAGCCAGCGCAGTCGAGGCCGAACACGACATTGTCCCGGGCGCTCAGGTGGGGAAACACCGAATATTTCTGAAACACCACGCCGCGATCCGGTCCCGGTTCGGCGCGCAGCTTGCGGCCGTCAAGGTCGATCGCGCCCTTGGTCGGCGCCTCCTGGCCCAGGGCCAGGCGCAGGAAGGTGCTCTTGCCCGCGCCGGACGGACCGACGATGGAAACGAAGCTGCCCTCCCCGATCGACAGGTCGACATTTTCGAGCACGACCTTGTCGCCGTACTCCACCCAGACATTGCGGAAGGTCAGCAGGGCCATCTCAGCGGCTCCGCGCCGGATGCGCCCACGGATAGACCCGGCGGCTGGCGGTGCGCAGCGCCCAGTCCATCAGCACCGCCAGAATCGAGATCCAGACGACGTAGGGCAGGATGATGTCCATGGAGAGATAGCGGCGGACCAGGAAGATCCGGTAACCCAGGCCCACATCGGCGGCGATGGCTTCGGCGGAGATCAGATAGACCCAGGCCGGGCATAGCGACAGGCGCAGGCTGTCGATCAGCCGCGGCATGGCCTGGGGCAGCGCCACGCGCAGGGCCAGTTGCCAGGTGCTGGCGCCCAGGGTCTGGGCCTTGACCAGCTGTTCTTCCGGTATGGCGGCGACCTGGGCGGCGAGGTCGCGGACCATGACCGGGGTAATGCCGATGACGATCAGGGCGATCTTCGCGGTCTCGCCCAGGCCAAAGACGATGAACAGGATCGGCAGAACGGCGATCGGGGGCACCACGGCGATGGCCGCCACCAGCGGCCCGAACTTGGCGCGCAACAGGGGCAGCAGCCCCAGGCCGAGGCCCAGCACCAGGGCCGTACCGGTCGATAGCGTCAGGGCGATCCCGATCCGGCGCAGACTGGCCACGGTGTCGACCACCAACGGAGCGTCCCCGGTCAGGGGATCGACCTTCGCCATCAACTGCACCGCCTCGACCATGGCGGTCGGGGTGGGCAGCAGCTTGTCGCGTGGGTTCTCGGCATGGCGGGCCTGGGAGGCCATCAGATAGACCAGCGCCACCGCCAGTAGCGGCACGAGGCCCAACAGGACGCCGAGGCCGCGTCCTGGTCTGACGTTCAACAATCGGCGCATGGGGCGGGGTTGGGTCCTTGGCTGTCTCGAAAAAGGGGCGTCCTAACTTCCGTCTTCCCGGGGAGACGGATTGAAAGGTCTATAGCTTGCCGTCGGCGGCCTGCTGAACATAGGTCGGATCGAAGCGCAGCTTCACATTGGCCGGGTCGCCCAGGGTCTTGCCGCCCGGGAAGCTGATGCCAATGTCGTCCACCGACTTCGCGCCCTGGCCAAAAAGCCCCATGTTGAAGCTGAACTTGCGGACGCGGTCGTTGGCGGTGATCAAGTCTGGGCTGACCGTTGCGGCCAGGGCGGCCTGGGGCGTGGCGTAGAGGTAGGTGGTCTTCAGCTGGTTCTCGAAGCCGGCCAGGTCGGAGCCCGACAGCTTGGCCATCGCCTCGCGCGCCGCCTTGCCTTCAGGGGTCTGGGCGACGGTCAGGGCCGTGACTTCGTACCAGATGCCGGTCAGCGCCTTACCCAGGTTGGGATTGGCCTTCAAGGCCTCGGTGCTGACCATCAGGCCGTCGAGGATCTCGCCGGGAATCTTGGAGCTGTCGAACACCTCGGTGGCGCCCGGCATCTTCTTTACTTCCGACAGCTGCGGGTTCCAGGTCACCAGGGCCTTGGTGTCGGCCGCGCCATAGGCGCCGACGATGTCGGCGTCGGAGGTGTTGACCGTCTTGACGTCGGCCATTTTCAGCCCGGCCTTCTCCAGGGCGCGGGCCAGCAGGTAATGCGAGACCGACAGCTCGACCAGGTTGACGGGTCGATCCTTGATCTGGGCCAGGGTCGTTCCGTTCTTCAGGATCACCCCGTCATTGCCGTTGGAATAGTCGCCGATCATCAGGACGGTGGTGTCCTTGCCGGCGGCGGCGGGCACGGTCAGGGCGTCCATGTTGGTGGCGGTGACGCCGTCCAGCTTGCCGGCCGAGAACTGGTTCAGCGACTCGACATAGTCGTTGATCTGCACCAACTCGATCTGCACGCCGTACTTGTCGGCCCACTTCTTCACGATGCCCGACTGCTGAGCGTAGGCCCAGGGCATCCAGCCGGCATAGATGGTCCAGCCGATCTTGTAGTCGGTCTTGGCGGCGGTCGCGACGGGTGTCGCTGGGGTCGCGGTCTTCTCGGCCGGCTTTCCGCACGAGGCCAGGGCCAGGCAGGATACCGCCAGGGCGGCGATGAAACGCTTGCGGGTGAACAGGGTGCTCATGAGCGGTCTCCCTCGAATTTCGCTGGAAACCAGGGTTCCGCATATTACGAGTTCGCGCAATCGTAATACTGAAGGGAAGCAGCGCCGGTCGCTGCGGCCATGGGACTTGCCGCAAAAGCGGGCCATCCGGCGACGCGGCGCCGTTTCCCGCGCCGTTTCCGCCTTCAAATACGAGGATTTGCCTGCCGACGTCCCAACAAGGAATGCGGAAACCTGTTCCGATAGCCGCGCTTAGTTCCTGAGCGACGGTCGTGGCTAGAGCATTTTTCGAGCGAAGTGGTTCCGGTTCTCGTGAAGAAAAATGCGTCAAAACAAACGATTAGAGCTCACGGCCTGACGCAGTCAGGTCGGGAAATGCTCTGGAGAGCGAGAGAAGCGCTAACGCTTGCTCATCCGGTTGAAAATCCCGGCCAACGGCGTGCCGCGGGGAGCGACCAGCGCCGCTTCGACATTATAGGCGCGAAACAGGCCGACATGGGCCTGCCGCGCATCTTCGTTGGCCGCACGATCCGGTGTCGGAAAAGACGGGCTTTCGACCGCGAGCGCAGGCTCGGCGATCTGCACCGCGTCCCATTTCTGGTCCTCGAAGACCTGATAGGGCAGGTCGGCCTGATTGATCATCGAAAAGAGACGATTGATGTCACGGGGCATGACACGACTCCGCCGCGCGATCGCGCGGCCCAGGGGTTAAGGGCGCCGCTCCTCCGTCTCCCGATCCGCCAGATCGGCGAGCAGGGTCAAGGCCGAGGCGTAGTAGGCGTGATCCGGTGTCGCCCCCGCGATGGTCCGGACCTTCGTGTCATTCAGGGCCAGGGCGGCGATGGCGGCACCCCCGCTTGATATAGTAAATTCGGCGACTTGGCCGCTCGACAAATTGACCCAGGCCGGCGGACGCTTGCCGGCCAGCAACGCCTGGCGCCAAAAGGTTTTCTCGCTCGCCGCCAGGGCGTCCTCGCCACCCCAAACAAGGTAAAGCGGCACCCTGATCGCCTCGAATTCGAACAGCGGGGGCTTGTCCGGGGCTGGAAAAATCTGTCCATCGACGCCGACCAGCAGCCAGTCGGGTGGCAGGTTGTGCGAACCGAAGCGTCCGTCACGCGCCAGAATCAAGCCGCTTGCGATCAGGCTGCGCCAGGGCGCGCCGCCGCCGTCGGCCTCGGCAAAGTCCTGCAAGGCCGGCAGCACGAAGTAGGATGGGTTGGTCGTCACCCCGCCGGCGCCGCGAAAACCTTCCTCGCCGGGCAGGAGCACCGTACGGCCACCGATCTCGACGGCCAGCCGGTCGGCCACCGCGCCACGCAGCCGGGCCGAGGCGGCCAGGTATTCTGGTTCGCGCCAGCGACGGCCGGCCCGCAGCAGCGCCCAGGCGACAAAGATATCCCCGTCGGCGGCGTTGTTCTCGTCGGCCACCGCCGGGGTCGCCCGCGGATCATATCACCAGGCCAGCAGCGGGGCCTTCTCGCGCGCGAGGTGGGCCTGGGTCCAACCCCAGGCCCGGTCGAAGGTCTGGCGGTCGCCGTGCGCCTCGGCCAGCAGCATGATCCAGCCCTGGCCCTCGCTGTGGCTGACGCCGCCGTTCTCGGGATCCACGACGCGGCCGTCTTGCAAGACATAGGCGGCCTTGAACGCCGCCCAGCCATCCGAGGGCCGCGCGCAGGCGCCCGCCCCGCCGCCCAAGGCAATCGCCATCATCCGCACCAGCCTAAGCCCGGTGTTCGAACACCAGGGGCCGAGCGCGCGGATCGCGGCAAATGGTCGTCGCGCCAGGGCTGCCCTGGTCGTTAAGCCAGGCGCCGTAGGTCCCGGCCGGGACCTCCGCCATGAGCGGTGGCCAAGCCTGGCCGGCATCGTACGACAGGCTGACCCCGCCCCCGCTGCGCATGACTCGGCCATAGCGCTCGCCGGTCACCGGGTCGCGGGCTCCGGTATAGGCGATGACGCTGTCGGTCACCGGGCGGCGCTCGACCCACAGCTTGGCCTGACCAGAGGGTCCAAGACGCGGCGACCAAGCGGCGCCCCCCCGCCGCGTCGACCTTGCCAAAGCCAAGGGGCGAGGTCCCGATGTCGGCGGCGAAATCGCCGGCCTTGACCCCCAGGTTCACCGCAGCGCCCGAGGCGCTCTGGGTCCCGGCGCTTCGATAGACCGGCGCATAGGCCCCGACGATGGCGCGAGCATTGGTGATCTGATTGGCGCCGAACCGCTGCTCGGCGCTGCCGCCCGGCGTGCCGGCGTCGATGCTGACCGGCGAGATGGAGGCCGTGAACCGCGCGCCGCCCAGCGAGGTGGCGGCCGAGGCCGTGGCCGATAGCTCGTCAAGCTTGCCGAGACCCGCCTCGCCCGAACGGGTGCGAAACTTGGCGGAGCCGGAAACCTCGGCGGCCGTTCTGGCGGTCAGTTCGGCGATCTGCCGGTCGATGTCGCTGACCACGGGGTCGCTGGCCGCCGGGGCCAGGGCGAATGGGTTGCCTTCGCTCTGCGCGGCATAGAGGGGCGGCGCATAGGTCGTCGCGGGCGGCGGCGCGGCGGCCTCCCCGCCCCGGCCGTTGCGGCCCGTGAACGGAAAGGCGACGCCGGCCTGGCGCAGACGGTCGGCCCGCTCGGCGCCGAGCGTGGCGGTCAGGTCGGCGACACCCTGCATCCCCTGTTGCGTCGAGCCGGCCCGTGCTGCGGCCTGGCGGATCAGGGCGGCGGCCTCGGCGTCACGACCAGCGCGGGCCAGGACCGTGACCATGCCGTCATAGCTGGCGGGCGGCTCGGTGACGCCAGCCATCAGGGCTTCCCGGGCCAGGGCCAGCGCCGTCTGCTCGTCGCCCATCTCGTAAAGCGCCACGGCCACCCGGCCGCTGGTCTCGACCGGCAGGTCGGAACGCGTCGCCACGGAGCGCAGATATCCAGCGCCGCCGCCGCGCTGAGCCTGCTGGATGGCCGCGTCGATCTCCAGCCGCGACCGCAGCGCGGCCACCGCCGGGGTGACCTGGGTGGGCGATACGCGGTTGATCAGCATCAGGGCGTCCGCGGGACGACCTTGTTGGTCCGCGAACAGGGCGGCGGCCTGGATGTGTTCGGGATTGGCGCTCGAGGCCACGGGCGCCATCAATCCCTGGGCGGCGGCGGCCTCGCCCTGTCCGGCCAGAAAGCGCGCGAAGTCCAGACGAACCCAGGGATCGCCGGGCGCGGCGGCCAAGGCGGCCTCGAACGCGGTGTTGGCCCCCGATAGGTCGCCGTTGGCCCATAACCGGTTGGCGCGGTCGTGGTCCAGGCGACCGCGCACGGCGCTCTGGCCGCTGGCGTCGAGTTGGAAAGCAGGCGACTGGTCGGCCGGGGCCTCGGCTTCGCCAGACCGGTTCTGGTCGAGCAGAGCCTGGACCAAGCCCTGCTGCGCCTCAACCTGACCCGGCGCGACGGCCAGGATCTGGCGATAGACGGTCTCGGCCTGCGCCGCCTCGCCCTGGCGGCGCAGGGCTTCGGCCAGCAAACCCTGGGCCATGGCGCGCTCGGGATAGGCCGGACCGGTGAGCGGCCGCAGCGCCCGCCCGGCCTCGACGGCGCGGCCCTGGTTCAGGGCGGCCTGGCCCTGTTGCAGGCCGGCATAGAATCTGGCGCTGGTCAGGGCTTCCCTCCAGCGGCTTGCCGAGCCCGGGCTCGCGCGAGCGGCGCGTTCGAGCAGGCCGGCGGCTTCCGCGAAGCGCTGACCGCGCAGGCGCACCAAGCCCAGGCCGCCCAGCGCGTCGGCGTCATTGGACCGGCGGGTGATCGCGGCCAAGAAACGCGCCTCGGCCACCGCCAGATCATTGCGCTGGAGCGCCGCGAAGCCCTCGGCTCGCCCCTTGGCGCTGGGATCAACGGCCGGCTTGGCGTTGGCCGAGACCGGGCGATTGGCGTCGGCCAATTTGCGACCGATGTCGGCGTCGCCGGGATGGGCGGCGAGATAGTCGCTGAATAGGCCAGCGTTGCGTGGGGCGACATCGGTACAGATCAGGGCTTGGCGCCAGGCGGCCGCGGCCTTGGCGGCGGTCGCCCCCCGCTGATCGACAGCTTCGACAGCAGCGCCACGCCTTCGCGGCGGGCGCCTTCACGATAGGTCAGGGCCTGGCCCAAGGCCAGTTACACATTGGTGTCGCCAGGCTTGCGCGCGGCCAGCGACCGCAGGCCCTCCTGGGCCTGGGCAAGGCCGCCCGGCGCGCCCGCCAGGGTCTGAAAATATTCCAGCGCCGCGGAATTCGGCGGGATCGAGCCCCCAAACGTCTGGCGGTAGGCGGCCGCCGCCGCTGCGGTCTCACCACGCTGGGCCAGGGCGCGCGCCTGGCTCAAACCGCTGGCCTGGCCCTTCGCAATGGGGGCGTTCGGGTTGCTGAGCGCGGCAAGACCCTGGCGGGCCGCCGCATTGCCAGGCTCGGCGGCCAGGACCCGGCGATAGGGGTCGGCCGCCAGATCCTTGCGACCTTTCTGGCTCGCTGAGGCAGGGTCAGCCCCTTGCCGAGCAGCGGATGTCAATCCGGAAGATTTGGGTCCATGCCCCGCGCCCAGCGGATGCGCTGACCGATGTGCAGGGCCAGGCGTTCGGTCGCCAGCCCCGCCGACAAGCGGATTTCCAGGAAGGCGGTGTTCCAGCACCGTCACTGCTGTTTCAGGGCGGTATGGGCGCGAGGGCCGAGCGCCGGAGCACCGCGCAGGAGCCGCAGAAAAAGGCGGCGTTCCACAGGTCGTTGCCAGGCTGGACGACGCCGTAGAACAGGTCGCCTTCGCCGGGAATGTCGCGCACCGTCTGCAGGTTCCGCTGCACCGGATCGGGCGAATAGAAGTGGTGGGGTGTCTGCAGCAAGGCCAGGCGAGCATCCTCCTGGAACCAGCCGACAGTCATCTGCAGGAAGGCGCGCGTGGGGATGGGTCGCAGTCGAAGATGCAGACCAGCTCCGCAGCGGTCTGCTCCAGGGCATGGTTCAGATTGCCGGCCTTGGCGCCCTTGTTGTCTAGACGCGTGATGTAGATCGCCCCGGCCATTTCGGCGAAGGCCTTGAACGCGGGTCGCTTGCCGTCGTCCAGCAGATAGACCTGATAACGATCGCGCGGATAGTCCATGCCGATCGCCGCCAGGACGGTATCCTGCACGATCTCCAGGCTTTCGTTATAGGTCGGGATGAAGACGTCGATCCTTGGTCACATGGCGGGCGGGCCTTACAGGGGCCGGACCGGGCGCTGTAGAGGCCAGGCGGTCTGCAAATAGCCCGGCAGCATGATCATCCAGGCGTAGATTTCGGCCATGTAAAGGCCGATGCCGAAGAACGTCTCGGCCGGCGTGCGGAAATGCAGGGTCTCGGTCGTGCGCCACCAGACGTATCGCGTGCTGACGATCACCGAGACGAGGGACAGAGCGATGGTCAGATGCCGCGATTGCGAGGCGCGATTGGCCACGATGACGATGATGATCGTGGTCAGGGCGAACAGCGCCTGGGCCTGGGCCTGGAAGCTAAGCGGAATGACGATGGCGACGCCAGCTACGCAGAGCACGCCGGCGATGGCGACCAGCCAGGCGGAGCGGGTGGCGAGGCGCTCGATCGTTGAGCCTTCGGTCATCACTCTCTATCCGGCGCAGCGCCCGAACGAGGCGGCACTCGGAGGATAGAGTTAGGGGTCAGCATCCAGCACACCTTCCAGGCTACACGCCGTAACACCCCTACCAGCGTGCACTTGATAGTTACAAGCCTAACTCACTTAGCAAAAACGTGAAGTCTAATTTTTTAGCAATATAGTAATTAACAAAATCAATGATGAGGCTTAGCTAAGCCACGGCGTTTTTACGATTTTCGCTGCGCGAACGTCAAGCGGCAAGCCTACTCAACGCCTCGCATAGACAATTTTGTTGTTCATGCAAGCAATGCTGAAGGCAGGCGCCTCAGAATACGTCCGCAAGGAAAATTGGCGGTAATTTCGTATGGTTACGCCAGACCAGCCATGATTGATCGGCGCAGTCACCCACCTGGAATTGCAGGGAGAACGAGGATTGGTTCGCTTGGTCAACATTGTTCAATCTTGGCGAATCAACACCGACGTGAAGCCAGCCGCCCTTCGCCAACCCGCATGTCTTGTTGCACGACTTGTCCATCCCGGCTTGGTGGGCCTCCTCGAACGGAGGAACCATCCGGCACGCGGCAGGTGGCGCGCCATGTTGGACACGCGTGCGAACTACTCTTTCGAGATTCCGATCAAACGGCCACGCCGACGCAACACGACGGAACGTTCTCTTAAAGTCTCGCGGTTTGTTTTCGCGGACGAGGATGGAGACGTCGATCGCCAGTGCGCCAGCGATGTCCTAGATGCGCCGTTGTACTAACCCACTAGGACGGGATGGGCGTTCGTTCGGGGAAGATGAGCAGCGGGGTTCTCCTGTCTGAAGAGGAGCGTGGGTCGGCCACGTCCTCCTCAAGACAGGAGACGAGTGATGCCCGAAGACGCGATCCACCCGCTGCGTCGCAGGATGGTCGAAGACATGACCATCCGCAACTTCGATCCGCGCACCCAGCAGGCCTATATCCGCTCGGTTTGGTCTTGCTGCCGCTACTGCGGCAGGACCCCCGGCGAGCTGACGTTCGAG
>NZ_JAFCUB010000012.1:0-90952 GCF_049896325.1 Caulobacter sp. DWP3-1-3b2
ACGGCAAGCCCGGCCCCATCGTCATGCTACGCGGTTGGCGCAGCCTCCAGGACCGCAAATGCGGCTGGACCCTGGCTAACTTACAGGCCACCCTCAGACATGTGTGAATCTGCTAGCCCACAGGGGGAGGATTTTCATGATCGACCCCCAACGCATCGCCGCCGATCCGACCATCTCGGCCTTCGTCACCGCCAATGCCGGCTCGGGCAAGACCAAGACCCTGATCGACCGGGTCGCGCGCCTGCTGCTGGCCGGCTCCACGCCCGAAGCCATCCTCTGCGTCACCTACACCAAGGCCGCCGCCGCTGAGATGCAGCGCCGGCTTTTCGAGCGGCTAGGCGAATGGTGCGTGACGCCCGACGCCAGGCTGCGCGAGCAACTGGGGGCGCTGGAGGGTCGGGATCCCGCCAGTTTCGGCCACCGCGAGCTATCCAAGGCTCGGGGCCTGTTCGCCAAGGCGCTGGAAACCCCCGGCGGGCTGAAGATCCAGACCATCCACGCCTTCTGTGAGAAACTGCTGCGGCGCTTTCCGCTGGAGGCCGGGGTGTCGCCCGGCTTCACAGTGATGGACGACAGCGCCTCGGCCGCCATCGCCCAGGGCGCGCTGCGGCAGGTGGCGACCTGGGTCACCGACCATGACGATCCCTACGCCCTGGCCTATGCCCGGTTCTCGGTGGCCCTGGACTTCGCGGCCTTCGAGGCGATGTTCGCCACCTTCGAGAGCCAGCGCGGGGCGATCGGCGCCTATCTCGAGGCCCAGGGCGGGCCGTCGGGCGCGATCGAGGATGTCTGGAAGGCCTGCGGCTTCCACTACGGCCCCAGCAGCGTCGAGCGGGTGGTCGCCGAGGCCATGGCCGAGCTGGACCGCGACCTGTGGGGCTCGGTCGCTGACGTGCTGCTGAACGGGACGAAGACCGACATCAAGTGCGCCGGCCTGATGGCCCAGATCGCCGGCGATCCGCACGCCGATCTCGACCAGGCCCTCGCGGCGCTGTTCACCGAGAAGGGCGTCGGCACGCCAATGACCTGGCCGGCCAAGACCTCGGGCCTGAAGTCCCGCGAGGATCTTCGTGCCCGCCTGATGGCCGAACAGGAGCGTCTTGACGAGGCCCGCGAATGGCTGCGCGCCGCCCGGGTGGCCGAGGACAGCAGTGATGCCCTGCGCCTGGCCGGCCTCTACATTTCCTCGCACCAGGTCGAGAAGGCGGCGCGCGGCGCGTTGGACTTCGCCGACCTGATCGACCGCACCCGCGTGTTGCTCACCGAGAAGGTCGATGCGGCCTGGGTGCTCTATAAGCTGGACGGCGGCATCGACCACATCCTGCTGGACGAGGCCCAGGACACCGCCCCCGACCAATGGGCGATCCTGCGGGCCCTGACCTCCGACTTCTTCGCCGGCGAGGGCGCTGCGCGGTGGAGGGCGGGGGAGGACACCCGGACCCTGTTCGTGGTTGGCGACGAGAAGCAGTCGATCTACTCGTTCCAGGGCGCCGACCCGCAGCGCCTGCTGGCAGAAACGCAGCAATATATCGCCCAGATCACCGCCGCCGACCGGGTGGGAAAGGCCGTGCCTCTGACCACCTCCTACCGTTCGACGGTGGAGGTGCTGAGCTTCGTCGACGCTCTGTTCTCGGCGCCGGAGACCCGCTCGGGCGTGCCGGCCCCGGCCGGCGAGGACGTGGTTCGCCACCAGCCGCACCGTATCAATCACAAGGGCTGCGTCGACCTGTGGCCGCTGGAGCGCGAGGCGCCGGGCGAGGAGCGCGAAGCCTGGGCGGCGCCGCTCGACGCCGAGAGCGAGCATGGCGCCAACCGCCGCCTGGCCGAGAAGATCGCCATCGAAATCGCGGCGCTGATCGCCCGCGGCGACGCCGTCTTCGACAAGGAAGACAAGGTCTGGCGGCCGGCTCATCCGGGCGATGTCATCGTGCTGGTTCGCCGGCGCAAGGCGTTGTTCGAGGAAGTGCTACGGGCGCTGAAGCGGCGCGGCGTGCCGGTGGCCGGCGCCGATCGCCTGTCGCTGTCGGCCCATATCGTGTTCGACGACCTGCTGGCCCTGGGCCGGTTCTGCCTGTTCCCGGACGACGACCTGACCCTGGCGGCCCTGCTAAAGAGCCCGTTCTGTGGCCTGTCCGACGAGGACCTCTACGCTCTGGCCAAGGGGCGCTCGCCGGACACGCTTTGGCGGGCGTTGGAGCGACGGGCCGCCGAGCAGCCGGTCTGGGCCGCTGCGCGCGACCTGCTGCGCTGGGCCCTGATCGAATCCCGCCGCAAGCAGCCGTTCGAGTTTTACGCCCTGCTGCTGGGCAAGGTGGACGAGAGCGTGCGCTCCAACCGCGCCAAGGTGTTGACGCGCCTGGGTCAGGAGGCCGCCGAGGCGCTGGACGAGTTCCTAGCCCAGGTGTTGGCCGCCGAGCAGCGCGGGGTGCGCGACCTGGAGGCCCTGGTCGCTGACTTCGCCAGCCTCGACATCGTGGTCAAGCGCGAGATGGAGGGGGCGCGCCGGGAGGTGCGAGTGATGACCGCCCACGGCGCCAAGGGGCTGGAGGCGCCGATCGTCTTCCTGCCCGAAACTACAATGAAGGGCGGGGCGCGGGGCTCGCCGCTGATGGCCACCCAGGACGGCGGCTTCCTGTGGTGCGCCAGCAAGGCCAATGACTGCGAACCCTCGGCCATGGCCCGCGAGCGCCGCGAGAAGAAGGACGCCGAGGAAGCTCTTCGCCTCTACTACGTGGCCCTGACCCGGGCGCGGGATCGGCTTGTCCTCTGCGGCCGGATCGACGCGCGGACCAAGGACGAGAACGTCGGGGGTTGGTACGCCGCCGCCCAGGCCGCCTTCGCCCATTCCGACATCGAACCCCAGGTGCGGGAGATCGGTGATGAGGGGCGACGGAGATTTGGTCCCGATCCCATGCGGGCCGAAGCCACGGCCGCGATCGCCGCGCCCACCGTCATCCCGACCCCACCCTGGACCCTGGCCCCCGCGACGCCCGAAACGCCCGCCGCCCGCTATGCCGCGCCCTCGACCCTGGAGGACGAGGCCAAGGGCAGTGCGCCGTCTCCCCTGGCGGCCGTCGAAGGCCTCGGCCGTTATCGACGCGGCGAGATCATCCACCGGCTGCTGCAGCTGCTGCCTGATCTGGAGCCCGAGGGGCGGCGGGCCGCCGCGACGCGTCTGCTCCAGGCCGAGCGCGACCTGACCGACGATCAGCGCCAGGAGATGGCGGGCGCCGCCTTCGGGGTGCTGGAGGACGACCGGTTCGCCCGGGTGTTCGGCCCCGGTTCGCGGGCCGAGGTCGCGCTCGCGGGGGGCGCCGCGCGCCTGCCGCCCGACCTGAAGATTTCAGGTCGCGTCGATCGGTTGATCGTGACGCCCGACCGGGTGCTGGTGGTCGACTACAAGACCAACCGCCCGTCGCCGGCCCGCATCGAGGAGGCCGATCCGGCCCATCTGTCGCAGATGGCCATCTATGCCGCCGTGCTGGCCGAGGTGTTCCCCGATCGACCGATCGAGGCGGCGATCGTCTGGACCGACGGCCCCAAACTCATGGCGGTTCCAGAAAAGGTTATGGCCGACGCCTTGGCCAGGCTGTTCTAGATCATTGCCGTGAGGGGCGCGGGCCCCTAAATCTTGCTGCAAGATGGGCGGCGAATCCCCGACCCTGACGTTTTTCTAGCGCGCCCGCCCCCGAGGCGCAGATGGAGCCAACCGATGAGCACCGTAGCGGTGACCGACGAATCCTTCGAACGCGACGTGCTGCAGGCCGACAAGCCCGTGCTCGTCGATTTCTGGGCCGAATGGTGCGGTCCCTGTAAGCAGATCGCCCCGGCCCTGGAGCAGATTTCCGAGGAACTGGCCGACTTCGTCACCGTAGCCAAGGTCAATATCGAAGACAGCCCCACGACCCCCTCGCGCTACGGCGTGCGCGGCATCCCGACCATGATGCTGTTCCGCGGCGGCCAGATGGCGTCGATGAAGGTCGGCGCCATGCCCAAGGCCAAGATCCTCGAATGGCTGAACGAAGCCGGCGTCAAACAGCCGGCCTAGGCGTTCGCCGCTCAGGCTAACCACAGCCGCCTGCCCCGCCGACGCGAGGTGGGCGGTTCGCCTTTAAAGCATTTTTCGAGCGAAGTGGTTCCGGTTCGCGTGAAGAAAAATGCGTCAAAACAGAAGATTAGAGCTCACGGCCTGACGCAGTCAGGTCGGGAAATGCTCTAGCGGCCGACCCGAGTTTGAATGGGAGCCTTCCGCACGGCGTTTTTCCTCGTGACCATGACGCACCCCGGCGGCGACGGCTGGGGCCAGCACGTCATTTCCCACGTCAACTATCTGCGCTGCCTGATCGATGCAGGGCTGATACGCGCCTCCGGGCCCGTCACAGGCCTGGGTAAGCGGGCCGGCTTCATCATCGCGACCGTGGACACCCGCGAGGCGGTCGAACGGCTGGTCGCCGAGGATCCCTTCGCAGTCGAGGGCTTGATCGACGACCTGACGATCGTGGAGTGGGACCCGTTGTTCGGGGCGTTCGCCGAAGACGCCAGTCGCACGAAGACGGCGTAGGCCCCCTTGCGGAGCGCCCTACTTTTTCCCGGACGTGACGATGAACGGCGACGCGGCGGCTGGCGCGGCCTTCTTGTCGGCCTTCGGTTTGCGGACTTCCTTGTTGGACTTTTTCTGACCCTTGGCCATGCGCGCTCCCTGCCAGGGCGCTCGCGCGCCGGGATGTCCAGCAGGCCGAGCCGTCCTATCGGCTTGAGACGACTTTAGGGCTTCGACGGACGCCCGCCTAAGGCTTTCGGCGGAAGCGCCGGGGAACATGCGCTTGTGCGTGTCCCCGGCTGGGCCCTCAGGCCGCCTTCTTGGCGGCCTTTTCCTTCTTGGGCTTCTTGTCCTTCTTGGCGACCTTCTCAGCCTTGGGAGCCTTGGTCTTCTTGACCTTGACCTCCGGCTCGCCGTGGACGTCGGACACAGCCATGTCGGCGAGCAACTCAAGGAAGCCCGCACGCTTGCTGGGCTTGAGCAGGGCCAGGATGCGAGCGTCGGCCATGGCCACCTTGGGACGGCTTTCCTCCAGCACGGCGGCGCCGGCCGATGTCAGGCTGACGGTGTTGGCGCGGGCGTCCAGGTCGGAGCGATGGCGCTCCAAATGGCCCTTGGTGATCATCCGGGCGACCATGTCGGCCAGGGTGGAACGGTCGATGCCGGTGGCGCGCACCAGGCCCGTCTGGGTGACGCCCTCGTTCTCGGCCACCGCCGCCAGAACCGCGAACTGCCGCTGGGTGACGCCGCCGGCGCCGCTCTCCTCGGCATAGATGTCGAGGGCCAGTTGCAGGACACGGTGCAGCAGGTGGCTGGGCGACCGCGTCAGGGCCCCGCCGTGATCCGCCCCGACGGACCTGCCGTCGCCCTTGTCGCCCTTGATCTTGGCCATAATCCGTCGTCCCTCGTTTCCGTCGACGGACCTTCAGGTACCACGGTTACACGTCGATTTGACGACAGATGGTCCGTGGGCTGTCGGTTGCCAACCTAGAAGCCGGCGTCCGGCGGTTCGGGTGTCTTGGCCTCGTCGCCCTTGGCCATGTGCTTCATCAGGAAGGGCACCTGGGTCAGGGAGAAGACGATGGCCAGGGGCAGCAGGGCGATGCGGAACTTTACCCACAGGTCGTTGCCCTGCACCGCAGGCATGCCGTTGGTGATGGCGATGACCACCTGATTGGCGACCGCCGCGAAGGTGAAATAGCCGCCATAACGCAGGGTGAGTGTGCGCCAGGCGGCGTCGGGCAGGCGCACGGCCTCGCCGATCAGCGCCTTGAGCGGCGCGCGGCCCATCAGCGTTCCGCCGATCATGAACAGGGCCAGGGCGCCGTTCACCACGGTCACCTTGATCTTCACGAACACGTCGCTGTGGAACACCAGGCCCAGGGCGCCGAAGATCAGGGCCATGACGCCGGAAAACAGCGGCAGCAGGGCCACACGGCGCTCGACGGCATAGCCGAGCGCCAGGGCCAGGGCCGAGGCGACGACCAGCACCCAGGTGGCGGTCTGGAAGTTCTTGGTGGCGAAGAAGGCCACGGCGAAGGCCACCGGTGCGCCGTAGTCGACGGCAGTGCGCACCCAGGCGGCGTTCTTCTTCTTGTCGGGCTGAGTGGCCAGTGCGGGCGCCGGCTCGGGGGGAGGAATCTCGGTCATGTCTAGTCCTCAAGCCCCACCAGCGAGCGCGAGAAGGCACGCGCGTCGAACGGTTGTAGATCATCGACGCCTTCGCCGACGCCGATCAGCTTGATCGGGCTGTCCGAGGCCCGGGCCACCGGCACCAGCACCCCGCCGCGCGCCGTGCCATCCAGCTTGGTCATCACAATCCCGGAGACGCCGACCTGGTTGCCGAAGATCTTCTCCTGGGCCAGGGCGTTGCGGCCCACCGTGGCGTCCAGCACCAGCAGGGTCTCGTGCGGGGCGTCGGGATCGACCTTCTTGAGCACCCGAATGACCTTGAGCAGTTCGTCCATCAGGCCTTGCTTGTTCTGCAGCCGGCCGGCGGTATCGATCAGCACGACATCATGGCCTTCGAGCTTGGCGCGTTCGACGGCCTCATAGGCCAGGGCGGCGGCGTCGGAACCGGGCGGACGGCTCATGAAATCGGCCCCTGCCCGGTCGGCCCAGACCTTCAACTGCTCCACGGCGGCGGCGCGGAAGGTGTCGCCGGCGGCGATCAGCACCTTGGCGCCCTTGTTGAGGGTCAGGTCGGAGGCGATCTTGCCCAGGGTGGTGGTCTTGCCCGACCCATTGACGCCGATGAACAGCACCACATAGGGCTTGGGACCCGACAGCGGGTCGAATACCCCCTCGCGGTCGGTCAATTCGGCGGCGACCAAGTCGGCCAGGGCTTCCTTGACCTCGATCTCGGTCGAGGACTTGCCAAACCGCGCCTTGCCGAAGGCGTCGGCGATGCGGGCGGCGATCTGGGGACCAAGGTCCGCCTCGATCAGCATCTCTTCCAGCTGATCCAGCTGTTCCTGGTCCAGGGGCTTCTTGACGAAGACGCCGGTGACCTGGTCGGTCATCTGCTGGGACGACCGGGCCAGGCCCGACGTCAGGCGCTGGAACCAGCCTTTTTTCTGCTCGGGCTTTTCGCTCATGGCGTTCCTTTAGAGCGTGGCAGCTGAAAGTGTGAGCGGTTTCAGCGCCCGCCACGCTCCAATCAAAGGGGATAGAGCCTGGGACAGGCTCTATCGGCCGTGGCATGAAACGCCAATGGACGCGCTTTCGACCACACTGTTCTGGCTGGATTACGCCGCCGTCGCCGTGTTCGGCGCGACCGGGGCGCTGGCCGCCGCCCATCGCAAGCACGACATCATCACCTTCGGCTTTTTCGCAGCCATCACCGGAGTTGGCGGCGGAACCCTCCGCGATCTGCTGATCGGCGCGCCGGTGTTCTGGATCCAGCGGCCCGGCTATGTCCTGGCCTGCCTGGGGGCGGCGGTGATCGTCTGGATGCTGGGGAAGCGCGGCTGGCGGTTCCGAGCCCTGCTGTGGCTCGACGCCCTGGGCATGGCCGCCTATTGCGTGGTCGGCACGGCCAAGGCGCTAAGCCTGGGCGTCCATCCGTTCACGGCGGTGATGATGGGCGTGCTGACGACCGCCTTCGGCGGGATCCTCCGGGATGTGCTGGCCGGGGAGCCGAACCTGCTGCTGCGCCGCGAGATCTACATCACCGCCGCCCTGCTGGGGGCGTCGGTGTTCGCGGTGCTGAGCCTGCTGCACGCGGGTTTCTGGCCGGCGGGGATCGCCGGATTTGTGGCCGCCTTCGGCTTGCGGGCCTGTGCGCTCAAGCTGGGCTGGAGCCTGCCGGGGTTTGCAGGCGGAGAGGAGAAGGCGTGAACGGACGCAAGCCGCGCTTCGAGGGTGAGACGATGATCGTCATTCAAGGTCGGCGCGCCGAAGACATCGTCTGGACCGTCATGGGTGTGGCCTATCTGGCGCTGTCGGTGAAGCGTCTACACCCTCTCTCCCTTCCCCTAGCGGGAGAAGGTGGCGGCGCAGCCGACGAATGAGGGATCGCATCAACCCGCCCGCCGCTTGCGGCTGATCCTCCTGTCAACCCCTCATCCGACATCGCTCAGCGAGCCCACATTTTCCCTCAAAGGGAGAAGGATCAGGTGTCGTGATCGGGATGCTGCCGGCTGACTACTACACCCGGCGGCCCCGTCGGCGGGCGAACCGGCATATCGGCCAGATGATCCATCCAGGCCGGACGACCCTCGACGGCCAATTGCACCGCCGGCTCGACCCGCGAGGGATCGTCGAAGGCAAAGACCGCCAAGTCGATCCGCTCGGCGCTCCATTCAAAGGTTAGCGGCGTGCCGCAGGCGGCGCAGAAGCCGCGCTTCACCTGGTCGGAGCTCTGGAAATGGGCCGGAGCGCCGCGCGTCCAGATCAGGTCGACGACCGAGACGGTGACCAAGGCCCCGAACGCTCCGGCGAAGGCCTTCTGGCACATTCGGCAATGGCAGATCGAGGCGCGGCCAGGCGCGCGGTCGACGCTGAAGCGCACCGCGCCGCATTGGCAGCCGCCGGTCAGCGCGGTCGTATCGGACATGGGAAACCTCCCTAGGCGGTGAGCTCGGCGATCACCCTCACGCCGTCGTGGCCGGTGACGCGAAAGGCAACGATCCGGCCCTGGGGCGCGGCACCCCCCAAGGCGGGATCGAAGGCGATCTCGGTGAAATCCTCGGCGCGGGCCACGCCTTCGCGCTCGACCAGGCCCGATAGAACGCGGCCCACCTGGCGCTGGAGGTGGCGTTCAAGCCCAGCCTGGCCAGCTTCCCGCAGGCGGCGGGCGCGGTCCTTGATCACTCCGCCCTTGACCGCCGGCATCCGCGCGGCGGGCGTGCCGGGGCGAGCGCTGTAGGGGAAGACGTGCAGGAAGGCCAGGCCCGCCTCCTCGACCAGCCTCAGAGTGTTTTCGAAGGCCTCGTCGCTCTCAGTGGGGAAACCGGCGATCAGGTCGGCGCCGAAGGCTGTGTCGGGGCGCACGGCGCGGACGCTGGCCACCAGCTTCAGGGCGTCCTCGCGACTGTGGCGACGCTTCATGCGCTTGAGCACCAGGTTGTCGCCGGCCTGCAAGGACAGGTGCAGATAGGGCATCAGCCGGGGCTCGGTCTCCAGCAGCCGAAACAGGTCGACGTCGATCTCGGCGGCGTCGATCGACGACAGCCGTAGGCGCGGCAGGCCAGGAACCAGCTTCAGGATTCGCCCCACCAGCTGGCCCAGGGTCGGTTGGCCGGGCAGGTCGGCGCCCCACGACGTCACATCGACGCCGGTCAACACCACCTCGTTATAGCCCTCGTCCGAGAGCCGGCGGACCTGGTCGACCACCTCGCCGGCCGGGGCCGAGCGCGAGTTTCCCCGGCCATAGGGGATGATGCAGAAGGTGCAGCGGTGGTCGCAGCCGTTCTGGACCTCGACATAGGCCCGGGCGCGGTCCTTGAGACCGGCGATCAGGTGACCGGCGGTCTCCCTGATCGACATGATGTCATTGACCCGAACACGGGTAGAGGTGTCCATCAACGCGCCAGGCGCGGCCTTTTCGGCGTTGCCGAGCACGAGGTCGACCTCCGGCATGGCGGCGAAGGCGGCGGGATCGATCTGGGCGGCGCAGCCGGTGACGATCAGCCGGGCGTCCGGCCGCTCGCGACGCGCCTTGCGGATCGCCTGCCGGGCCTGACGCACGGCCTCGTTGGTTACCGCGCAGGTGTTGAACACCACCGCGTCGGTCAAGCCATCGGCGGCCGCGCGGGCCCGGATGGCTTCCGACTCATAGGCGTTCAGCCGGCAGCCGAAGGTGACGATCGCCACGTCGTCGGGACCGTTGGAGACGACGGCCGGGCCGCCCTCCTCGCCCCCATTCTCATGTTGGGAGGTGGGGGCCGGCTTCGGCGGCCGGGAGATGAGGGTGTAGGTGGTCACGGCTTATCGACGAACGCCGCGAAGGCGTCCTTCCAGTCGGGGCGCCAGCGCGACAGGGCTGGGCGGTTTTCGATGATGTCGCCGATGGCCCAGGCCATGCGCTTTTCGTCGACGGCGCGGGGCACGTCGTTGTCGGGGCACAGGATGTAGAAGTCGCCGCGCTGGATGCTTTCCAGCATGAAGTCGACGGTCTGTTGCGGGGTCCAGGCGGCGGCGGGCTTGTCGCCGCCGCGCCGGGTCATGCCGGTGTGGACGAAGCCGGGGATCAGCAGGCGAGCGTCGACCTGGCAATCGACGATCTCGCGCAGGGTGTGGGCCAGCCCCTCAGTCAGCGACTTCACCGCCGATTTCGACACATTATAGGCCGTGTTGCCCGGCGGCTGGGTAATGCCTTGCTTGGAGCCCGTGTTGATGATCAAGCCGGGGCGGCCGCTGGCGGCCATCTCCTCGCCGATCACTTGAACGCCATTGATCACGCCCCACAGGTTGACGTCGAGGATGCGCTTCCACGGGTCCTCGCCCGAGAAGGCGTCGCCTCCGCCGCCAACCCCGGCGTTGTTCATCAGCACGTCGACAGCGCCGAATCGATCGACCGCTGCGTCGCGCAGGGTCTGGACCGCGGCGCGGTCGGCGACGTCGGTGGGCACGGCCAGGGCGCGCTCGCCGATGGAGTCGGCGGCCTTGGCCAGGGCGCGGCCCATGATGTCGGCCATGACCACGTTCATGCCCAGACCGGCGAAGGTCTGGGCGGCGGCCAGGCCGATGCCGTCGGCCGCGCCGGTGATCACGGCCGTCTTGCCTGGACCAATCGCCGGGTGGATGGGGGCGGTATGGACGCTCATGCCGCGACCTTCTCGGGCAGTTTGCCGCTGAATTCCATCGTCACGGGACCGGTCATGATCACGTGGCTGTCGCTGGCCCGCCATTCGATGGTCAGGGACCCGCTCTCGAACTCGACCCTGGCGACGCGGTTGGTCAGGCCCTTGCGGACGGCGGCCACCTGGGCCGCGCAGGCGCCGGTGCCGCAGGCGGCGGTCAGGCCCGCGCCGCGCTCCCAGACCTTGAGCCTGATGTGGTCGCGCTCAACGACGTTGGCGAAGCCGACATTGACGCCCTGCGGGAACAGCGGGTGGTGTTCGATCAGCGACCCCGTGCCGCGCGCCAGCTCATCGGTGGCCGGCGTATCGACAAAGAACACCACATGCGGATTGCCCATCGAGACGCAGCCCGGCGTGTGCAGGTCGGGGGCGTCGATCGGGCCGACCTGCAGCTCGATGCCGGTGGTGTCCATCTCCTCGGACAGCGGGATCTGGTCCCAGGTTAGGCCCGGTGGGCCCATGTCGACGGTGACCAGCTTGTCGCCGGCCATCTGGCCGGTCAGCCGGCCGGCCACGGTGTCGAAGGCCACGGCGGTCTTGTCCGACGACTGCATCAGCAGCCACGCCACGCAGCGCGTACCGTTGCCGCAGGCCCCGGTCTCCTCGCCATCCGAATTCCAGAACCGCACATAGGCGCTCGCGCCCTGCGCCCTGGGCGGATCGATGGCGATCACCTGGTCGCAGCCAATTCCGCCCTCGCCCCCATCCTTGCCGGGCCGTCTGGCGATGGCGCGGATGTCCTCCGCCGTCGGATGGAAGGGCTGGGAGGCGGTCTCAAGCACGACGAAGTCGTTGCCCAGCCCGTTCATCTTGAGAAAGGTGCGGCTCATGGTGCGGGTTATATAGTGGAAAACCTCGGCCGAGTCAGAGGTCAGGCCCAAGTGCGGCGTTCTTAGCGCGGCTTTAGACGATTGACCCGCGTGTTTTCGGCCACTCTGGCGCCATCCGTGATTTTCGTTACCGTCGCCCGGCCACCTGTCGCGACAGCCCTGGATCACTAGATGCGCAGACTGTTTCTCGTTCTCCTCGCCTCCACGAGCCTCATGACCCTTTCGAACACCGCCCAAGCCGCCCAGCCCGTCCCGGCTTCCGCCGATACCGAGGCGCGCACGCCCCTGGACCAGTTGGGTCAGAACGATCCCTACAAATGGATGGAAGAGATCGAGGGAGCCCGCGCCCTGGACTGGGCCAAGACCCAGAACGCTCGCAGCCTGCCCAAGCTGCAGGGTGATCCGCGCTATGCCGACCTTGAGGCCAAGGCCCTGGCGATCCTCAACGCCAGGGACCGGGTACCGGGCGTGTCGTTCGCCGGCGACGGGTCATTGCGCAACTTCTGGCAGGACGTCGATCACGTGCGCGGCCTGTGGCGCCGCACGACCTTGGACAGCTACCGGACGCCCGCGCCACAATGGGAGACCCTCCTCGACATCGACGCCCTGTCGAAGGCCGAGGGCGCCAACTGGGTGTTCAAGGGCGCCAATTGCCTGGCCCCTGACGAGACCCTGTGCCTGGTCACCCTGTCGGACGGCGGCAAGGACGCCGTCACCGTCCGGGAGTTCGACACGATGACCCGCGCCTTCGTAGAGGACGGCTTCGTGCTGCCCGAGGGCAAGCAGGACTATGACTGGATCGACAAGGACACCCTGATGGTCGCCCACGAATGGGAGCCGGGCCAAGTGACCAAGTCGGGCTACGCCTATGTGCTGAAGACCTGGAAGCGCGGAACCCCCCTGGCCTCGGCCAGGGAGGTGTTTCGCGGCACGGTCGATGACGTCTCGGTCAGCGGCTACACGCTGCGCGACGCCGACGGCGTGGTCCAGGCGGTGATGGCCAATCGCGCCACCAGCTTCTTCGAGAGCGAAAAATACCTGCTGACCGACGCGGCTCCCGTGCGGCTGAACCTGCCCGTGAAGAGCTCGATCCAGGGCTATGTCGATGGCCAGATGGTGGTGTCTCTGGAGCAGGATTGGGCCGAGGAGGGCTTCAAGACCGGCGACCTGATCAGCTTCAGCCTCAGGGCGGTCAAGGCTGATCCGGCCAAGGCCCAGGCAACCCTGGTGCTGCGCCCCACCGCCAAGCAGTCGGTCGAGTCGGTGACCAGCACCCGCGGCAGGCTGATCGTCGGCCTGTTGGACAACGTCACCGGCGTGGCCTTCGCCTATAATCACGGGCCCCTGGGCTGGACGAAAAAGAAGTTCGACCTCCCGGCCAATTCGACGATCGGTTTGGGCTCGGCCTCGTCGAAGGACGACCGCTTGTTCTTCAGCGTCACCGGCTATCTGACGCCCTCCACCTTCTGGCTGGCCGACGCCAGCTCGTTGAAGCTGGAGCAGATCAAGGCCTCGCCGGCCCGTTTCGACGCCGGGGCCCACGTGGTCGAACAGTTCGAGGCGACCAGCACAGACGGGACCAGGATCCCCTATTTCGTCATCCATCCCAAGACCCTCGCCATGGATGGCCAGGCGCCGACCCTGCTCTACGCCTATGGCGGCTTCCAGGTGTCGATGACGCCCGGCTATTCGGGCGTGATGGGCAAGCTGTGGCTGGAGCGCGGGGGCACCTATGTGGTGGCCAATATCCGCGGCGGCGGCGAGTTCGGCCCGGCCTGGCACAATGCCGGGCTCAAGGAGAACCGCCAGAAGGTCTATGACGACTTCTTCGCCGTGTCCCAGGACCTGATCGACCGCAAGATCACCTCGCCGCGCCATCTGGGGATCATGGGCGGCAGCAATGGCGGCCTGCTGATGGGCGTGGCCCTGACCCAGCGGCCCGAGCTCTACAACGCCGTCGTCGTGCAGGTGCCGCTGTTCGACATGATCCGCTACAGCCAGATCGGGGCCGGCGCCTCGTGGATCGGCGAGTATGGCGACCCGGCCATACCGTCGGAGCGGGCGGTAATCGCCAAGTATGACCCCTATACCAACCTCAAGGTCGGCCAGAAATATCCCGAGGTGTTCATCGAGACCTCGACCAAGGATGACCGGGTCCACCCGGCCCACGCCCGCAAGGCCGCCGCGAGGCTGGAAGAACTGGGCTATCCAGTGCTCTATTACGAAAATGTCGACGGCGGCCACGCGGCCAGCGCCAACCTGGCCGAAACCGCGCGCCGCCAGGCCCTGGAATATGTCTATCTGTCGAAGAAGCTGGTGGACTGAGGCTGTAAACCCTCATTCAATCTATCCAGAGCAAGATCGCCAAGAATTCCGGCTGCTCGTTCAGGTCGGATCGAGGTTGCCTTGAAGATCGACGTCGTCCCCGCCTTGGAACTGCCGCCGGAGGTCAGCGCGCGCTGGTCGGCCGCCCAGGCGGCCGAGCCGCGTTTCGACAGCCCGTTCCTGTCGCCGCAGTGGGTTTCGGCCGTTGCGCGGGCTCAAGGCCCCGACAGCGGCGTCCAAGTGGCGATCCAGCATGATACGGCCGGCCAGCCCGCGGCCTTCCTGCCAGTGCGCAAGCGTGGCGACATCGCCATGCCGGTCGGGGCGCCGATGTCGGACTACCAGGCCCTTGTGACCCATGGCGGTTTCCGGCCGGATCCGCGCGCCATGCTTCGGGCCATGGGCGTTTCCCGCTTCGACTTTTGCCACATGCAGGCCGGTGACCCGGCCTTTCGTGGGCAGGGACGAGGCGAAAGCACCTCCTGGATCATCGACGTCGCCGACGGCTACGCCGCCTACGAGGCCGAGCGCAAGGCGGCGGGGATCGGAGCGCTCAAGGACATCGACAAGAAGCGTCGCAAGGCCGAGCGTGAGACGGGCGCCGCCCGGTTCACCGCCCTATCGGAATCGCGCGAGGACTTCACCCAGCTCATCGCCTGGAAGCGCGCCCAGCTTGCCGCCACAGGCCAGACCGACCTTTTCAAGACACCCTGGGTCATGCGGCTGATCGAGGCCCTGTTCGAGGATCGCGACCCGGCGTTCGGGGGCGGCCTCTACACCCTCTACCTGGGCGACGAGCTGGCGGCGGCGCATTTCCACCTGCGCGGCGGCGGTACGATCCACGGCTGGCTGATCGCCCACGATCCTAAATTCGAGCGCTACTCGCCGGGCTTGCTGCTGTTTCAAGACATCCTGAAGAGCCTGGACCACAGCCCCTATCGCCGGCTCGACCTGGGCGCGGGCGATTATCGCTTCAAGCGCGATCTGTCTAACCATCAGCAGATGGTGGCTTTCGGCTTCCTGGGCGCCCCGTCGGTTTCGACCTTGGCGCGCAAGACCGCCTATCGCGTGCGCGAGATGGCCGAATCCCTGCCGCTGGGCCGGGTGTCGGCCCTACCGGGCAAGGCGATGCGGCGGATCGACGTGCTTCGCGGCCTGCGCTAGAGCATTTTTCGAGCGAAGTGGTTCCGGTTCGCGTGAAGAAAACTTCGTTAAACAGAAGGTTAGGGCTCACGGCCTGACGCAGTCAGGTCGGGAAATGCTCTAGCGCTGTCCCGATAGGCTGCGACGTCCTGCGACGCCCTTAGGCCGTATGGCTGATCAAGGCGATCAGCCCACTCCACAGCACGATGTTGAACGCCGCGATGGCTAAAAGCCAGCGGAGACGGCCTTGGCGACCATCCATCCGCGGGCGAAATACGACGTCGCGAGCCACATGACTCATGGTTTCCTCCATAGTCCTCTGCCGGGACTTGCCGCCGAGCAAACGATGGTTAATGGGTTCACGCAAGGGCAGTTGACTGCCTGTCCCACGGGTAAACGTCGCTATCCCGACATTGTGACCAGGGTTTTGCCTTAGAGACCGACGTGATTGACGCGTAGGGCGGGTGGGTCAATTCGCCCAGCTTCCCAGGCGCGGGTCCAGGCCAGGCGCTCGACCGATTCGCGGAAGGCGAAGCGCAGCAAGTGGTCGGCGACCACGTCCTCCAGTTTCGTGAGGTTCTCGAGCAGCGGCGCCTCGACGGTGATGTTCAAGCCATCGGGTTCGGCTAGCAGGACGCAGGTCCCGACCGGCAGCGGAATCCGGGCCGAGGTGGCGTCGAACGCCACCTCGAACCTGTGGCTCCAGTGCTTGGCCAGTTGGGTCATGTAGCGCGCGGCCTTGTCGGTGTTCAGACGGGCATGGCTCTGCATCGCTACACCCCCTCGATGGCGGCGGCCGCGTCGTCCAGCACCTTGGCGATTGCGGCGATCTGCTCGGGTGTCAGCCGGCCGGCGGTCAGTTTGAGGCGGAGCGCCGTCTTGATGTTCTCGCGAGCCCGCATGATCTGCGGCGAGAAGGCGGCGCTCTGGGCGGCGGCCTCGGCCATCCGGGCGAACAGCCCGTGCACGGGCTGGCGATTGCTTTCCAGGAAGGCCTGGCCTTCGTCGGTGATCGTGTAGAGCTTCTTGCCACCGCCGGCGTCTGCCGCCGTGACGTAGCCCAGCTCTTCCAGCAAGGTCAGGGTGGGATAGATCACGCCGGGGCTGGGGGTATAGGCGCCGCCGGCCGAGGTTTCGACGGCCTTGATCAGTTCGTAGCCGTGGCTGGGCTTGTCGGCGATCAGCTTGAGCACGACCAGGCGCAGATCGCCGTGGTCGAAGAACCGGCCCATGCGGCCGCCGCGACGATGATGGCCTTCATGGCCGTGGAAGCCGAACGGATGACGGCTGTGATGGCCCCCATGGTGACCCATGCGGCCTTCGGGATGGTGATGACGTCCAAACATTTTTAGATCCTGTTTCGTTACATCGAAGTTATAGATATATCGAAATTGGACTGGGGCAAGAGTGCTTTTAGATATATCTGATCATGCCGGGAAGGTGCTGGGGACATGCTCATGCGCATGTCCCCATTCGTAGACCAGCCTAGGCTCCCGGCGGAACCGGGAAGCCGCGATTGCGCATCAGGGCGCCGATCTTCACGTCACGGCCGCGAAAGCGGCGGAAGGCCTCGCCGGCGTCAAGGGTGTTGCCCACGCTCATGATGTCGTCGTGCAAACGCTTGGCGACGGCCTTGTCGTAGAAGCCGCCGGGCGCCTCGGCGAAGGCCTCGGCGGCGTCGGCGGTCAGGGTGTCGGCCCAGATGTAGTCGTAGTAGCCCGCCGAGTAGCCGTCGCCGGAGAAGATGTGGCCAAAGTGGGTGGGTCGGTGGCGCATGACGATCTCCGACGGCATGCCGATCTGCGCCATCGTCGCCGTCTCGAAGGCTTCCGGATCGATGACCTGACCCTGGGCCGCCAGATGGATCTTCATGTCGTAGATCGCCGAGGACAGATATTCGACGGTCGAGAAGCCCTGGTTGAAGGTGTGGGCCTTCTCGATCTTGGCCACGAGCTCGGCGGGGATCGGCTTGCCGGTCTGGTAGTGCACGGCGAACCTCTCCAGCACCGGCTTGGTCGGCAACCAGTGCTCGTTGAGCTGACTGGGGAACTCGACGAAGTCGCGGGCTACGTTGGTGCCGGCCAGGGTGGGATAGCTTACGTCCGAGTTGAGGCCGTGCAGGGCGTGGCCGAACTCGTGGAACAGGGTGACCGCGTCGTCCCAGGAGATCAGCACCGGCTCGCCGGGCTGGCCCTTCACGAAGTTGCAGTTGTTGGAGACGATCGGCGTCACCACCCCGCGGAATGTCTCCTGGGTGCGGTATTCGCTCATCCAGGCGCCCGACTGCTTGCCGGCCCGGGCGTAGGGGTCGAAGTACCATAGGCCCACGCGCTGACCGCTCCCTGTAACCTCCCAGACGCGGACGTCGGGGTGGCAGACCGGCACGTCGGTGATCTGGGTGAAGGTGAAGCCGTACAGTTGACCGGCCGCCCAGTGGATCGCCTCGCGCAGCTTCTCCAGCTGCAGGTAGGGCTTCACCGCGTTCTGATCGAGATCATAGCGCGCCTTGCGGACCTTCTCGGCATAGTGGCGATAGTCCCAGGGCGCGATTTTGAAGGTCGCGCCCTCGGCGGCGGCGACCTTCTGCATGTCGGCCACTTCTTCATGGACGCGCGCCACGGCCGGCTTCCAGACCTGCGTCATCAGGTCCATGGCCGCGTCCGGGGTCTTGGCCATGTTGTCGGCCGTGATCCAGTGGGCGTAGCTCGGGAAGCCCAGCAGCTGGGCCTTTTCGGCCCGCAGCTTGAGGATTTCGGTGATCACCGCCTTGTTGTCATGAGCGTCGCCATTGTCGCCGCGCGAGATCCACAGCTTCCAGCCCTTCTCACGCAGGTCGCGGCGGTCGGAATAGACCAGGAACGGCTCCATCGACGAGCGGGTGTTGGTGATCAGCCACTTCCCCTTCTGGCCTTTTTCCTCGGCCGCCGCCGCCGCTCCGGCCCGGATCGAGTCCGGCAGGCCCACCAGATCGGCCTGGCTTTCCAGCACCAGGCTGTAGCCTTCCTCGTCGGCCAGCTCGTTCTGGCTGAACTTGGTGTAGAGGCCGGCCAGGGCCTGGTTGATCTGGCCCAGCCGGGCCTTCTTGACGCCATCCAGCGCCGCGCCCTGGCGGGCAAAGTTGTTGTAGGTCACCCAGGTCAGGCGCTTCTGCTCGGGCGTCAGGCCGGCCGTCTCGCGAGCGTCGTAGACAGCCTTGATCCGGGCGAAGAGCTGTTCGTTCTGGATGATCTCGTCGGTGAAGGCCGCCAGCCTGGGCGTGGTGGCGGCCTCGACCTTCTGCATGACCGCGTCGTTCATCGTCGAGGTGAACACGCCAAACAGCCCGTTGACCCGGCTCATTGCCCGCCCGGAATCCTCGTATTCGGCGATGATGCTTTCGAAGCTCGGCGCCGAACGCTTGGCGGTCAGGGCAAAGAGCTTCTGGCGCTGCTCGGCCATCGCGACGTCATAGGCCGAGGCGAACAGATCAGGCTTGACCTTGTCGAAGGGCGGGACGCCGCCATGCGGACCCGTCCAGGGTGCGAGCAGGGGATTGGCTGGGGTCGCGGGGTCGGCGGCTTCACTGATGGCGGGCATGAGGACCGTGGCGCTGGCGGCGGCGAGGAACGAACGACGCTTCAAGGGGTGTCTCCGGGACAACGTTTGAAGATCAGCCTAGGCCACGCGAAAAGCGCCGTCACATGACACCGCTGTGACCCTTCACCACCGTGGACGGGCGCGGCGACGAAAGCTAAGTGTCGTCCCATGTCCATCGGCGTCTTCGACTCCGGCGTGGGCGGCCTCACGGTCCACCGCGCCCTCGTGAACCGTCTGCCCCAGGCGGACTTCATCTATCTGGCCGACCAGGCCAATGCGCCCTATGGCGGGCGGCCGGGCGAGGAGGTCGTCAATCTGACGCGGGCCGGGTGCGAGCGCCTGTTCGACGCCGGGGCCAGCGTCGTCGTCCTGGCCTGCAACACCGCCTCGGCCATCGCCCTGCGCCGCCTGCAACAGACCTGGCTGCCGGGCTATCGCAAGGCGCTGGGCCGGCCGGTCAATGTGCTGGGAATCATCGTGCCGACCATCGAGGCGGCCACCGGCCTGCCCTGGGAACACGAGGCCGAGCGGCGCGGCGACAAGGTCGAGCAGCTGGACGTGCAGGGGGTGTTCTCCACCCAGGGCACCACCAATTCTCGCGTCTACGAGATCGAGATCGACAAACGCAAGCAAGACATCGCGGTGTTCTCGCAGGCTTGTCCGGACCTTGTGCCGATGATCGAGGCCGACGCCGGGGCCGTGGACCTGGCCAAGGCCGTAGAGGGCTATGTCCAGGCGCTGAAGACCCGCATCGGGCGCTATCCCGACCGGGCGGTGCTGGGCTGCACCCATTACGAGATCATCGCCGACATCTTCCGCGCCGCCCTGCCGGCTGGCACCCCGATGATCCAGCAGCCGGCCGCCACGGCCGACGCGCTGGAGCGTTATTTCGAGCGTCATCCGGAGCTGGACCCTGGGACGGGCGGCGGCCGGGTGTTCCTGACCACCGGCGAGCCGGGACCTCAGAATGCGCTGGTCCAGACCTTCTGGGGTGGCCCGCTGCGGTTCGAGGCGGCTTAGGTCACGGACTTGCCCCCTACGGACCGCTTCGCGGTCGTCTTCGCCCATAGGGGAAGAGCTCCAAGTGTCCGAGGCTCCGCCCGCTCGCCGCGACAGACCGCGAAGCGGTCAGGTGGGGGCAAGTGCTGACTTGACGCTTATGGGTGAGGCGTCAACCTCAGTCCAACATCAGGAACGCCCCCATGAAACACCTGCTCATCGCCGCGACCTTGGCGCTCACCGCCGCCAGCGCCCACGGCGAAGTCGTCGACTCCCAGCCCAACGGGTTCGAGGTCAAGCGCGAGGCTGTGATCAACGCGCCGGTCGACAAGGTCTATGCCGCCCTGACCCAGCCTTCGGCCTGGTGGAACAAGGATCATACCTGGTCGGGTTCATCGGCCAATCTGTCGATGGCGGCGATGTCGGGCGGCTGTCTCTGCGAGAAGCTGCCCAATGGCGGCTCGGTGGTGCACATGACCGTGGTCTATGCCCAGCCCGGCCAGGGCCTGCGGCTGTTCGGCGGCCTAGGTCCGTTGCAGATGAGCGGCGCCAGCGGTCACTTGAATTGGACCCTGTCCGAGCAAGACGGCAGGACCACCCTGACCCAGACCTATGACGTCGGCGGCTACATGAAGGGCGGCCTGGACAGGATCGCGCCGGCCGTCGATCGCGTGCTCAGCGACCAGTTCGACCGGCTCAAGGTCTATGTAGAGACGGAAAAATAAATCCTCCCCCTCTGGGGCAGGTGATCACGTAGCGACCGAAGGAGGGAGTGGCAGGGCGTTCGCCGCCCAATCCCCCCACCGGCCTTCGGCCGCCTCCCCCACAGGGGGAGGGCTTAAAACTACCCCGCCGCCGCCAGGTCGTCGCTGGTGGCGCCGAGCAGAGCCATCTGCAGACGCGAACGGTCGCGACGGGCCGATTCCAGAGCGCCTTCGGCCAAGGCGGCTTCCGAGCGGATGCGCTCGATCTCGGTCTGCATTTCGGCGACCTTGTCGTCGTGCTGGCGACGGATGTCGTCCTGGGCGGTCTGCATGACGTCGAAGCGGGTGCGCAACTGGGCCGCGCGTTCCTCGGCCCGCTTGAGCGCCTTTTCGTTGGCGACGACGGTCTTGGCCAACTGGTCGGCGCGCTCGATGGCGGCGGCGCGGGCGGTGTCGACGCCGGCGTGACGGCCGCGCAGGTCCTCGACCTCGTCCTCCAGATTGCGAACCCGTTCCAGGGCGCGCTCCAAGGCGACATTGAGATCGCCGGCCCGGCGCTCGACGGCCTGCTGCTGGGCGCTGCTTTCGTTCAGCTTGGCCGAGATCTGGCCGTTCATCTCTTCAAGCTTGTCGGCACGACCGGTGGCGGTCTCCAGGCGGGTCTGCAGGGCCGACACCTCGGTGCGGCCGGCCTCGACCTGGGCCTCAAGGCCACGGATCGTGCGGGCGCTGTCGGACTGGAAGGTGGTCAGGGCGTTGTCGGAGGCCAGCAGGCGCGCGCGCTCGGCGGCGACCTGGCCTTCCAGCTCGGTCTCGATGCGCGACAGGCGGGCCACGTCGGAACCGGCCTGTTCGAGGCGCTTCTTCAGCGTGCCAGACTCCTCGACCAGCAGGGCGGTCTGCTGGTTCGAGCGCGCCAGGGCCGATTCGGCCTCGCCGCGACGGGTGTCGATGTCCTGGGTCTGCAGGCGCAGGGTGTCGACGTCCTGGGCCAGGTGCTCGCCGCGTGCGGCGGCGTCTCGCAGGGCGGCTTCCAGCCCGCCGACCTTCAGGTCGGACTGCAGCAGGCCGTTGCGCAGCCGATCGATCTCGAGCGCCCCGTCTTCCAGGGCCACGTCGAGGGCCTGGCGTCGTGCGTCAGACTCGACCAGGCCGGCGTCGGAGGCGGCCAGCTTCGCGGAGAGCTCGCGCTCCTCGCCCTGGACGGCGGCCAGTTGACGAGCGGCGGTGTCGAAGGCTGCGCGCAGCGAGATCAGCTCGGCGTGCTCGCTACGACGGGCTTCAAACTCCTCGGCGACCGGACCGCGAATTTCAGAGAGCAGGGGCTCGATGGCCCGCAGGTGCTCGACCACGCGGCTGATGCTGTCGAGGCCGCCATGGATGGTTTCGTAGCGGACGCCGATCGCCTGGGTGGCCTCGATCAGACGGTCGGACGTCTCCGTGGACTCAGGACGGTCGTTCTCGGTCGCCAGCATCACCGGCTTGACGCCGCTCTTGGTGTTGCGATCGTTCTTCGACAGCAGCCGCATCTTGCCCACCTTTTAACGACCCGCGTAACGACGCCCATCGCGTCGAATCGGCCCGTCGGCCGCGCAGAATCATTTGCTCATTCGTTAACAAGATGCCCGGGGCCAAGATTGATGTCGAGGCGTAGATCGCGTGTCCGGCGAGAGGCGCATTGCCGCAGCGCCAAACCGACGAAAGCCGCCGCGTCGGCCTTGAACGGCGAACGCGGCGGCTTCCAGAACCGTGACGATGAGGGCGTTTCGCCCTAGGCGGCGGCCGACTGCGCCGGGACGGCCGGTTCCAGACGGATCAGGTAGTCGAAGGCCGACAGGGCCGACTTGCTGCCCTCGCCCATGGCGATGACGATCTGCTTGTAGGGCGTGGTCGTCGCGTCGCCGGCGGCGAACACCCCGGGCAACGAGGTCTCGCCGCGATAGTCCACCTCGATCTCGCCCCGATTGCTCAGCGCCACGCCGCTGTCCTTCAGCCACTCGGTGTTGGGCACCAGGCCGATCTGCACGAATACGCCTTCCAGGTCGACGCGATGGGCGCTGTCGTGGTTGCGGTCCTTGTAGGTCAGGCCGCTGACGCGGGTCCCGTCGCCGTGAATCTCGGTGGTCATGGCCGAGGTGACGATCTTGACATTGGGCAGGCTGGCCAGCTTTCGCTGCAGGACGGCGTCGGCCCGCAGCTGGCTGTCGAACTCGATCAGGGTCACGTGGGCGACGATGCCGGCCAGGTCGATGGCCGCCTCGACGCCGCTGTTGCCGCCGCCGATCACCGCCACGCGCTTGCCCTTGAACAACGGGCCGTCGCAGTGCGGGCAATAGGCCACGCCCTTGTTCTTGTACTCGGCCTCGCCGGGCACGTTGACATTGCGCCAGCGGGCGCCGGTGGCCAGGATCACGCTGCGCGAGGTCAGGCTAGCCCCGTTCTCCAGCTTGATCTCGATCAGGCCGCCCGGAGTTTGAGCCGGCACGAGGCCGACTGCCTTCTGCAGGTTCATGATGTCGGCGTCGTAGTCCTTGACGTGCTGCTCCAGGCCCGCGACCAGGCGGGGGCCTTCGGTGTGCGACACCGAGATGAAGTTCTCGATGGCCATGGTGTCGAGCACCTGGCCGCCGAAGCGTTCGGCCGCCACGCCCACCCGGATGCCCTTGCGGGCCGCATAGATCGCCGCCGCCGCGCCGGCCGGACCGCCGCCGACGATCAGCACCTCGAAGGCGTCCTTGGCCTTGATCTTCTCGGCCTCGCGGGCCACGGCGCCCGTGTCGAGCTTGGCCACGATCTGCTCCAGGCTCATCCGGCCCTGGCCGAACGGCTGGCCGTTCAGCAACACCGTCGGTACGGCCATGACCTGGCGCGCTTCGACTTCTTGCTGGAAGAGCGCTCCGTCGATGGCGACATGGGTGATGTTGGGGTTCAGGGCGGCCATGGTGTTCAGCGCCTGGACCACGTCCGGGCAGTTCTGGCAGCTCTGCGAGAAATAGGTCTCGAAGCGGAACGGGCCTTCCAGGGCGCGGACCTGGTCCAGCACCTCGGCGTCGAACTTCGGCGGGTGACCGCCGACGTGCAGCAAAGCGAGCACCAGCGAGGTGAACTCGTGGCCCAGGGGCAGGCCCGCGAAGCGGACGCCAACCTTGTCTTGGGGGGAATCCTTGGCGTCGCGCTCGATGGCGAAGGACGGCTTGCGAGCGTCGTCGCCGGCCAGATTCAGGCTGACCTTGTCGGAGGCCGCGGCCACGTCCTCGAGCAGGGCCAGCATGTCCTTGGAGCCCTGGCCCTCGCCCAGCGAGGCGACCAGCTCGATCGGCTGGCGCAGATTGCCCAGATAGGCCTTCAGTTGATCCTTGAGACCGGCGTCCAACATGACGTGCTCCAATGCGTGGCGTCGCCTCGGGGGAGGATGCGGCGCGAATTTCAACGAGGGTGCGTCACCCCGTTCGCGGGCTGGCGAAAGGGGTGACGCGATCGCGAACCTAGATCTTGCCGACCAGGTCCAGCGAAGGCTTCAGGGTGGCTTCGCCCTCTTCCCACTTGGCGGGGCAAACTTCGCCCGGGTGGGCGGCGACATACTGGGCGGCCTTGACCTTGCGCAGCAGTTCGAGGGCGTCGCGGCCGATGCCGCCGGCGGTGATCTCGACGATCTGGATCTTGCCGTCCGGATCGACGACGAAGGTGCCGCGATCGGCCAGGCCGACCTCCTCGATCATCACGTCGAAGTTGCGGGTGATCGTGCCGGTCGGGTCGCCGACCATGGTGTATTCGATCTTGCCCACGGCTTCCGAGGTGTCATGCCAGGCCTTGTGGGCGAAGTGGGTGTCGGTCGAGACTGAATAGATCTCCACGCCCAGCTTCTGGAACTCGGCGTAGTTGTCGGCCAGGTCCTCGAGTTCGGTCGGGCAGACGAAGGTGAAATCGGCGGGATAGAAGAACACGACCGACCACTTGCCCTTCAAGTCGGCGTCGCTGACGGTGATGAACTTGCCGTCCTTCAGGGCTTCGGCGGTGAAGGGTTTGATGGCCGTGTTGATCAAGGACATGGAGTGCTCCTGCAGGAAATTGCGAGGCCACCCATACAGGGGAGGGTGCGATAGGGCTAATCGATTAATTCATCATTGGAGATAGACATAATCTATTCGCTTCGGCGGCCGGTGCGCGACTTTGGACGCCGCTTCGCCCTCACGCGCCCGGAGGCTGCGATGGGATGGGAGGGATGCGAAGCGCCCGGGCTCCGCCCGGAGGTTTTGCGTTTTATGTACCGTTTCGACGAAGACGAGCGCCTCGCGTGGCCTTCAGACGGGAGCCATCAGAGCGCGGGGTCTTAACCCGCTTCCGAAGTTGGCCCCCGGCGGGCGGAAGGGCGGCTAACCCTTCCGGACCGTGCGGGCGATTTCAGCCCGCACCTGCCAGCCTGTCCGCCTACCCCGAGCGCCGGAGTTTCGTCACCACGGGGGTGAACCTGCTCCGAACCGACCTGGGGCGTCTTCCGAAGAAGACACGGCGGACAAGCCTTCCCGCTCGACCACCCCCAAGAGCCGCCTCGGTCGCCGTACGTGCGCCCTTCCCGTGCTCTTGGGTAGGACCAGTATGGCGGTGATCTGGAGGGGGAGGATCAATTAGATTGAAAAGTTCTAGTACCTTGAAAACGCTAGGGTCTACCGGCTATTCGCAGAGCATGGAGGCTAGTTTCTTGAACTTTCTCCCAGAGAGCAGAGGCTAATTACGACGCCCCAACGGCATGGAAGCCCACCCCTTCGCCCCGCCGGCCGCCCCGCCGGCCGCCCCAGCGGCGGGCCCGATAGCTTAGGAAAACTTCGGCAACTGGTCATATGCGGCTAGGGGAAAATCCCGATCCAAGAGCCCAAGACGCTCCCAATCAGCGGCTCCTATGCAAGGACTGTGACCAAGTTCAGAAAACTGAACCGGTGGCGCTCCTACCCCTCCCCGCCCCCATCCCCCGGCGCCTCATAGGCCGCCATCATCGCCATATTCAAAATCTTCGACACCGACGCCGACAACGGCGCGATCTGCACCGGCTTGCTCAACCCCAACAGCACCGGCCCGATCACGGTCGCCCCGCCCAGGCTCTGCACCAGCTTCGTCGAGATCGAGGCCGCGTGGATGGCCGGCATGATCAGGATGTTGGCGCTGTCGGTCAGGCGCATGAACGGGTAGTTCGCGCGCCGCTCGGGGTCGAGCGCCAGTTCGGGCGGCATTTCGCCCTCATATTCGAAGTCGATGTCCATCTCGTCGAGCATGGCCACGGCCTCGCGCACCTTTTCCGAGCGCTCGCCCATCGGGTTGCCGAAGGTGGAATAGCTCATGAAGGCCACGCGCGGCTTGAAGCCCAGGCGGGCGACGGCGCGGGCGGCTTCCAGGGCGATCTCGACCAGTTCGTCGGCCTCGGGCAACTCGGTGACATTGGTGTCGGCCACGAAGACCGTACGGCCCTTGGCCAGCACCACCGACATGCCCATGATCCGGCCGCCGGGGGCCGGGTCGACGACGCGCAGGATGTCTTCCAGGGCCTGGTCGAAGCTGCGGGTGACGCCGGTGACCATGCCGTCGGCCTCGCCCAGCACCACCATCGAGGCGGCGAAGCTGTTGCGGTCCTGATTGATCAGCCGCTGGACGTCGCGCTTGAGGTAGCCCTGGCGCTGCAGGCGCTTGTAGAGAGCGTCCACATAGTCCGGATTGCGGTCGCTGAGCCGGGCGTTGATGATCTCGAGGCCGGCGGTGGCCGGGTCCAGGCCGACGACCCGCATATTGTCCTCGACCAGGTTCTCGCGGCCGCACAGGATGGCCTTGCCGAAGCCGCCGGTCTGGTAGGCATAGGCGGCGCGGATCACCGACGGGTCCTCGCCTTCCGCGAAAACGATCGTCTTCGGGTTCGACAAAACGGCGCCGCTGATTTTCTGCAGGAAGCCGGCGGTGGGGTCCAGGCGCTGGGCCAGGCCCGCGCGATAGGCGTCCATGTCCTCGATCGGCTTGCGGGCCACGCCGGTGTCCATGGCCGCCTGGGCGACGAAGGGCGGCACGTACCAGATCAGCCGCGGGTCGAAGGCCGAGGGGATGATATATTGCGGTCCGAACTTCAGCTGGCGGCCGTGATAGGCGGCGGCGACCTCGTCGGGCACGTCCTCGCGGGCCAGCATGGCCAGAGCGTTGGCGCAGGCGATCTTCATCTCGTGATTGACGCGGCGGGCCCGCACGTCCAGGGCGCCGCGGAAGATGTAGGGGAAGCCCAGGACGTTATTGACCTGATTGGGATAGTCGCTGCGGCCGGTGCCCATGATGGCGTCCTTGCGCACGGCGTGGACCTCCTCTGGGGTGATCTCCGGATCGGGATTGGCCATGGCGAAGATCACCGGATTGGGGGCCATGCTGGCGATCATCTCCGGCGTGAAGGCGCCCTTGGCCGAGAGACCCAGCAGCACGTCCGCGCCAACCACGGCCTCGGCCAGGGTGCGCAGCGGAGTGTCGACCGCGTGGGCGCTCTTCCACTGGTTCATGCCGTCGGTGCGGCCGCGATAGAGCACGCCCTTGCTGTCGACGGCGATGACGTTTTCGGGCCGCACGCCCATGGCCTTGATCAGCTCCATCGAGGCGATGCCGGCCGCGCCGGGGCCGTTGAGCACCACCTTGATGTCGGCCAGGTTCTTGCCGGTGATGTGGCAGGCGTTGATCAGGCCGGCGGCGCAGATGATCGCCGTGCCGTGCTGGTCGTCGTGGAACACCGGGATGTCGAGCAGCTCCTGCAGCTCGGTCTCGATGCGGAAGCATTCGGGGCTCTTGATGTCCTCCAGATTGATGCCACCGAAGGTGACACCGATGTTCTTGATCACCGTGATGATCTCGTCGGCGTCCTTGCTGGTGATCTCGATGTCGATGGAGTCGACGTCGCCGAACCGCTTGAAGAGCACGCTCTTGCCCTCCATCACCGGCTTGGAGGCCAGGGCGCCCAGGTCGCCGAGGCCCAGGATCGCGGTGCCGTTGCTGATTACCGCCACCAGGTTGCCCTTGGAGGTATATTCGTAGGCGAGGTCGGGATCCTTGGCGATCGCCAGCACCGGCACGGCGACGCCGGGCGAATAGGCCAGGCTGAGGTCGCGCTGGGTGGCCATGGGCTTGGTGGCGACGACGCCGATCTTGCCGGGGGTCGGATAGCGGTGGAAGTTCAGCGCTTCTTCGTCGGTGAAGGTCTTCTTCTCGCTGTCGCTCATGTTTCCCGGTCCCGCTGCGCACGTGCTGGAGACGCGTCGAACGATGCGACGCGGCCTTATTTGGCGTCACCGTAACGAGGGGGCCGGCGGGTCACAACCTTTGCGGCGTGGAGTTTTTCGACGCAAACGCTTGTTCCGCTTGGCATTGCGCCCTGGAGGCCCGTTGTCCAACGTTGTCATTTCGCCGCGCGCGCCCTTGACCTGGGGGGTCGGGTCGGGAGACTACCCCGCGCGTCATCGCCTGGAGATCGCCTTGAGCCAGAACGACTTAGCCGCCCCGCGTGGTAGCGTTAACATCGCCCTGGCCGGCGCCTCGGGGCGGATGGGCCTCGCCGTGGCGCGGACGCTCGTCGGCCGAAGCGAGGCGGTGGTGGCGGCGCGGTTCGATCGTCCGGGCGCGCAAGGCGAGGGCCTGGTCGAGCGCGACGTGGCCCTGGCGGCGGCCGAGGTGGTCATCGACTTCACCGTTCCCGAGGCCTCCACGGCCCTGGCCGAGGCCTGCGCGGCGAACGGCGGACCGGCGCTGGTCATCGGCTCAACGGGCTTCAGCGACGCTCAGAACGCCCGGATCGCGGCGGCGGCGGAGAGGATCGCCATCGTCAAGTCCGGTAACTATTCGCTGGGCGTCAACATGCTGCTGGGCCTGGTGAAGCAGGCCGCCGCCGCCTTGCCGGCGTCCGACTGGGACATCGAGGTCTTCGAGGCCCACCACAGGCGCAAGATCGACGCGCCGTCCGGCACCGCCCTGATGCTGGGCCAGGCGGCGGCTGACGGGCGCGGCGTGGACCTTGGCCAGGTTTCCGACCGGGCGCGCGACGGGGTGACCGGCCCGCGCGTCGAGGGCGCCATCGGCTTTTCCGTGGTGCGCGGCGGCGGGATCATCGGCGAGCACAGCGTGATCTTCGCCGGCGAGGAGGAGGTGTTGACCCTCTCGCACTCGGCCACCGACCGAGGGCTCTTTGCGCGTGGCGCGGTGGCGGCCGCCTTGTGGGTTCGAGGGCGCCCGCCGGGGCTGTATGACATGCAGGACGTGCTGGGATTTTGAAAACTAGGGCCTCACAATCGTCGCGGCTTGCGGCATGGTGACCCCGATGGCGCAACCCCCGTCCAATCCCCCTCTAGGCGACCCCAAGCCTGACGCCGCGCCGTCCCCCTCCGCTAGCCGCGCCCGGCGCGCGGTGATGGTCGACGCCGGTCTGGAAGTGATGTCGCTGGCGGCCCTGGCCTTCATCGCCATCGGATTCACCGCCTATGCCGGCCGCCGCGAGATCAGCCGCGAGCTGGCCCTGGCCTGGCTGGAGGACAAGGGCGTCGAGGCGGCGCTCGATCTCGAGGACCTGGACGCCACGGGCTTCGCCGGCACGATCCGCCTGGGTCCCAAGAGCGCGCCAGTGTTCTCGGCCGAGCGGATCGAGGTGGCCTATGACCTGCTGACGCCGTGGAGCGGCGGCAAGTTCGCGCTCAACACCCGGGCCATCCGCCTGGTTCGGCCGCGCCTCAACGCCCGGATCGACGCGGACGGTCTGAATTTCGGGGTGTTGCAGCCCATGGTCGACGAGGCCCTGAAGGCGCCGGCCTCGACCGCTCCCGGCCCAGCGATCCTGGTCGAGGACGCGCGGGTCAGCCTCTCGACGCCCGGCGGCCCGGCAAGGCTGACCGGCGACGCCAGCCTGGACGACGGCAAGCTGCTGCGCTTCGACGGTCGCCTGGCCCCGCTGCACTACGCCACGTCTGACCTGTCGTTCGACACGGCCGGCCTGCTGGTCAAGGCCCGCAAGCGCGGCGACCGCCTGACCCTCGACATCGACCTGGACATCCGCGCCCTCAGCGCCGGCGCGCTGGACCTGACCGAGGCGCAGGGGACCCTCAAGGCCGATCTGGCCTATCCCGACCTCAAGACCCTGTCGATGGCCGGGCCGGCGGATCTGCGGCTGGCCTTGAAGGCGCGGGCGGTGGACGTCCAGTCGGCGGCGGCCGGCGATGTCGAGGCCAATCTGGCGGTGGCCGGCGTGCTCAGCGGCGGCTTCAAGCGCGGCGGCTTCACCGGCCACTCGACCTTGCACGCGCGGGGCGAGCGCCTGGCGGCCCAGAACCTCGACGCCCGCGAGGTGGTTGGCGACCTGTCGCTGTCCAACCTGGCCCTGACCTATGATCCAGGCGGCGCGCGAGGCTCGGCCAAGACGCGCCTGGCGGCCATGGCCGAGAAGGCGATCGCCGGCGGCGCGGCCCTGTCGCGATCGTCGATCGAACTCAAGTCCGACAGCCTGACCCTCGTCTCCGACGCCGATCGCCAGTCGCTGAGCGGACCGGTTGGCGTCAATCTGGGCGGGGGCCGCGTCGCCGTGGGCGGGGTGGTGCTGTCCAGCCTGGCCGCCGACGGCCAGGGCCGGTTCTCGGCCAGGACCGACGGTGTCAGCCTGGCGCTGGTCGGTCAGGCTGGCGCGGACGGCGCGGTCTCCGGCCCCGACGCCCAGCGGCTAACGGCGGCCTTGCCCAATCCCGACTATGTCACCGCCGCCTTCAAGGCCTTGTCCCGCTTCGAGGTCGCGGCCCCGGCCCTCAAGCTGACGATGAAGGACGGCCTGACCAGCCTCTACCTGCCACGGCCAGTCGCGGTGACCAGCGCCGGCGGCGGGCGGGCGACCTTGGCCGCGTCCGGCGGACCCCTGGTCGCGGCGGCGGGCGGCGTGGCGTCGGGCCGCCTGAGCCTGGCCTTAAGCGGCGGCGGCCTGCCCGAGGTCAGCCTCAAGGTCCCGAACTGGCGGTTCGGCCCCGACGGCATGGCCAGCGACCTGATCCTGGCCGGGACCTTCGACACGCCGCCACTGAGGGGCCTGTCGGGAACCCTGGCCGGCCAGGCCCGGCTGGTCGGCGACGACTTCAGCCTGCGCCTGGGGCGCTGCACACCCCTGACCGCCAGGACGGTGGAGATGGGCGAGCCGCCGATCACCGCCCTCAAGCTCGACCTTTGCCCCACGGCCCGGCCGCTGATCCAGTCGGCGGGCGGCGCCTGGCATGCCTCGGCGCGGGTCGAGCATGGCCAGGCCCTGGTCACCGTCGCCCAGGCGCGGGTTGAGGAGGTGGCCGCGACCTTCGAAGGCGGCGGTCACGGCGGTTTCGACGAGGCCCAGGTGCGGATCACGGCTGGCCGGATAGTCGAGGCCGCCGAGGCCAAGCGTTTCGAGACCCTCGCGGCGACGGGGGCGGTCAATCTGGCGCGCGGCCAGTGGCTGGGCGGTTTCGACGCCAAGACCCTGGACGGCCACCCCCTGGCCCGTATCGACCTTCGCCACGACGTGGTCAGCGGTCGCGGCGAGGCCCGGATCGACGCCTCTAACCTTGTGTTCGCCAAGGGCGGCCTGCAGCCCCTGGGCCTGACGCCCCTGGCTTCCGTGACCCGCGAAGCCGAAGGCCCGGTCGCCTTCACCGGCCGCTTCGCGTGGGCGGGCGACGTGATGACCAGCCAGGGGCGGGTCTCGACCCCGGGCCTGAACTTCAAGAGCCCGCTGGGCCTGGCGACCTCCATGCGGGCCGACATCGCCTTCACCAGCCTGGCGCCGCTGATCAGCGCGCCCGACCAGACCCTGAAGATCGACCATGTCGACGCCATCGTGCCGCTAGAGGCGCTGGGCGCGGTCTTCACCCTGGGCGCCGAGGCCCTGCGCCTGCAATCGGCCCGTTTCGAAGCGGCCAAGGGCGCGATCTCGGTCGAGCCAATGGATGTGCCGCTGGACGGCAAGGGCACAATGAAGGGCGTCATCAACATCGCGCACCTGGACCTGGGTGAGCTGGTCGCCGGCTCGTCCCTGGCCGACAAGGTCAAGATCGACGCCGTCGTTGACGGCCGGCTGCCGTTCGAACTGGGACCGGCCGGCTTCAAGTTCCTGGACGGCAAGGTCTACGCCATCCAGCCGGGCCGGATCTCGATCGCCCGCGAGGCCCTGGGCGATATCTCGGCCAATACCAGCGGCGTGGATGCGAAGGATCCGTTGACGGCGGCCAAGCCCGCACCGGTCAACGCCATCCAGGACTTCGCCTATCAGGCCATGGAAAACCTCCACTTCGAGACGCTGGAAGCGGGGGTCAACAGCACCAACACGGGTCAGCTGGGCATACTGTTTCACATCAAGGGCGAGCACGACCCCAAGGTCGCCGAAAAGGCCAAGATCGGCCTGCTGGAGCTGCTGCGGGGCACGGCCTTCCAGCGCCGGATCCCGCTGCCGGCCAAGACCCCGGTCGATCTGACGCTCGACACCTCTTTGAACTTTGACGAGCTTCTGGCGTCATGGAAGCGTACCTGGGAGCAAGCCCAGGCCCGGACTCCGACACCCCCGGTCCAAACCCCGGTCCAGGCGTCGCCCCGTTCAGACCCGGTTCACCCGTGAAGCCGCAGATTTCACCCGAATGGAGACACGCATGACCAAGCGCCTGATATCGGCCCTGATCGCGACGGGCGCCCTGGCGGCCTCTGTCGCGGCCTGCGCGCCGACGATCCACGTCAAGGTCGATCCGATCAACATCTACGCTAAGCTGGACGCCAATGTGCGTGTGCAACTGGACAAGGAAGTCCAGACCGCCATCCAGCAAAACCCCAACCTGTTCTAAGAAAGGCGCCGACATGATCCGCAAGACAATGACGGTTTTGGCTCTGGCCGCCTCGCTCGGCGCCGCCGTGGGCTTCGGGGCCCTCCCCGCCTTCGCCCAAACGGCCAAGGCCACCGTAGACGCCGGCAAGGCCGCCGGGACCGTGGGCGAACAGGCCGACGGTTTCCTTGCCGTGGTGTCGGGCGGCGACGCGGCTCAGCGCGCCGCTGTGGTCGAGATCAACACCGGCCGCGCCGCTGTCTACAAGGACACCGCCGCGAAGACGGGAGTCACCGCCGAAGCCGCCGGCCAGGCCACAGCCAAGCAGCTCTATGCCCGCCTGGCGCCGGGCCAGTACTGGAAGCCGTTGGATGGCGGCTGGACGAAGAAGTAGCAATCCTCCCCCTGTGGGGCCCGCAAGGGCCCGCAGGGGGAGGAAATAGCGCGTCAGACCCTTACGAAATCAAGGAACAGCGGCGGGCAGTCGCCCAGCTTTTTTTCCTCGTACCGCGTGGTGACGTGGTCGACGGGCGGGGCGTTGCGGTCGGCTGAAACGTCGGCGTAGCGGAAGGCCGGGTCGGCCAGCACCCGCTCGACCGTCCACTCGGCATAGTCGGCCCAGTCGGTGGCGAAGCGGAAGGCCGCGCCCGGCTTCAGCACCCGCGCCAGTTCCGCCACCACCGCCGGCTGGATCAGCCGGCGCTTGTTGTGCCGCGCCTTGTGCCAGGGGTCGGGGAACAGCACGAACAGCCGGTCCAGGCTGGCGTCGGGCAACCAGGACAGCACGTCGCGGGCGTCGCCCTCGTGGATGCGGACATTGCTCAGCCCCTGCTCCTCGACATGCCGCACCGCGCTGGCCACGCCGTTGACGAAGGGCTCGGCGCCGATCACCAGCACGTCGGGGCGGCGGCCGGCCTGGGCGGCCATGTGCTCGCCGCCGCCAAAACCGATCTCCAGCCAGACTTGCGTGACCTCCGGCATCAGGTCGCGGGGCAGGAACGGCGCGGTCGGGATGGTCAGGGTCGGCAGCAGGGTGTCGAGCAGGGCCTGCTGGCGCGGCTTCACCGGTCGCGACTTGAGGCGGCCGAACGAGCGCAGCGGCCCGTGGGGCTGGATGGGGTTGGTCATGGGCGGGGTCTTAGCCGAAATGAGCGCGCAAATGAAACGGGCCCCGATCGGATGATCGGGGCCCGCTGATACGGTTGGGGACAGACGCATGCGCCTGTCCCCACGTTGGGTCGAAGCCTTAAGCCAGGCCCTTCAGTTCCGACACCAGGTCGGTCTTCTCCCAGGAGAAGCCGCCTTCGTTGTCCGGCGTGCGGCCGAAATGGCCGTAGGCGGCGGTGCGGGCGTAGATCGGCTTGTTCAACTGCAGGTGCTCGCGGATCGAGCGCGGGGTCGCGCCCCCGATCAGTTGCGGCAGCAGCTTTTCCAGAACCTCGGGATCAACCTTGCCCGTGCCGTGCAGATCGACGTGGAACGAGACGGGCTGGGCCACGCCGATCGCGTAGGCGATCTGGATGGTGCAGCGCTCGGCGAGGCCGGCCGCGACCACATTCTTGGCCAGGTAGCGGCAGGCATAGGCGGCCGAGCGGTCGACCTTGGTCGGATCCTTGCCCGAAAAGGCGCCGCCGCCGTGCGGGGCCGCGCCGCCGTAGGTGTCGACGATGATCTTGCGGCCGGTGACGCCGGCGTCGCCGTCGGGCCCGCCGATCTCGAAGCGGCCGGTCGGGTTGACCAGCCACTGGGTCTTCTTGGTAATCAGGCCGTCCGGGAAGATCGGCAGAATGTGCGGCTTGATCAGGTCGAGCACGCGCTTGGACGTGGCGGCCTTGCCGTCGATCTTCTTCTTGTGCTGGTGCGACACGACGATCGAGACGACGCGGACCGGTTTGCCGGTGGCGTCATATTCCAGGGTGATCTGGCTCTTGGCGTCCGGCTCGAGCTCCGACAGCTCGCCGGAATGGCGCAGCTGGGCCAGGCGGCTGAGGATGTTGTGGCTGTATTGCAGGGTGGCCGGCATCAGCTCCGGCGTCTCTGTGCTGGCATAGCCGAACATGATGCCCTGGTCGCCGGCGCCTTCGTCCTTCTTGTCTGAAGCGTCCACGCCTTGGGCGATGTGGGCCGACTGACCGTGCAGATAGTTGGCGAATTTCGCCTTCTGCCAGTGAAAGCCCTTTTGCTCGTAGCCGATGTCCTTGACCGCAGCGCGGACCTTGGACTCCAGCGAACCCAGGATATCCTTGGTCAGGGCCTTGTTGGCGGACTTGTCGCCGCCCGGCTTGCCGGCCCGGACTTCGCCAGCCAGCACGATGCGGTTGGTGGTGACCAGAGTCTCGCAGGCGACGCGCGCCTCGGGATCGGCGGTCAGGAAGGCGTCGACGACAGTGTCGCTGATCCGATCGGCGACCTTGTCCGGATGGCCTTCGGAAACGCTTTCACTGGTGAAGATGTAGGAAGAACGGCTCAAGGGTCAGCTCCGGACATGACGCCGCCCGCGCGGACGGTCTGTCCGGCGGACTGAGCCAGGAACATATAAAGATATGTTTATGTCCGCAAGCGGCCGCGAGAGGTTTCGCGCGGAACAGCGCGCCGATCAGGCTCCGGCGTCTTCCTCGACCGGATCCTCGGCCATCGAACGCACGAGGTCCAAGATGCGCCGACGAACCCGGGACTTGCTAATCCGCGGGAACAGCGCGGCCAGTTCCAGGCCTTCGGGAGTCATCAGGAAATCGTGCACGAACTGCTCAGAGCCGTTTTCCTGGAAACCTTCCACGTCGGTCGGATCGGCCAGGCCCTCGAAGAAGTACGACACCGACGACTGCAGGCTCTTGGCGATCTCGTACAGCTTGCTGGCGCTGACGCGGTTGGCGCCACGCTCGTATTTCTGGACCTGCTGGAAGGTCAGGCCCAGGTCGTCGGCCAGACGCTCCTGGCTTACGCCGAGGATCTTGCGGCGCATGCGGATGCGAGCGCCGACGTGCAGGTCGACCGGATTGGGGAGGCGTTCTTGATCAGGAGTCGTGTTCATGCCGTCGTCAATCACTGAAGTTACGGTTTGATAACCCTGTCTGTTTCAGTTCGGCGACTTTTCCAAGCCCAGACCTGCTCTCAGGGGAACAACGTTCACCAACGAAAGCAAAAGTAGCAAAGCGAAGGACCAGTGCCCGAACTTTGAGAACGGGGTCGAGCGAAGTTTTTCCGGCAAAAGGCCGTCGATAACGCCGGTTTCTCCCAGGTTGAGGCGTTGGCCGACCACGCGGCCGCGCGCATCGATCAACGCAGATACGCCCGTCGGGGTGGCGCGGATGATGGGAACGCCGGTTTCTATGGCGCGATAGCTCGCCAGGTTTAAATGCTGACGGGGGCCAGAGGTTACGCCGAACCAGGCGTCGTTCGACACATTGACGATGGCGCGGACGCCGGGAGCCGGCTTGGCCAGGAGCGGGAACAGGCTTTCGTAGCAGATCAGCGGTTGGATCAGCAGGTCGGGCGCGATCCGCAAGGGCGCCGGCCGAGGGCCGGTGGCGAAGCCGTCGCCCAGATGGGCCATGCTCTTGACGCCCAGCCGGGTCATCAGAGCATCGGCCGGCAGGTACTCGCCGAACGGCACCAGGCGGTGCTTGTCGTAGATCCCGACCACCACAACGTCGCTGGCCTCACGGCGCAGGGCGACCAGGCTGTTGAAGTAGACGGGCTTGTCTGGCGGTCCGTCATAGCGATAGCCGCCGATCAACAGGAGCTGGCCCGGCTTCAGCGCATCGACGATGGCCTGCCGCACCCAGCTCCCAGGCGCCATGTAGTCGTTGATGGCGGCCGGCAGAGCCCCCTCGGGCCAGACCACGATGTCGGCGGGCCTGCCGCCATAGGGCTTGGCGGTTAGCGCGACATAGGCCTGAACGATCTGGGCGAAGCGCCCGGCGTCCCACTTGGCCTCCTGCTCAATGTCGGCCTGGACGATGCGGACGCTGGGGTGGGCCGTCGGTATCAGCGTGGCCGAAATGGCTGCCAGGCCATAGAGCCAGAGCGCCGCCAGCACAGCGGCGGCGCTCCCGACGGCCAGGCGTCCGCGCCGACCCTCGCGCCACACCGCCGGGGCGGCGGCGATCGCCAGTGTGATCCAGGTCAAGCCGTAGGCGCCGACCACGGACGCGAACTGGGATAAGGCCGAACCCGCCTTCCAGGTCTCGCCCGGCAGGTTCCAGGGAAAGCCGGTCAGGATGTGGCCTCGAGTCCATTCCAGGGCCGCGAAGGCTCCGGCGAACACCAGCACCCGCCGCACGCCGGCCGGCGCCAGCCAGCGGTGGAGCACCGCCGCCAGACCCCAGAACAGGGCCATCCCAGCCGCCATCGCCGCCACGGCGAACGGCGCCATCCAGCCTTGGTTCGCGGCGTCGACCATGAAGGCCTCGGCGATCCACCAGGTGCCTAGGCCGAAATAACTCAGCCCCATCAACCAGCCGCGAAAAAAAGCCGCGCGCAACGGTCGAGGTCCCTCGATGGCGTCGAGCAGCCAGAGCAGAACGGCGTAGCCCAGGACCCCCGGCAAGACCCCGAACGGCGGATGGGCCAAGGCGGCGGCCAGGCCCGCGAGCAGGGCCAGGCCCCGCGCTCGCCACGGCGTCAGCCTCGGACAGGCCGGCAGGTTCACGAAGCGGCCACGCGGCCAGGTTCGGCCGCGGCGTTCCCGGCGGCCTGATCGAGACTTACCGCAGGGCGCACCCGCACGCGGCGCACCCGGCGCGGATCGGCTTCCACGACTTCCAGGTCGAAGCCGGCCGGATGGGCGATCACCTCACCGCGCTGGGGCACGCGGCCGGCCAGGGCGACGACAAGACCCGCGACGGTGTCGATGTCCTCTTCCATGTCCGGCGGGGCCAGGTCGCGGTCGAGGACGGCTTCCAAATCTTCCAGCGGCGCGCGGGCGTCGACCTCGAACAGGCCGCCCGGCCGGGCGACGATGCTGGAAACCTGGGCGTCGTCATGCTCGTCGTCGATCTCCCCGACCACCGCCTCGATCAAGTCTTCCATGGTCACCAAGCCGTCGGTGCCGCCGAACTCGTCGATGACCAGGGCCATGTGGATGCGGCTGGTGCGCATGCGCAGCAGCAGGTCGGCCGCCCGCATCGAGGCGGGCACATAGAGCGCTTCTCGGCGCAGCCGGTGCAGGACCTGGTCGCTGGGGGCCGGACGCTTGTCCTCGTTGGCGAGCAGGCGGAACACGTCCTTGACGTGGATCACGCCGACCGGGTCATCCAGCGTCTCGCGATAGATCGGCATCCGCGAGTGCTCGGCCTCGGTGAACTGGGCCACCACGGCGTCAAAGGGGGCAGAGACCTCGACGGCCACGATGTCGGCGCGCGGGGTCATGACGTCGGCGACCCGCAGGCTCTGAAAGGCCTCGGCCTGGTCGACCATGTCGACCTCGTGGACCAGGGCCGGGTCGGCCGGGCGCGAGACCTCGGCCAGGCCAGGCACGCCGCGCCCCGCCAGGTCCTTGCGCATCTTGCGGAAGAACGCCCGCACGCCCCGGCTCAAGCGAGCTGGACCGGCGGGCGTGGAACTCTGGTCGTCGCTGGGCATGCCCGGTCTTGGTTATCCCTGTGGAGACGGCGGCTCGGCATAGGGGTCCGGAACGTCCAATCCGGCGAGGATCTCGCGTTCGAACGCCTCCATGGCCTGGGCCTGGTCGTCGCTCTCGTGGTCATATCCTAAGAGATGAAGCACCCCGTGCGCCACCAGATGTTGCAAGTGGTGCGCAAGTGGCTTGCCTTGCTCGGCCGCTTCGCGCTGGCAGACCCCGAACGCCAGGGCGATGTCGCCGATCAGTCCTTCCGGATTGCCTTCCGTCGGCGCCGGGAAGGACAGGACGTTGGTCGGATAGTCCTTCTGGCGGAAGTCGCGGTTCAGCACCTGGACGCTGTCGTCGTCGGCCAGCAGGATGACGATGCCGTGGCCCTCAATGTCCTGATGGGCGTCGAGCACCGCCTGGGCGGCGCGCCAGACCAGGGCCTCGGCCTCGGGCTCGGCGGCGAGCCAGGCTTCGTCCTCGATCTCGATGTCGACCGTGAGGGTCATCAGCGCGGCGTACTCTGCAGGGCGTCGGCGTCGTAGGCCTTGACGATCCGCTCGACCAGCGGGTGGCGCACGACGTCGGCCGAAGTAAAGCGCGACACCGCCACGCCCTCGACGCCCTCGAGGATCGACACCGCATGGGCCAGGCCGGAATCGCGAGGGTTCAGCAGATCGACCTGGGTCGGGTCGCCGGTCACCACCATCCGCGCGTTCTCGCCCAGACGGGTCAGGACCATCTTCATCTGCAGGCGCGAGCAGTTCTGGGCCTCGTCGACGATGACGAACGCATGGGCCAGCGTGCGGCCGCGCATGAAGGCGATCGGGGCGACCTCGATCTCCAGCTTCTCGCGGCGGCGTCGCAGTTGCTCGGCGCCCATGATGTCGGTCAGGGCCTCCCAGACCGGGGCCATGTAGGGATCGACCTTCTCGTTCAGGTCGCCCGGAAGAAAGCCGAGCTTTTCGCCGGCCTCGACGGCGGGACGGGTGACGATCAGCCGGTCGACCTCGCCGCGCAGCAGCATGCCCGCGCCATGGGCGACCGCCAGGAAGGTCTTGCCGGTGCCGGCCGGGCCAAGGCCGAACGATAGCGGATGGCTGCCCATGGCTTCCATGTAGCGGGCCTGGGCCTTGGTCTTGGGCGCTACCGAGCCCTTGCGCACATTGCGGGGCGAGGCTTGACCGCCGGTGCTCTGGGCTTCGCCCACGGCGACGCGGATGTCGGCTTCGACGATGTCCTCGCCGGCGTCGGCCCGCTCCGAAACGTCGCGCAACGCCCGCTTGGCGCCCGTGCGGCCCTTGACGTCGCCGGTGAGGGTGATGCCGCCGCCCGGCGTCTCGATCAACACCTTGAAGGCGTCCTCGATCAGGGCGGCGTGACGCCCGCCGGGGCCGGAAACGGCGCGGACGGCGGTGTCGGACAGAGGCAGGAACTCAGGCGTACGGCTCAAGCGGACTCCAGCAGAGGTTGGCTCTCGAGCACGCCGCCCAGGCTCATCTTGGCCGACGACTCGATACGGACGGGGACGATCTGGCCCAGCAGGCTGTCAGGACCTAACGCATGGACCGACTGAAGATAGGGACTGCGGCCGATGATTTGACCGGGGTTGCGGCCTTTTTTCTCGAACAGCACCGGCATGGTCTTGCCGACCTGCACGGCGTTGAACGCTTTCTGCTGTTCGTCGAGCAGGATGTTAAGCCGCTCGAGCCGCTCGCCCTTGACCGCCTCGTCCACCTGGCCGGGCATGGCCGAGGCGGGCGTGCCGGGCCGGCGCGAATATTTGAACGAGAAGGCCGAGGCGAAGCCGACCTCGCGGATCAGCTCCAGGGTCTTGTCGAAATCGCCGTCGCGCTCGCCGGGGAAGCCGACGATGAAGTCGCCGCTCATGGCGATGTCGGGCCGGCCGGCGCGGATCTTCTCGATCAGCCGCACATAGCTCTCGGCCGTGTGGTCGCGGTTCATGGCCTTGAGGATCTTGTCCGATCCGGCCTGCACCGGCAGGTGCAGATAGGGCATCAGCTCCGGCAGTTCGGCATGGGCCTCGATCAGGTCGTCGCCCATGTCGCGCGGGTGGCTGGTGGTGTAGCGGATGCGATCCAGACCGGGAATCTTCGCCAGACGCCGCACTAGCTTGGCCAGGGTATAGCCGCCGCCGTCATAGGCGTTGACGTTCTGGCCCAGCAGTGTGACTTCGCGCACGCCTTGGTCGGCCAGGCGCTTGGCCTCGTCCTCGATCTGCCCGGGCGGCCGCGACCACTCGCCGCCGCGGGTATAGGGCACCACGCAGAATGTGCAGAACTTGTCGCAGCCCTCCTGCACGGTCAGGAAGGCGGTCACGCCATTGACCTGGCGCTCGGCCGGCAAGGCGTCGAACTTTTCGTCGGCGGCGAAGTCGGCGCTGAGGCGCTCGCCGGTCGCCCGGTGAACGCGGGCGATCAGCTCGGGCAGCTGATGATAGGCCTGGGGCCCGACCACAAGATCGACGGCCGGCTGTCGCCGCATGATCTCCTGGCCCTCGGCCTGGGCCACGCAGCCGGCCACGGCGATGGTCATGGTCCCGCCGGCCTCGGCCCGACGGGCCTTCATCTGCTTGATGTAGCCCAGCTCCGAATAGACCTTCTCGGTGGCCTTCTCGCGGATATGGCAGGTGTTGAGCACCACCAGGTCGGCGCCCTCGGGCTCGCTGACAATCCCATAGCCCAGCGGCCGCAGGACATCGGCCATGCGCTCGCTGTCATAGACGTTCATCTGACAGCCGTAGGTCTTGATATAGAGGCGCTTTTGCGGGGTCTCGCTCATCGGGGCGTTATGAGCGCGAGGGGGCGCTGGCGCAAGGACGCGGGGGACACACCCAGAAAGTCCTCTCCCCGTGGGAGAGGTGTCGGCGAAGCCGACGGAGAGGGGAGTTTGCCAGAGTGGGCCTGCTCCCCCCACCGGCCCATTCGGGCCGCCTCCCCCACAGGGGGGGGCCTGAAAAACCCGATCACTCCTCCAGCGGGACCCCATAAAGCTCCAGCCGGTGGTCGATCAGCTTGTAGCCCAGCCGCTGGGCGATGGCGTTCTGCAGGGCCTCGATCTCCTCGTCCACGAACTCGACGACCTTGCCAGTCTTCATGTCGATCAGGTGGTCGTGGTGGTGGTCGGGAGTCTCTTCATAGCGCGATCGACCGTCGCGGAAGTCGTGGCGCTCGATGATGCCGCTCTCCTCGAACAGCCGCACGGTGCGATAGACCGTGGCGATCGAGATGTGCGGGTCCACGGCGTGGGCGCGGCGGTGCAGTTCTTCGACGTCTGGATGATCAACAGCGCCCGACAGCACGCGGGCGATGACCCGGCGCTGATCGGTCATGCGCATGCCCTTTTCGATGCAGAGCTTTTCGAGGCGGTCCAAGGCGGCGTCTCCGGAAAGATGAATCAAGGCGGGATTCGGGGCCAGGATAGGCGCTCGGCGGCTAGGTGTTAAGCACCCGGCGCATCACCAACGCGTCCTTGGCGCCATCCAGATGGGGATAATAGCCTTTTCGCAGGCCGACGCGGTCGAAACCCGTGGTTTCGTAGAGCCTGATCGCCGCGAGATTGTCGGCCGCCACTTCCAGGAACATCTCGGAGGCGCCGGCTTCCTTCGCGACGCCGGCCGCCATCTCGACCAGGGCCGAGCCCCAGCCGCGGCGGCGGGCGGCGGGATCGACCGCCACGGTCAGGATCTCGGCCTCGCCCGCCACGGCCCGGCAGAGGATGAAGCCTTTTGGATCGTCACCCTCACCCAGCACCGCGAAGGCGCCAGGGCCGTTGAGCAGCGTCTCGAATTCCTCGGCGCTCCACGGCCTCGGAAAGGCCCGGTCGTGCAGGTCGGCCAAGGTAAAACAGGCTTCCAGCCCGACGGGACGCAGGATCATGCGGCGGGCGCCACGGCGTAGGGCGCGCGCAGATAGAGCGGCCGGGGCGAGTGGCTCGGCGCCGGCCGGGTTGCGGCCAGGCAGGCGATGGCGACAGGGTCGGCGAAGGCCGAAATCAGGACGGTGGCGTCCGGCAGGACGTCGGCGATCATGGGCGCGCCCGAGCCGATCAGGGTGGCGGGACCGCCGGAATAGAGCTCGGCCAGGCGGGCGATGGCGACCGTGACCTCCAGGGCGTCGGGCGCCATCAGGGCCTTGCCGCTGTCGAAGATCTGCAGATAGACCTGCCCCATCCTGGCGTCGAGCGCGGCGGCTACGAAGCCTGTCGCGCCGGTCGTGGCGGCCAGGGCCTCCAGGCTGTTGATGCCGACGCAGGGGATCGAGAGGGCCGTGGCGAGGCCCTTGGCGAAGGACAGTCCGACCCGCAGCCCGGTGAACGAGCCAGGGCCCACGGTGACGGCGATGCGGGTCAGGTCGGGGAACTTGACGCCGGCTTCGGCCATCACCTCGCGCGCCAGGACGGCGATGCGCTCCTGATGACCGCGAGTCATCGGCTCGCTGCGGGCGGCGCGAACGACATCGCCCTCCAGCACGGCGATCGAACTGGCGCCGAGGCAGGTATCGACGGCGAGGATCATATGGCGGGCGCCCCGCCCTTCCAGATGAACCCGCTCAGCAAGGCCTTCTGGCGCAGGGCGTCGAGGGGCGGCAGGACATCGGTGGTCCAGCCCGGCACGTCGAACACGTAGCGCAGCACGGCCTCGCCGGGCTGGAAGCAAATCACCGTATGGCGATCGCGGCCCTCGCCCATCCGGCAACGCTCGTAATCCATGTCGGCGTCGGCGAACTTCATCCTCAGAGTCTCGCCGCGCGGACCGACCGGGGTCCCGCCCGTAACGCGGATGTCGCCCACCAGCACGGTCCCCGGGTTGCCCTGGATCTCGATGACGCCGCCGCCTTGGGTGACGGTGATCCCCATCAGCGTCGAGGGCGCTCCATCTTGCCGCATGAAGACGCCTTGGACCGTGGCCTTTGGGAATCGCGGCTTTACCGCCTCCATCGAAAACTCGGTCTGGGCCATGAGCGGACCGACGGAAAATTCGTCCAGCGCCAACGGTCCGCCGACATGGGGCATGAAGCGGTCGATCCGGCCGTCAGCGGTCTTGCGCGTCACCAGGGCGGGGGCCTCGGCCGCCGCCGCGGGGGCTTTGGTTGGGGCGGTTCCGCTCTTCTTGGCCGGCCCGCAGGCGGCCAGCGCCAGCAGGGTCGCGGCCAGCAGAGCGTATCGCGGCGCCATGACCTCAGGCCGCGCCGACGGCGGCGTTGTCGGCCGGGCGCCAGACGAACTCGTTGAGTTGGCCCTTGGCCTTCAGGGTCTCTACCGGCGGCAGGCCGCCCTTGGTCCAGCCCGGCGCGCCGAACACGTAGGCGACGCTCGGCGCCTCGGGACGCACGCAGACGGTCTGGTTGACGGTGCGGCCCTCGCCGGCTCGGCACTGGGCGATGTCGAAGGACAGGTCGGCCCATTTTCCGAGAAGGGCTTCGCCCTTCGGACCCCGGACCGGCCCGCCGGCCAATCGGATCTCGCCAATGCCGCCGTCGGGGCCCTTGCCGATCTCCATCAGCGGGACATTGTCCTGCTCGACGGTGATGATCGGGCCGGGAGGCCCTTCGCCGGTGTGGATGAAGGCGCTCTTGACCACCGCCTTGGGAAACAGGGCCGCGATGGTCGGCATGTCGAAGGCCGTGGCGCCGGTGATCGGACCGACGCCGTCGGCGCGCACTTCAAGCGGACCGCCATTATAGGGGACGGTGGCGACGGCCACCGGGCCGGATTTCGGCGTCTCGGCCGAGGGCGGCGGGGCGGTGGTCTGCGCTTGCTTGGCGGGGCCGCAGGCGGCGAGCAGCAGGAGCGGGGCGGCGATCTGAGCGAGGCGCTGGGTCATGGCGCGTCTTTTAGCACTGGGTTCGATCCGCACCCAAGCCCGTCTTCCCGGCGAAGCCGGAGACGGGCCTGAGAAGATCAGATGATCTGCGCGGCTTCCTCGAAGTCGAGGCGCGGATTGCGCGGGAACAGGCCTTCGTCGGTACCGTAACCGATCGAGGCGAGGAAGTTGGACTTGATATTGGTCCCCGCGAAGAAGGCCGCGTCGACCCCGGCATTGTCAAAGCCCGACATCGGCCCGACGTCCAGGCCCAGGGCCCGGGCGGCGAGGATGAAATAGCCGCCCTGCAGCGAGCTGTTGCGCAGCGCGCCGACTTCCTTGGCCGCCGGGTCGCCGAACCAGTTTTTCGCGCCCGGCGCATTGGGGAACAGCTTGTCGAGGGTTTCGGGAAAGTCCAGGTCGTAGCCGACGATGACGGTGACCGGGGCGGCCAGGATCTTCGGGCCATTGGAGCCCGAAGACAGCGCCGCCAGCTTGGCCTTGGCTTCCGGGGTCTGAACGAAAATGAACCTTGCCGGCGTGGTGTTGGCCGCAGTCGGGCCAAACTTCACCAAGTCGTACAGCTCGCGCAGAAGCGCCTCGGGGATGGCGTCGGGCTTCCAGCCGTTCCGCGTCCGCGCCTCGGTGAACAGCTGGGAAAGGGCGGCGGTGTCGAGCTTGGCCATGGGACAGTCCTCAAGTGCGCTATCAGCAACTTCTGTAGTTACAGTATGCACTCGCGCGCGCGCTCGCAAGCGCGAAGCCGCGAAGTTTTTCTGGGTCGCTAGAGCGTCTGCTCGACCCGGGTCACTTCCGGCACATAGTGCTTGAGCATGTTCTCGACCCCGGACTTCAGCGTGGCCGACGAGGACGGGCAGCCCGAGCAGGCTCCGCGCATGTGCAGCCACACCACGCCGGTGGCCGGCTCGAACCGGTTGAAGACGATGTCGCCGCCGTCCTGGGCCACGGCCGGGCGGATGCGGGTGTCGAGCAGCTCCTTGATCTCGGCGACGATCTGGGTCGTTTCCTCGTCATAGACGCCGTCATTGTCGTGACCGCTCTCGGCCGCATCAAGCAACAACGGCCGGCCGCTGGTGAAGTGGTCCATGATGGCCGCCAGGATCGGCGCCTTCAGATGCGGCCACTCGGCGTGCTCCGCCTTGGTCACGGTCAGGAAATCGGGACCGAAGAACACCCGGTTGACGTCGCCCAGCCGGAAAAGAGCCTCGGCCAGGGGTGAGGCGTCGCCCTCCTCCTCCGTCTTGAACTCCCGCGCGCCCTCACCCAGCACGTCGCGGCCGGGCAGGAACTTCAGGACCTCGGGATTGGGGGTGGTTTCGGTCTGGATGAACATGACGGAGAAATGGACCCGCAAGAGCCTCGCGACAAGAGCCCCCTATTCAGGAAGATTGGCTGCCGCTTACGTCATCGTGACAAACGATCGGCGTTGTGGCTCCATGATCAAAACAAGTGTTTTAAGGAGCGCGCCATGAGCGACGGGGCAATCGATCTATCCGGTGATGCGCGGGCCAAGGCCTATGCCACGCCGCTCGACCAGTTTGACGTCGCCGATCCGGCCCTGTTCCAGGCCGACGCCCACTGGCCCTGGTTCGAGCGGCTGCGGGCCGAGGATCCCGTCCATTACTGCGCCAACAGCGAGCACGGGCCCTATTGGTCGATCACCCGCTATGCCGACATCATGACGGTCGACACCACCCACCAGGTGTTCTCGTCCGACAGCAGCCTGGGCGGCATCACGATCCGCAACTTCGACGAGGACTTCGTCCTGCCGATGTTCATCGCCATGGACCCGCCCAAGCACGATATCCAGCGCAAGACCGTCAGCCCGATCGTCTCGCCGGCGAACCTGGCGGCCCTGGAGGGCACTATTCGTGAAAGAGTGGGCGAGATTCTCGACGGCCTGCCGATCGGCGAGACCTTCGACTGGGTCGACAAGGTGTCGATCGAGCTGACCACCCAGATGCTGGCCACCCTGTTCGACTTCCCCTGGGAGGAACGCCGCAAGCTGACCCGCTGGTCCGACGTCTCGACCGCGGTGCCCGGCGCCGGAATCGTCGACACCGAGGAGCAGCGCCGGGAGGAGCTGATGGAGTGCCTGGCCTATTTCACCAATCTCTGGAACGAGCGGGTCAATGCCACCGAGCCGGGCTCCGACCTGATCTCGATGCTGGCCCATGGCGAGGCGACGCGGAACATGCCGCCGCTGGAATATCTGGGTAACATCATCCTGCTGATCGTCGGCGGCAATGACACGACCCGCAACTCGATCACCGGCGGCCTGCTGGCCCTCAGCCAGAACCCGGCGGAAGAGGCCAAACTGCGCGCCGACCCCAGCCTGATCCCCAACATGGTTTCCGAGATCATCCGCTGGCAGACGCCCCTGGCCTATATGCGCCGCACCGCGCTGGAGGACTTCGAACTGTCGGGCAAGACCATCAAGAAGGGCGACAAGGTCGTCATGTGGTACGTCTCGGGCAATCGCGACGAGACCGCGATCGACAATCCGAACGCCTTCCTGATCGACCGCCCCCAGGCCCGCCGCCACCTGTCGTTCGGCTTCGGCATCCACCGCTGCGTCGGCAATCGCCTGGCCGAACTGCAGCTGAAGATCATCTGGGAGGAAATCCTCGCCAGGTTCCCGAAAATCGAGGTGATGGGCGAGCCGAAGCGGGTCTATTCCAGCTTCGTGAAGGGGTATGAGACCCTGCCGGTGCGGATCCCGAGCCGGCTGTAAATGCGGTGCGTCCTTCGAGGCCCACTCCGTGGGCGCCTCAGGATGAGGAGCTTAGTTGCTCTGAATTCCTCATCCTGAGGTGCGAGGCGAAGCCGAGCCTCGAAGGACGCAGGGCGCCTAAGCCCCCCAGAACCCGACCAGCTTCTTGACCTCAGCCACCGTCGGCGCGGCGACCTCGCTCGCCCGTTCGGCTCCGGCCTTCAGGATCCGGTCGATCTCCGTCGGGTCGGCCAGGAAGCGGCGCATGGTCTCGCCGACCGGGGCCAGTTTCTCGACCGCCAGGTCGGCCAGAGCTGGCTTGAAGGTTCCGAAGCCCTTGCCGGCATAGTCGGCCAACACCTGCGCCTTGGTCGTCCCCGACAAGGCCGCGAAAATGCCGACCAGGTTGTCGGCCTCGGGGCGGGTCGCCAGCTCTTCGAGGGTTTCGGGCAGCGGCTCGGGATCGGTGCGGGCCTTGCGAACCTTGCCGGCGATGGTGTCGGCGTCGTCGGTCAGGTTGATGCGCGAATAGTCCGACGGGTCGGACTTGCTCATCTTGGCCGAGCCGTCGCGCAAACTCATGACCCGCGCGCCGGGCCCCTGGATCAGCGGCTCGGGCTGCGGGAAGAAGCCCTGCACACCGAAATCGTGGTTGAACTTGGCGGCGATGTCGCGGGTCAGTTCCAGGTGCTGCTTCTGGTCCTCGCCGACCGGCACGTGGGTAGCCTTGTAGACCAGAATGTCGGCGGCCTGCAGCACCGGATAGGTGTAGAGGCCGACGCTGGAGCGCTCCTTGTGCTTGCCGCTCTTCTCCTTGAACTGGGTCATGCGGTCCAGCCAGCCGAGACGGGCCACGCACTGGAAGATCCAGGCCAGCTCGGCATGTTCGCGCACCGCCGACTGCGGAAAGATCGTCGCCTTCATGGGATCGAGGCCGGCGGCCAGATAGGCGGCGGCGATCTCGCGGGTCTGCTGGGCCAAGGCTTCGGGCGCCTGCCAGACGGTGATGGCGTGCAGGTCGGCCACAAAGATGAAGGTGTCCATCTCGTGCTGCAGCTTGGCGAACTTCACCAGGGCGCCGAGATAATTGCCCAGGTGCAGGGCGCCCGACGGCTGGACGCCGGAGAGCACGCGGGCGGCGCCCGTGTAGGGAACGGGGGTGTGGTCGGTCATGGCTGCAGCCTTGGAACGGGTAACGGATAGGGCGGACGCGCAAATGCGCTGGCCGTGCGCGCCGCACGGCGATCGGGGTCAGATGAAGCGGCGCCATCGCGGCGCGGAAGATCCGATCGAAGCCATGGAAGCTGGTTAGCGGGCCGGGGGTTCAAGGGCAAGACCCGCAAGCCCCGAGCCGGGGACATGCCCTTGCGGCGTGTCCCCGTCGGCAAGCGCCGCGCCCAGACTTGGGGACAGACAGCCTCTAGGCCTTGCCCCGCTTCAGCACGCCCTTCAGCTCCGCCGGGGTCACCCCGCCGAACAGGAAGACCAGCGGCGGATAGAGCGCCGCGCCGACCAGCACGGTCAGCAGCAAGGCGACCTCCTTGGCCCCAATCACATGGCCCTTCAGGCCCAGGGCCACCAGCGGCACCTCAACCAGCGGCCGCCAATGTGAGGCCGCCGCCAGGACCAGCCCCATCACGAGGCTGGCCGCCAGGATCCGCGCCACCCGCGACCAAGTCTGCAGAGAGGGGTTATAATGGTCCTTGCGCGATAGGCCGAAGGCCATCTGCGCCACGTTCAGCCACGAGGCGATGGCGGTGGCCGCCGCTATGCCCTTCACCCCCACCAGGTGGAACAGGGCGATGCCGACGCCCACATTGACGGCCACCGAGATCAGCGCGAACCGCATCGGGCTCTTGGTGTCGCCGCGCGCGAAGAAGGCCCGCGAATAGAGCTGCTGAAGCACGAAGGCCGGGGTGCCCAGGCCGTAGAAGAACAGGGCTGAGGCCGTCTGGCTGGCGTCGAACGCCGTGAACTGGCCGCGGGTATAGAGGGCGTCCGACAGGAAGCCGGGCATGGCAGTCAGGGCGGCGGCGGCGGGAAGGGTCAGGGCCATGGCCAGGGTGATGGCCTGGTCCATGGCGCCCTGGGCGTCGGCGGTGTCCTTCGACAGCACGGCGCGTGACAGGCGCGGCAGCAGGGCCACCCCGATCGCCACGCCCACCAGGCCCAGCGGCAGCTGGTACAGGCGATCGGCGGTGGCCAGCCACGAGCGGCCGCCCGGCACATGGCTGGCCAGGGCGCCGGAGATGAAGATGTTGACCTGGGTGGCGCTGGCCGCCAGGGCCCCGGGAATGGCCTTGCCGATCAGGGCCTTCACCTCCGGCGTCAGGCGCGGCAGGCGCCAATGGACCTTGGCGCCGGACTTGTTGACCCCCCAGGTCAGCAGGGCCGCCTGGGCGACGCCGGCGACGATTACCCCCACCGAACCCCACTTGGCCGCATCGACGGCGGTGGTCTGGGGCAGGATGAAGATCAGGGTGGCGATGTTCAGCAGCACCGGCGCCCCCGCCGACAGCACGAAGCGGTCGCGGGCGTTCAGCACGCCCGACAGGTGGGCGACGATGGCCATGCACGGCAGATAGGGCATGGTGATCTGGGTCAGCAGCACCGCCAGCTTGTACTTCTCGGGCTCGGCGGCGAAGCCGGGGCTGATCAGCATCATCAGCCAGGGCATGGCCAGCTGGCAGATCACGGTGATGATGATGGTTGCCGCCGCCAGGGTGGCCATGGCGTCGGCGGCCAGGATGTCGGCAACCTCCTCGCCGTCGGCCTGCAGGGACTTGGTGTAGGCGGGCACAAAGGCGGCGGCGAAGGCGCCCTCGGCGAAGAACCGGCGGAACAGATTCGGGAAGGCCAGGGCGGTCTGATAGGCGTCGGCGGCCGGGGTGGCGCTGGCGCCCATGCGATACGAGACCGCCAGGTCGCGGGCGAAACCCATGAACCGGCTGACCAGGGTCAGGCCCGAATAGATCATCGACGAGCGCAGCAGGCCGCCGGGCTTCTTGGCGGCGACAGCTTCGGTCGGGGTTTGTTCGGGGGGCGCGGTGTCGGTCACGAAGGGCTTCTGCGGGCTGGATGAGGGGGCGTCAAGCTAGGGCTTGGGGCGGGCGAGAGGTTGGCGCGGTTCGGGGGCGGTCGGGGAAGGATTTCCAAAGGATTTTCAGTGCGGCAACCCCTTGCCCCCTACGGACCGCTTCGCGGTCGTCTTCCCCCAGAGGGGGAAGAGCTTCCTGGCGAGCGCCACGCGAAGGCTCCGCCCCCCATGGGGGCGGACAGGCGGCGAAGCCGCCAGGTGGGGGCAAGTGGGTGTGATCCCACGCCTATCGGCTGTGAGTGGGTGGGGAGGCGCGGAGCGGTCCGGGCTGAGCCCGGATGACCGTGGGTTTTGTATGTGCGTTTCGGCTAGACCTGACCGCTCCGCGAAACCGTTCTTCTCAAGGGACGGCGATTGAGGGCCTGTTTCATCCCGATCGACGTTTCCCCTCAGGCGGGCAGGATCAAAGTCGCCCGGAAGGGGCCGTCGGCGACTCCGACTGATCCTCGAACAGGCCGGTTTGACATCCCAGCCCCGTAAACCCGCGCAAGTCCCGGCGAGGTTTCGGAAGGTCCCGGATCTATCCACGAACAGACCCTCAACCTGCCTCGCACGCGGCCCTGCGCGGCCCCGCTCGGTTCCATCCCCATCGCCTGCTTGGGCCGGTACCAAGAGCCCTCCCCCGCGATGGGGACCTGTTCAGTATGCGGGCGGTCTGACCGCCGCAGCGGATGTGACGCTGATTTTCTTGCAAGGCGTTGAGATCGTTGGAGTTCTTTCGGTGATTGACGGGGATCGAGGCGGCTGGATCCCCCTAAACGCTCTCCTCCCCCGCATCGCGGGGGAGGAGAGAGGATCTTGCGATCGACACCCCCTCCCCTCGACCCCGCCAACGGCGAGGCCGCGCCTTGAAACCTTGATGGCGAGCCTGCTCTGGCGTCTGGCCGTGTCAAGGACCGCCTCTGGCGGCCGCGTCGCGGCGACGCTCCGCGTCGTCCTTGACACGGCCAGACGCCAGAGCTCCGATCCACCAAGGCTTTAAGGCGCGGCCTCATCCGGGGCGGATGCGGACTTGCGCCAAATGAAAGGGCGACCTGCTATGAACGCAAGTGGGAGATGGACCACGATCTGCTTCGGCATCCTGCTAGCGGCGACACCAATCTCCACGGAAGCGCAATCATCGTTTATCCACAAAGCCCCGCGGATCAGCCAAGCCGGACTACCGAAGCGACCGCCACCGTTTGTGAAACCCTGTGACCGCTACGAAAAAGAAGAACCAGCGGTCAGCGTCTCGCGCCTCGCCAAGGACCGGCTGCTTTGGATCAGAACATGCGGTGCCAGCGACTACAACAAGCTGTCACGCCTTTACCTGACAGACGAGCGCGGAAAGAAACCGGCCGAGCTGGTCGACGACGATCAGATCCCCACCTCAGAACTTGAGATCGAAGGATCCCTGGGTGCGGATAGTCGAACGAACGTCGCCTTTGATCCGACTACTCGCGTAATGACGTCCACCGTTTATGACACGCCGCAGCGAGATTCTGGCGAACGTAGCGAATGGGTGTTGGAGGGTTCGCGTTTTCGATACGCCCGGCGTTCCAGCCTCGGCCAAACCCTGAAAAGAGGCCTAAAACACGAACACTGGCCTGTTACCTATCAAGCCAGGGTCGTGGATCCGTAGATCCTTCCACCCCCCTACCGCGCCACGCTCGCCCGCGCCCGCTTCAGCCCTGGCCGCGCGCTCAGCGCGCCCGCCTCGTTCTGCTCCAGCGCCGCCAGCAGATCGGCCTTCAGCACCGTGACCTTCTTGGCGTCGACCACCTTCCCGCCCTCGGCGGTCTGGACATAGAAGGCGTCGACCGCTCGCTCGCCATAGCCGTCGATATGGGCCGACTGGATGGACAGGCCATTCTCGGCCAGGGTGTGGGCCAGGGCGTGGAGCAGGCCGGGGCGGTCGCGGCCCGAGGCTTCGACGACGGTGGCCTCGTTGGAGGCCTCGTTGTCGACCACCACGGTGGGGGCGATCGAAAAGGCCGCCGTGCGCGACTGCTCGCCGCCTCGCCTCGCCTCCATGACCAGGGGCTCGCCGCGACCTGCGGCCTCCAGGGCGTCGGCCAGGCGGCGCAGGACCCGGGGGTTCTCGCAGCCCAGGGGCGCCCCGGTGACGTCCTGCACATGGAAGACGTCCAGCGCCTGGCCCTGGCGGGAGGTGAAGACCCGCGCCCCGACCACATTCCCCCCCAAGGCGGAGATGGCCAAAGCGAGGTCGGCGAACAGGCCGCGCCGGTCCTGGGCGGCGATGACGATCTCGGCGGCGTTGGCGCCGACCGGCACCCGGCCCTCGGCGGCGGCCCCGCCCTGGATGGCGGCGCGGCGGGCCAGGGCGGCGTGGTCCAGCAGGTCCTGGGTCGAGAAGGCCCCGAAATAGGCGGCCTCCATGGCCTGGGCCCAGCCCTTGGACGCCGGGTCGGCCTCAACCAACGCTTCGCGGGCCGCCTCGGCGGCGGCTTCCTGGTGGCGCTTGACGCTGGCGGCGGCGTCGCTGCCGCGTCCGCCCCGGAAGACGGCCTCGGTGGCGTTGTAGAGCTCGCGCAGCAGCTGGCCCTTCCAGCCGTTCCAGACGCCCGGCCCCACGGCGCGGATGTCGGCGACGGTGATGACGAGGAGCAGACGCAGGCGCTCGGGATTCTCGACGATGCGAGCGAAGGCGGCGACGGTGCTGGGATCGGCCACGTCGCGCTTCTGGGCGAAGTCGCTCATCACCAGGTGGTTCTCGACCAGCCACGCCACCAGCTCGACCTTCAGCCGGTCGACGCCCAGCCGCTCGCACGCCGAGCGGGCGCTGCGGGCCCCGGCCTTTTCCTGGCCGCCTACGCCGCCCTTGCCGGTGTCGTGCAGCAGCATGGCCAGGAACAGGGCCTCGCGATCCTCGATCAGCGGCAGGATCGACACGGCCAGCGGATGGTCGTCGACCAGGCGCCCCGCGACCATGTCGCCGATCAGGCCGACGGCCCGCAGGGTGTGCTCGTCCACCGTGTAGGAGTGGTACATGTTGAACTGCATCTGGGCGACGATACGGCCAAATTCCGGGATGAAGCGGCCTAATACGCCAGCGTCGTTCATCAGGGTCAGGGTGCGGTAGGACCGCTTGCCCCGCGCTAGCAGGTCGAGGAAGGCCTTGGTCGCGTGGGAATCGCGCCGGACCTTCGAGGTGATCAGGTTGAGATTGCGCGTGACCGCCGTGAAGGCGTCGGGATGCAAATCGAGGTCGCGTTCGTCGGCGGTCTTGAACAGCCGGATCAGATTGACCGGGTCGTTCTCGAACACCTCGGGGCCGGCGATGTTGAGCCGGCCGCCGTCCTCGTAGAAGCCCGGCACGTCCAGCGCCTTGCGCTTGGGCCGGCCGCCGCCGGGCAGGAAGCGGGAAATGCCCTTGGGCTCGTGCTTGAAGTGCTCGGCCTCCAGCTTGGCCGAGAAGGCGCGGGTCAGGGCCCCGACCTCCTTGGCCACCAGGAAATAGCGGCGCATGAAGCGCTCGACAGCGGGCGCGTCGCCTCGGTCGCCATAGCCCATCCGGCGGGCGATCTCGGGCTGCAGATCGAAGGTCAGGCGTTCCTCGGGGCGACCCGTGGTGAAGTGCAGGTGGGCGCGGACCGCATGCAGGAAATCGAAGGCGCGGATGAAGCCCTTGGCCTCGCGGCGGTCGAACACCTCCAGCTTGAAGACATCTTCCGGACGATCCACCGGATGCAGGTATTCGGCGATCCACATCAGGGTGTGCAGGTCGCGCAGGCCGCCCTTGCCCTCCTTGACGTTGGGCTCGACCATGTAGCGGCTGGCCCCGGCCCGGGCCTGGCGGTCGTCGCGCTCCTTGAGCTTGGCGGCCACAAACTGGGCGCCGGTGCCCTTCATGACGTCGTCGCGGAAGCGCCGCTTGAGGTCATCGCCCAGGCGCTCGTCGCCGGTCAGGCGGCGCGCTTCCAGTATGGTGGTGCGGATGGTGAAGTCCTCGCGCGACAGTCGCACGCACTCCTCCACCGTCCGCGAGGCATGGCCGACCTTGAAGCCCAGGTCCCACAGCGCGTAGAGCATATATTCGATGACGCTCTCGACGTGCGGCGTCACCTTGTAGGGCCGCAGGAACAGCAGATCGATGTCCGAGAACGGCGCCAGGGTGCGCCGGCCATAGCCGCCCACGGCCAGCAGGCACAGGCGCTCGCCCTCGGTCGGGTTGCGGGCCCGGAACACGTGGACGGTGGTGAAGTCGTAGAGCGCGGTGATTACCTCGTCGGTGACGCCGCTGAGCAGGCGCGCCGTTTCAAGGCCACCGGCCCCGTTCTCCAGCCGCTCCTTGGCGATCATCCGGCCGCGAAACAGCGCCTGTTTCAGGATCTCGATGGCGCGGGTACGCTGGGCGGCCTCGTCGCCGATCAGGTCGAGGGCGGCGGCCGACAGCCGGGCGCGCAGGGCGTGGCCGTCGACGACATGTTCCAGGGGCGTGGGGCGAAGGCGGCGGGGCATGAGGGCTATATGGTGTCCAGGCGCGTGATCGCGAAGAGACAGCCGGTACCGGCGATCAGCCTGCTCTCACTATAGGATGTCAGGGCTTGAGCAGAGCCTTAAGACGATAAAGCGCGTCCAGCGCCTCGCGCGGGCTCATGCCATCGACATCCAGGTCCTGCAACGCCGCATCGGTGCGGCTGGGCGCCACTTGCGCAGGCGCCGAAGCCGGGGCGAAGGCGGCGAACAGCGGCAGGTCGTCCAGCCTGGCCGGTGATTCGGTCTTGCTTTCCAGGCGGTCGAGCACCTCCTTGGCCCGTGCCACCACCGCCGGCGGCACGCCTGCCAGCTTGGCCACCTGGACGCCATAGGAGCGGTCAGCGGGACCGGCTGCGGCCTCGTGCAGGAAGACGAGATCGCCGTTCCACTCCTTGGCCCGCAGCGACAGGTTGGAGACATGGGCCAGACGCGTCTCCAGCGTGGCCAGTTCGTGATAGTGGGTGGCGAACAGGGCGCGACAGCGGTTGGTGTCGTGCAGGGCCTCGGCGCAGGCCCAGGCGATGGCCAGGCCGTCATAGGTGGCCGTGCCCCGACCGATCTCGTCGAGGATCACCAGGCTGCGTGGGCTGGCCTGGGTCAGGATGGCCGCAGTCTCGACCATTTCCATCATGAAAGTGGAACGGCCGCGGGCCAAATCATCGCCAGCCCCGACCCGGCTGAACAGCCGATCGACCACGCCCAGGCGCAGGCTTTTGGCCGGCACGTAACAGCCGGATTGGGCCAGGATCGCCAGCAGGGCGTTCTGGCGCAGGAAGGTCGATTTGCCGGCCATGTTGGGACCGGTGACGATCGACAGCCGCGCCCCGGCCTCGCCCGCCGCGTCCAGGCAGCAGTCGTTAGGCGTATAGGGATCGCCGGCCCGCTTGACGGCGGCCTCCACCACCGGGTGGCGGGCGGCCTTGGCCTCGAAGACCAGGGACTTGTCGACCATGGGGCGCACCGCGCCGCTGTCCTCGGCCCACTCGGCCAGCGCGGCGGCGACGTCCAGCTTCGCCAGGGCCTCGGCGGCCAGCAGGATCGGCTCGGCCAGGCGGCAGGCCTCGGCGCGCCAGTCCTCGAAGGCCGCCACCTCCATGGCCAGGGCGCGCTCGGCAGCCTGGGCGATGCGGGCGTCAAGGTCGGCCAGCTCGACGGTGGTGAACCGCACCTGGTTGGCCAGGGTCTGACGGTGGATGAAGGTAGCGTTCAATGGCGGTTGGAATAGCGGGTCGGCCTTGCCGGCCGTGGCCTCCACGAAATAGCCCAGCACGCCGTTGTGACGGATCTTCAGCGGCACGCCGCTGTCCTGACAGAGGCGGGTCTCCAGGGCGGCGACCACACGGCGGCTGTCGTCGCGCAGGCCTCGCGCCTGGTCGAGTTCGGGGCGGACGCCGGACGCCACATAGCCCCCGTCGCGGGCCAGGGCGGGCAGGTCGGCGCCCAGGCCAATCTCCAGCTGATCGAGCAGGCGCGACAGGCCGTCGTGCAGCGCTGGGGTCAGGGCCTTCAGCGCCAGCTCCAGCTCGGCCGGCGGGGGCGACAGCGGATCGCCCGAGCCGCCGACCATGCCGGCCAGCTTCTCACCGGTCTTGAGGCCGTCCTTGAGGCAACCCAGGTCGCGCGGGCCGCCCCGGCCCAGCGCCAGCCGCGACAGGGCGCGGGCCATGTCGCCGGCGCCTTTCAGCACCTCGCGCAGACGCTCGCGCAGGGGTCGGTGGTCGATGAACCATTCGACGGCGTCGAGGCGTGCGTCGATGGCGCGGGGGTCAAGCAGCGGCCTGGCCAGGCGGGCGGTCAGCAGGCGGGCGCCGGCGGCGGTGACGGTGCGGTCGATGACCGCCAGCAGCGAGCCATTGCGGTCGCCGCCCTGGGTGCGGTCGATCTCCAGGCTGGCGCGGGTGGCCGGATCGATCGACATCACGTCGGCCTCGGCGGCGCGGCGCGGCGCGCGCAGGGCGGGCAGCTTGCCAGCCTGGGTCATTTCCAGATGGGCCGCGATCAAGCCCAGGGCGCCGATCTCGGCAGACGAGAGTCCGCCGAACCCGTCGAGGGTGTCGACGCCATACAGCCGCTTGACCCGCGTCTCCGAGGCCTGGGGCTCCGACAGGGCTGACGGCATCGGCTGAACCAGGCCGCCGCAAATCTTCAGGGTCTGGGCCAGGTCGTCGTCGGCCAGCAGGCGGTCGGCGACCAGGGTCTCGGACGGGGCCAGGGCTGCGAGGATCGTCCCCACGGCGTCGCGGGCCACCAGGAAACACTCGACCTCGCCGGTCGACAGCTCCACGGCCGCTACGGCCGCCTGACCGGCCCGGATGGCCACGGCGGCCAGGCGGTTGGCGCCGCGCGCGTCCAGCAGGCCGTCCTCGGTCAGGGTGCCGGGCGTCACCACCCGGACGATGTCGCGGCGAACCACCGACTTGGAGCCACGCTTCCTGGCCTCGGCCGGGTCTTCCATCTGCTCGCAGACGGCGACCTTGAAGCCTAGGCGGATCAGCTTGGACAGATAGGCCTCGGCCGCGTGCTGCGGCACCCCGGCCATCGGGATCGGCTGGCCATTGTGCGTTCCACGAAAGGTCTGAGAGATGCCGAGGGCCGCGGCGGCGGCGTAGGCGTCGTCGAAGAACATCTCGTAGAAATCGCCCATCCGGAAGAAGATCAGGGCGTCCGGCTGCCGCGCCTTCATCTCGAAGAACTGCTGCATCACCGGCGTCGCGCCGGTGGCGTCATAGGTCTGGATTGTGGTGGAGGCGGGGGCGTTCATCCTCAAAGACTTAACGTTTGCCGCTGAATCGCAGAAGTGCGATGTATCGTGTTCATGATTTGTACCGACGCTTTTACGCGCCGGATTCGAGGGGCGGCATGAGCGACGGCGAGATCGTTCTCTACAACACGGAAGACGGCTTGGCGCGCGTGCAACTACGGGCGGCCGACGGAACGGTGTGGCTCACGCAGGCTCAAATCGCGGACCTGTTCGCGACGACAAAACAGAACGTCTCGCTGCACGTGCGCAACCTGTTTTCGGAGGGCGAACTGATGGAGACTTCAGTTGTCAAGGAATCCTTGACAACTGCCGCTGATGGCAAGGCCTACGGGACGCTCTGGTACAGTCTTGAAGCCATTCTTGCTGTTGGATATCGCGTGCGTTCGCCACGGGGTGTCCAATTCCGCCAGTGGGCGACGATCAGGCTGCGCGAGTACCTCGTGAAGGGGTTCGTGCTCGATGAGCAACGACTGCGTGACCCGGGTCCGTTCGATTATTTCGACGAGCTTTTGGAAAAGATCCGCGATATCCGGGCGTCGGAGAAGCGGTTCTATCAGAAGGTTCGGGACGTCTACGCCACCGCCACTGACTATGATGGCCGATCCCAGACCGCCCAGCTATTCTTCGCGACCGTCCAGAACAAGATGCTGCACGCCGTCACCGGCAAGACCGCCAGCGAGCTGATCGTTGTCAGGGCGGACCCGGCGGCGCCGAACATGGGACTGCAGAGCTGGAAAGGCGGGCGGGTCCGTAAGGGCGACGTCGACACCGCCAAGAACTACCTGGTCGCCGATGAGGTGAGCGACCTAAACCGCGTCGTGACGATGTTCCTGGACTTCGCCGAGGATCAGGCCACACGCCGAAAGCCGATGACCATGGCGGAATGGGCCGCTCGCCTCGACGCATTCCTGACCTTCAACGACCGTGACGTCCTGCTCAACGCCGGCCGAATCGCGGCGGAGAAAGCCAAACGGCTCGCCCACGAACGGTTTGAAACCTTCGACGCCGGGCGGCAAGTCGCCGAAGCCCGCATCGCCGAGGCCGAACATGTCGAGGAGATGTTACGTTTAATCAACGGGCTGAAGCCCAAGTCGAAAAACGCGCCCTAGCTCCCCGTCACTTCTTCCCAGAACCGCTTGGCCTTGCCGACGAAGTTAGCGGACTTGGGGTTCTGTTTTTCGCTGCTGAGGGTGGCCAACTCGACGAGCAGTTCCTTCTGCCGAGCCGACAGGTGGGTTGGGGTTTCGACGAACAGTTCAACCACCAGGTCGCCGCGCTGGCGGCTGCGCAAGGACGGCATGCCCTTGCCCTTGAGGCGGACGGTCTTGCCGGTCTGGGCGCCTTCGGGGACCTTGACGGTGATGCGGCAATTGCCGTCGCAGGTCTCGCCGCCCAGCAGGCAGGGGGCCTCGATGTCACCGCCGAGGGCGGCCACGGTCATCGGCACGGGCACGGTGCACAACAGGTCCAGGCCATCGCGCTCGAACAGTTCGTGCGGGATCACCGACAGGAAGAGGTAGAGGTCGCCGCGCGGACCGCTGCGGGCGCCGGCGTCGCCTTCGCCGGCCAGGCGGATCCGGGCGCCGTCATCGACGCCGGCCGGGACGCGGACCGACAGGATGCGCTCGCGGCGCACCTGTCCGTGGCCGTGGCAGTTGACGCAAGGATCGAGCACCAGCCGGCCCGAACCGCCGCAGCGGGGGCAGGCGCGTTCGACCGCGAAGAAACCTTGAGTGGCCCGCACGCGGCCGGCGCCGCCGCAGGTGCCACAGACCGTCGGGCTGGTGCCGGGCTTGGCGCCCGAGCCGTCGCAGACCTCGCAGGTGATGGCGGCGGGAACCTTGATCTCGACCTCGGCGCCGGCATAGGCCTGCTCCAGGGAGATCTCCAAGTCGTAGCGCAGGTCCTGGCCGCGTTGGGGGCCGTTACTGGCCTGGCGGCGACCGCCGCCGAACATCTCGCCGAACACGTCGCCAAAGACGTCGTTGAAGATGTCATTGGCGTCGCCGCCGCCGAAACCGCCGCCGCCCTGCTGGCCATTGACCCCGGCATGGCCGAAGCGGTCATAGGCGGCCCGCTTCTGGGCGTCCGACAGGATCGAATAGGCTTCGTTGATTTCCTTGAAGCGCGAGGAGGCATCCTCGCAACCGCCGTTGCGGTCGGGATGGTGCTCCATCGCCATCTTGCGGAAGGCGACCTTCAGGGCGGCGTCATCGCAGCCGCGGGCCACACCCAGGACTTCGTAATAGTCGCGCATCAGGGTCGATCACCAGCCATGTGAAATAAGGAGGCCATGTTGAATAGGGAGGTGGGAGCGCTCCTGCCCAGCCACAAGCGGCGGGCAGGAGCCTTGTTCCCGAAAGGCGTCGCGGGCGGGACTTCGCTTAGGAGGTCCAGCCCGCGACCCATGGTCACGCCGACGGCTTGGAGTCGTCGACCTCTTCGAATTCGGCGTCGACGACGCCATCATCGGCGGCGGCTTCATCGCCTTCGCCATTGCCTTGCTGAGCGGCGTACATCGCCTCGCCCAGCTTCATCGACGCCTGAAGCAGAGCCTGGGTCTTGGCCTTGATAACCTCGGCGTCTTCGCCTTCCAGGGCCGTCTTCAGTTCGGCGATGCCGGTCGCGATGTCGGACTTCTCGGTCGGGCCGACCTTGTCGCCATGTTCGGCGAAGGCCTTTTCGGTCGAGTGCAGAGCGGCTTCGCCCTGGTTCTTGGCTTCGACCAGCGACTTCTTCTTCTCGTCCGAAGCCTTGTTGGCCTCGGCTTCCTGGACCATGCGCTCGATGTCTGCGTCTGAGAGGCCGCCATTGGCCTGGATGCGGATCGAGTGCTCCTTGTTGGTCGCCTTGTCCTTGGCGTGAACATTGACGATGCCGTTGGCGTCGATGTCGAAGGTCACCTCGATCTGCGGCACGCCGCGCGGGGCCGGCGGAATGCCCTGCAGGTCGAACTGACCCAGGAACTTGTTGTCCACCGCCATCGGACGCTCGCCTTGGAACGCCCGGATGGTCACGGCCGACTGATTGTCGTCGGCGGTCGAGAAGGTCTGCGAGCGCTTGGTCGGGATGGTGGTGTTGCGCTCGATCAGCGGGGTGAACACGCCGCCCAGGGTTTCGATGCCCAGAGTCAGGGGCGTCACGTCCAGCAGCAGCACGTCCTTGACGTCGCCTTGCAGGACGCCGGCCTGAACGGCGGCGCCCAGGGCGACCACTTCGTCAGGATTGACGCCCTTGTGCGGCTCGCGGCCGAAGAAGTCCTGCACCGCCTGCTGGACCTTGGGCATGCGGCTCATGCCGCCGACCAGGATCACTTCGTCGATGTCGCTCTTCTTCAGGCCGGCGTCCTTGAGGGCCTGTTCGCACGGACCGATGGTGCGCGTGATCAGGTCTTCCACCAGGGCTTCGAGCTTGGAGCGCGACAGCTTGATATTGAGGTGCAGCGGACCCGAGGCGTTCATCGAGATGAAGGGCAGGTTGACTTCGTACTGAGCCGTCGAGGACAGCTCCTTCTTGGCCTTTTCAGCCTCTTCGCGCAGGCGCTGGAGGGCCAGCTTGTCCTTGCGCAGGTCGACGCCCTGCTCCTTCTTGAACTCGTCGGCCAGGTAGTCGACGATCCGCAGGTCGAAGTCCTCGCCGCCCAGGAAGGTGTCGCCATTGGTCGACTTCACCTCGAAGACGCCGTCGCCGATTTCCAGGACCGAGACGTCGAAGGTGCCGCCGCCGAGGTCATAGACGGCGATCTTCTTGCCTTCGTTCATGTCCAGGCCGTAGGCCAGGGCCGCCGCGGTGGGCTCGTTGATGATGCGCAGGACTTCCAGGCCGGCGATCTTGCCGGCGTCCTTGGTCGCCTGACGCTGGGCGTCGTTGAAATAGGCCGGAACGGTGATCACGGCCTTGGTCACCGGCTCGCCCAGATGGCTCTCGGCCGCTTCCTTCATCTTCTGCAGGATGAAGGCGGAGACTTCCTGCGGCGAGTAGTCCTTGCCATGGGCTTTCACCCAGGCGTCGCCGGTCGGGCCCTTGACGATATCGTAGGGGACCATGGCCTTGTCCTTGGCCACGACGGGGTCGGCGAAGTTACGGCCGATCAGGCGCTTGATCGCGAAAAGGGTGTTGGTCGGGTTGGTGACGGCCTGGCGCTTGGCGGGTTGGCCAACGAGGCGCTCGCCGTCTTCGAGGAAGCCGACCACCGACGGGGTGGTGCGAGCGCCTTCGGCGTTCTCGATCACCTTCGGGGTCTTGCCGTCCATGATGGCCACGCACGAATTCGTGGTGCCAAGGTCGATACCGATAATCTTGCTCATGTTGAGACCTGCAGCTCCTGAATGGCGGACGGCGGTGACAAGGGCCTTAAGGCAAGCGCCCCGGTTTTTCTCGAGCCGTCCCCGTCTGGTCGCGTTCTAACGGTTGATCCAAATCCTTGCCGCTCAAAAACGACGGCCAAGGCCGACGTCTATAACGGAAAGCGTTCGTTCAATCGAAGTTGACAAGCCCGTCAACCCCGCTTCGAAGGCGGATATGGGGGATAGGTACCAGCCTGCAAGCCCAATCCCGCATGGAAAGAAGGGGAATCGCGACTCCAGGCGAAAAGGCCGCGCCAAAAAAAGCGCGGCCATCCCGTCGTATAGGGCGAGAACGAGGCGCGAAAGCCTCAACTCGCGTTCGCTGAACCCGCTCAGAGCGCGCGTTCTAGGTCGATGCTCAGCCGCCGTGCTTGGCGACCCAGGCCGTGATTTGCGGCAGGGCGGCCTTGCGGGACTTGATACGGTCGGTGATCGAAGCCACCGACTTGTCAGCCTCGCCACGGGAGGCGGCCGGCAGGTTGGCAGCCGCGTAGGCGGTGACCTTGCCGATCATCGCCGGATCGGCCGAACCGCGCGCCAGGCCCGGAATGAACTTGGTCGCCGAGGCCGCGTCGACCTTGCCGTTCACCGCGTCCTTGTGGGCGACAGCGAAATCGAAGGCTAGGTCGGGGTGCAGACCCGCGACGCGCGAGATCATGTTGGACGACAGGGTCTCGCCCGGCTCGTCGGTCAGCGCCAGTTCCAGGGCCTTGGCGGCCAGGGCGTCGTCCTCGGCCGAGGCCAGTTGGGTGTAGAGCTGGTCGCGGATCAGCGGGGTCTTCTCGGCCTTGGCCTGTGCGTGCAGGGTGTCCCAGGCCGCCGCGTCGGCGTGGCGGGCCACGGTGGCCAGGATGCGCTTGCGCAGCGGGCCGGGTACGGCGGTCGGGTCGGTCTTGTCAGCGGCGTAGCGGCGCTTGGCCTCGGCGATCACCGCCGGTTCGCCCAGGGCGCTGAGCGCGCTGATCAGGTCTGACCGCAGGGTGGCGACCGGAGCGGCTTCACCCGGTTTTTCCGTCCAGCCTACCTGGGTGAACGCCGGCGACAGGCGGGCGATGGCCAGCTTGCGGAAGGCTGGCCGGTCCGCCGGCGCACTGTCGTACATGCCGTTGACGCTGGTCAGGACGCCCGCGACCTTGCCCCACACCTGCGGATCGGCGTCGAGCGGCGTGGCCAGGGCCAGGTCCAGGGCGTCGGTCACTGTCTGCTGGCCGTTCAGGCCCAGGGCCCAGGCGTCGGAGATGACCCCCAGCTGGTCGATGGCCGGCAGCTTGGCGAAGCTGGCCGAGACGCCGGCGAAGGTTTTGGGCGCATAGAGGGTGCGGAAATAGCCGGACTGCCCGGCATTGACGACCACAGGGCCGCAGCCCGCGACGCTGAGCGCGCCCTTGCCGCCCTCGACCAGGGTCTTGGACACCGTGCTGGACCCGACGACCTGGGCCGAGACCGGCACGCGCCAGGCCATGGGGGTCTTGGTCGGCTTGTCGCGGCTGAATTCGCCTTGGGTGAGGGTGACCGGGGTCTTGCCGCCAGCGCAGGCGCCGGTCTCGACGGTGATCAGCGGCACGCCCGGCTGCAGGGTGAAGTCGTGGGCGATGGCGGTGATCGGCTTGCCCGCGGCGACCTCGACTTCCTTCCACAGGTCGTCGGTGGTGGTGTTGCCGTGGGCGTGGGCCTTGATATAGCGGCGCACGCCGTCGCGCCAGGCGTCCGGGCCAACATAGGCCTCAAGCATGCGGATGACCGCCTCGCCCTTCTGATAGGTGATGGCGTCGAACGCCTGGCTGGCCTGGTCGACGGTCTCGACATGCTGGACCACGGGGTGGGTGGTGGCCAGAGAGTCCAGGCCCATGGCGTATTCACGGCCGCCGACGGCGGCCAGCTTGCTGTTCCATTCGGGGTGGAAGTGCTCGGTGGCCCGGCTCTCCATCCAGGACGCGAACCCTTCGTTCAGCCAAAGATCGTCCCACCACTGCATGGTGACCAGGTCGCCGAACCACTGGTGGGCCATCTCGTGGGCCACGGTGGTGTAGATTTCCTGGCGGTCGGCCTGGGTCGAGATCGCCGGGTCTTCCAACAGGGCGTATTCGAAATAGAAGATCGCGCCCCAGTTTTCCATGGCGCTGAAGAACTGGCTCTGGCCGGGGGCGGCGATGTGGTCCAGCTTCGGCAGCGGATAGGGCGCGCCGAAATAGTCGTTGTACCACTGCAGGATCGGGCCCGAGGACTTGAGGGCGAAGTCGGCCTTCGCCAGGTCGCCTTTCTTGGTGATCACGCCCATCTCGACGCCGCCAACCTTGGCGGTGGCGCGGTCGAAGTCGCCCAGGCCGAAGAACAGCAGATAGGTCGACATCTTGGGCGAGGTGGCGAAGGTCACCTTGGACTTGCCGCCGCCGAGCTCCTGGGTCTTGGCGATCGGCATGTTGCCGATGGCCATCTGGCCGGTCGGGACGATGACCTGGACGTCATAGGTGGCCTTGAAGAACGGCTCATCCCACGAGGGAATGAACCGGCGGGCGTCGGAATTCTCGAACTGGGTATAGAGGGCGCGCTTCTTGCCCTGGTCGGTGTCGTAGTCCAGGGCGAACAGGCCGGCGGCCTGCTTGTAAATCTTGCCGCTATAGTCGATGGCCAGGACGTGCGCGCCCTTGGCGATGACCTTGTCGAAGGTGAAGGTGGCGGTCTGGGCCTCGGCGTCGACCGTGACCTTGGCGGCGCCCACCCCGGCCAGCTCGACCTTGGCGAAGGCCAGGTCGGCGGCCTGCAGGGTGATGGCCTTGCTCGGGGTCACCACGTCGATATTGATCTTGACCGAGGCGGTGAAGGTCAGCTTGTCGGCGTCGGGCGTGAAGGCCAGGTCGTAGTGGCTCGGCACGACACCGCGCGGCAGCTGGGTGGTGACATTGGCGGCGGTGATCTGCGCCGGCTTGCTGGAGGCGGGGGTCGCGGCCAGGCTCGAACCGGCGGCGAAAACGAGCGCGGCGGCGGCCGCTGTGGAAAGAAGTTTGCGCATTGTCGGCCTTGAAACTGCAAAAACTGTTCGGCCCCAACGCCGAGGGGCGCAGACCAACACTGTTCAAACGCGTCTGGCGCATTAAATCTGCGTAATGAATAGACCGATCAGCGTTCTGCCGGGTTTCGACCTATGGCCTGGGTGTCTGCACCCCAAGGCCCAGGCCGATCTGACGCGCCTGGCCCTGGCGGCGACCGAGGCGGCGCCCCTGGCCAACTACGCCACCGCCTATGGCAAGGCGATGAGCGTGAAGATGAGCGCCTTTGGACCGCTGGGCTGGACCAGCGACAAGGCCGGCTACCGCTATGCCGACCGCCATCCGGGCACGGGCGCGCCCTGGCCAACCCTGCCCGTGGCCTTGCTCGACCTGTGGGCTGCCTTGGGCGATCCGGAAACGCCGCCGGACTCCTGCCTGATCAACCTCTATCGGGGCGATGCCCGGATGGGTCTGCACCAAGACCGCGACGAGGCCGATCCGCGCTTTCCGGTGCTGTCGGTCTCGCTGGGCGACACCGCGGTGTTCCGGATCGGCGGGACCGCGCGCAAGGACCCGACCCGCAGCTTGCGGCTGTCGTCGGGCGACATCTGCCGGCTGTCAGGCCCGGCGCGGCTGGCGTTCCATGGGGTGGACCGAATCCTGCCGGGGTCGTCGAGCCTGATCCCCGGCGGCGGACGGATCAATCTGACGCTTAGAAGAGCGACGGTGGCTCACCCTCTTGCCCCCACCTGACCGCTTCGCGGTCTGTCCGCCCCCATAGGGGGCGGACCTCAGAATGTGCGGGGCTACGCCCCCTACGGGGGCGGACAGGCGACGGAGTCGCCAGGTGGGGGCAAGTCAGTGAGCCACGAAAAAAGGGCCGCCCCAGCGGGACGGCCCTTGATCGATCCTACCCCCGCAACTTGCGGGTCAGAGTTTCCAAATCCTGGCTCAGCACCGGATCATCCACCCGCAGGGCCTCGATGCGGCGGACGGCGTGCAGGACGGTGGTGTGGTCGCGGCCGCCGAACCGCCGGCCGATGTCGGGCAGCGAGCGGGTGGTTAGTTGCTTGGCCAGCCACATGGCGGCCTGGCGTGGACGGGCGATCGCGCGGTTGCGGCGCTCGCTCAGCAGGTCGGCCTGTTTCATGCCGTAGTGGTCGGCGGTGGCCTTCTGGATGTCGTCGATGGTGATGCGCTTCTCGCCGGCCCGCAGGTGCGGCCGCAGGATCGCCTGGACCTCATCAAGGGTCAGCCGCGAAACGCCTTCGCCGGCCCGGGCCGACAAGGTGTTCAGCGCGCCTTCCAGCTCGCGGACGCTGTCGGTGAAGCGGTCGGCCAGGAAGTGCAGCACCTCGGCGCGCAAGGTGGGCTCGAAGCCGTGCTGGCGCGACAGGGCCTGCAGCTTGCGCTCCAGGATGCCGATGCGCAGCGCGCGGTCGGCCGGCTCCAGGCCGCAGACCAGGCCCGCCGACAGGTGCGAGCGCAGGCGGGCGTCCATCTCGGTCATGGCGGCGGGCGCCCGGTCCGAGGAGAACACCACCCGGCGGCCGTCTTCAACCAGGGCGGTCAGGGTGTGGAACAGCTCTTCCTGGCTGGACTGTTTGCCGGCGATGAAGTGCACGTCGTCGATGATCAACAGATCAGCGCCGCGCAGCTCTTCCTTGAAGGCGGCGGTCTGGCGATCCATCACCGCCCGCACGAAGGTCGACAGGAAGCGCTCGGCGGTCAGATAGACCACCCGCTTGGTCGGGGCCTGGCGCATGGCCTCCCAGGCCAGGGCGTTAAGCAGGTGGGTTTTGCCAAAACCGTAGGGGCCGTGGAACAGCACCGGATTGAAGTGGCCGTCGGCCCAGCTGGCCACCCGGCGCGCCACGGCGTGGGCGAACTCGTTGGCCGGCCCCGGCACGAAGGTGTCGAAGGTGAAGCGTTCCTGCAGCCCTTGGACTGGCGACGGCTTGGAGCCATTGGTCGGGGACCGGTCCGGCACGTCGCTGGATACGGGCAGGGCGATCTCGATTGGCTCGACCTTGGACTCGCCGCTCGCGGCGACACCGACGGCGGCCTCGAATTCCAGGCGCGACTTCAAGTCCAGGCGGCGGGCCGGCGCATCATTGGCGGCCCAAAGCTCGCTGACGCGGCGCCAGGCGCTGCGACGGATCCAGTCACGGGCGATACCGGTCGGGGTGACCAGCACCACGTCGCCGCCGTGGCTTTCACGCAAAGCGGCGGGCGCGATCCACGAGCCAAAGGCGGCGTCGCCCAGTTCGCGTTTCAGCACCACGCAGACCCTGTTCCAGACGACGCCCGCGGACTCGCAAGCCACCGTCGAGAACGCGGCCGAAAACTCCTGGCTCACTACCCCGCCTTTGATCGTCATCGGTTTACCGCCTCGCGTACATGTCGTGTTACCCCGATCGCCGCCCCCCATGGCGCACGACCGCGTCTCTCAGGGCGTTCCAGTCACGCAGACACAGGGGGTTGATCGGCGAACGCAAGGGTTCTGCCGCCGCCAGTGATCTCCATGGACTGGAAGGCCGTTGAGATCCTTAAACTAGCCAGCGGCCCCTGCCGGTCAAACGGAAAACTTGAGTCCGTCGGCGGATATTTCTGTTGACTCGGCAGACGTCCTCGCCCGGCAAGGGAATATAAATTCAGGACCCGATGAACGCTCTTGGAAATGTCTCGGGGACAATCTTGAGTGCGCAAAACTTGCATAGAAAAAGCCGACCGAGTTTCCTCGATCGGCTTCTCTAAGTCTTTGATTTTTCTAACCGAACTTCGTTCGGCGAGAAGCCGGATTAGGCAGCTGCCTGATCAAGCTTCTTCAGACGGGCGGCGAGGCGAGAAACCTTCCGCGAGCCGGTGTTGGGGTGCACGACGCCCTTGGAGACGGCGCGCATCAGTTCCGACTGCGCTTCGATGAAAGCCGCCTTAGCGACGGCGGCGTCGCCGGCCGACAGCGCGTCTTCAAACTTGCGAAGATAGGTGCGAACGCGCGAGCGGCGAGCGGTGTTCACTTCGGTGCGACGAGCGATCTTGCGGATCGCTTTCTTGGCGCCGGGATTATTGGCCATAGTTCGGACCTTCAAACGGACAGCCGCGCGGGCAGCCGCGAAGCAGGAAAAATCAAGAGCGCGCGGATATACGGGAAGGGGGGCCGGGGGTCAATCCGTTCAAGGCCGAGAATCTCGCGGCGACCCTAAACAGCCGTTCACGTGCCCTTGAAGGCCGGCTTTCGTTTCTCGACGAAGGCCGCCATGCCTTCCTTCTGGTCGTCGAAGGCGAACAGCGAGTGGAACAGGCGTCGTTCCAGCGCGATCCCGGTGCTCAGGGTCGTCTCGTAGGCGGCGTTGACCAGCTCCTTGTTCATGGCGGCGGCCAGAGGCGACTGGGCGGCGATGTTGCGGGCGACGGCCAGGGTCTCGTCGATCAGCGTGTCCGCCGGGAAGATCCGCGACACCAGGCCAGCGCGTTCGGCCTCCTCGGCCCCCATCATCCGGCCGGTCAGGATCATGTCCATGGCCTTGGACTTGCCCACCAGCCGGGTCAGGCGCTGGGTGCCGCCAATGCCGGGGGCGACGCCGAGATTGATCTCGGGCTGGCCGAACTTGGCGGTGTCGGCGGCCAGGATGAAGTCGCACATCATCGCCAGCTCGCAACCGCCGCCCAGGGCGTAGCCGGCGACGGCGGCGATGATCGGCTTGCGGGTGATCTCGAGGGCCCGCGCGCCGGCCGCGAAGAAGTCGTCCTTGAACATCTGGGCGTAGGTCTTGTCCGACATCTCCTTGATGTCGGCGCCGGCCGCGAAGGCCTTGGCCGAGCCGGTGATGACGATGCAGCCCACCGCGTCGTCGGCCTGGGCGGCCGCCAGCGCCTGGGCGAGCTCGGCCAGTAGGGCGGTGTTGAGGGCGTTCAGCGCGTCGGGCCGGTTCAGGCGGATCAGGGCGACGCCGGGCGCGGCCTCCGGGTGGGTCTCGACGATCAGGGTCTGGTAGGCGGCCATCGGCGGGTCTCCTGTTGAGCGCCGCTGTTATAGAGGGGCCGGCCGCGTTGAGGAGTCCCAGAAGCGAGCCTGCGGCCCTGCGGGGCTATTTCGAAGCTCGACAGGAAGCGGCTGACCGCGCGCGCTGTCTCATCCACCCACGGTTCGCGCAGGAAATCATGGTGACCGCCTAGAACCGGTGCCTGGACCACCGGCCCGGTGAGCACCTCGGACCATCCCAGCAGGCCATCGTGATCGTGCAACTGCTCCAGGGGACCTTGCTCCATAGCCCTGATGACCAGGGTGGGACCGGAAAACGCCTGCGCCCTGTAGGCCGCGCTCAGCCGGATCATGCGCGCGGCGAAGGCGACCTGCGATCTGGGTATCCAATCGGGCGGGGCGCCGCGCGCCTTCCGTCCGGTCAAGGCGCTCAGCAGGGCCGCCGCGCGCTCAGCCGCAGCGCCGAGGGTGCGCGCCGCGAAAACGCCCCGCGCCTGGGCGAGGGCCCAACGCTTGACGAAGTCCAGCGAAGGCCGCCGGCCGTGGAGGGACGAATCGAGCAGGATGAGCCGAACCGTCTCGCCCTCGCGCTCCAGGGCGCAGGCGACATCGAGCGCCAGCATCCCCCCCGCCGAATAGCCGGCGATCAGATACGGACCCTGCGGCCGCGCGCCGCGCAGTTCGGCCACGAAACTGCGGGTCATGCTGGGCAGGTCGCCACCCTCGGTGAACGCCCTCTGCAGCGGTCCCGGCGCGACGCCGTGGACGGGGCGTTCCGCGCTCAAGCGGCGAGCCAGACTCAGATAGTTGAACGGATGGCCAAACAGGTCGGCCATGCAGAACAGCGGCGGCCCGGGACCGCCCGGCGCGAGCAGGCTGACATGGCCCTCGGTGCGCACGCGCCCATGGTCCAGCGAGCCCGCCAGGGCGCGGGGCGTGGGAGACTGATGGATCAGGGCGGCGGGCACCTCATAGCCGAGCATCTCTTCGAGCCGCAAGGCGGCCTGCACGCCCGCCAGCGAGTCTCCGCCGAGGTCGAAGAAGGAGTCTTCCGGGCCGACGCCGCGACGGGCCAGCACTTCTTCGAAGACGTGGATGATCGGCTTTTCCCCGCGCGACGGCGGGGGCCCATTGTCCGCAGGGGCGTAGTCCAGCTCCGGCAGTCGGCCATGATCGATCTTGCCCGAGACGAGCAGGGGGAATGCGTCGACCACGATGATCCGCGCTGGCAGCATGTAGTCGGGCAGCCAATCCGCCAGCGCCGCTCGCACGGTCAGCGGCGTTAAGGCCCGCCGAGCCTGAACATAACCGATCAACTGCGAGCGCCCAGAGGCGGGCCGAACAACGACCAACGCCCTTTCGATCCCGGGAATTCGCATCAGGGCCAACTCGACCTCACCCAGCTCGACGCGAAAGCCGCGAATCTTGACCTGTTCGTCCAGCCGCCCGCCGAAATGCAGCGCGCCGTCGCGCCAACAGGCGAGATCGCCCGTCCGGTACAGCCGACCGGCGGGGCCTTGGAGGAAGCGGGCGGCGGTTAGATCGGGCCGGTTCAGATAGCCAAGCGCCAGGCCCGGCCCGCCGATGTGGATCTCGCCGGTCTCGCCCTCGGGAACGGGCTCGCCCGCGACGTCCAGCAGCAGGATTGTCGCGCCGCGCACGGGTCGCCCGATCGAGGGCTCGCCGGTGAGGTCGCGTGGAATTCGCGCGACCGTCGCCACGGTCGTGGCTTCCGTCGGTCCATAATGGTTGTCCAGCACCATCGCCGGCCGGTCACTATAGACCTCGCGAACGAGCGCGCTGGTCAGGGCCTCGCCGCCGACATTGAGCACGCCAACGCTAGGCGGAATGGCGTCCATCCGGCACAGCTCGGCCAGCACGGACGGCACGGTGTCCAGCATCGTCGGCTGCTCGTCCGGCGCGAAGGGTTCAAGCGCGTTCTGCTTCAGGACGATCGCACCACCCGTGCAAAGAGGCATGAAGATCTCGAAGATCGAGGGGTCGAACGCGAGCGAGGTCGTCGCGGCGACCCGCGCGCGCTGCTCGAAGGAATAGGCCCGCTCGGCCCAGCGGACCAAGTGGGCGGCCCCGTGCCCCAGCATCACGCCCTTGGGCGCTCCGGTGGAGCCGGACGTATAGATCACATAGGCCAGGCTCGACGGGGCCAGGTTCGAGATCGGCGCCCCAGACGCCCTCTGGATCAACGCGCCACCCGATAGCTCCAGGACGACCCCGCCAAAGCCCTCCATTGGCGGGGAGGCGCTGTCCACGAGCAGCAAGGCGCATCCGCTGTCGTCGAGCATGAACCGCGTGCGCTCCGGTGGGTTTCGGGCATCTAGGGGCAAATAGGCCCCTCCGGCTTTCAGCGTCGCGAGAAGCGCCGCGACCATCCATGGTGTGCGTTGCAGGCTGATCGCCACGAGCACGCCTGGACCCACCCCATGAGCGGAAAAGCCGCGGGCCAGGCGTTCGACCGTTTCATCCAGATCACCGTAACTGACGACCTGGCCCTGAAAGTAGACGGCGGGGGCGTCTGGCGTGCACGTCGCCTGGTCGTGAAACATCTGCTCCAATCGGGCGGTCACGGTCGGGGCGTGCTTGTTCATGGTCGGACGGATCCCAAGCGCCCCCACCGTCAAGGCGTGGGTTAAACAGCGCAGAGCTCAAACCGTTGCGTGAGAGCCGATCGGCTAGCCGGCCCAATCTACGGCCGAAGGAGGTCCTCGGCCAGCATGCCCAAGCGCCGCAATGGCGCCCCGGCTCAAACCTGGCAGACCGGGCAGAAGAACGTCGAGCGGCCGGCCTGGACTTCGCGGGCGATCACGCCCTCGCAGCCAGGCGTGGGGCAGGGCTGTCGCGCGCGGTCATAGACCCGGAAGCGGTGCTGGAAGTAGCCGAGCGCCCCGTCGGTGGCCGCGAAATCCTTCAGGGACGAGCCGCCGGCTTCGACAGCCTCGGCCAGCACGGCCTTGATCGCCGCGACCAGGGGCCCAAGCCGCTTGCCGGCGATCGTGCCGGCCGGCTTGAACGGCGAGATGCGCGCACGATGCAAGGCCTCGCAGACATAGATATTGCCCAGGCCGGCGACGGTCTTCTGGTCGAGCAGCAGGGTCTTGGGCCCCTGCTTGCGGCCCGCGAAGGCGGCGACCAGGGTCTTGGCTGAGAAGGCCTCGCCGAGCGGCTCCGGACCCATGGCGGCGAACCAGGGGTGGCGGTCGAGGACGTCGGTGGCGATCAGGTCCATGAAGCCAAAGCGCCGGGGGTCGTAATAGGTGACCGCCGCACCCGCCTTCCCGTCCTTGCCCTCGGTCTCGAACACCACATGGGCGTGCTTCTCGTCGCGCGTCACCGCGTGGGCGAAGTCGCCGGGCCTGGTCGCGCCCGCCGGCGTGGCGATTTCAAACCGTCCGGTCATGCCCAGGTGCATCACCAGGGTGTCGCCGCGGTCCAGTGGGGCCAGCAGGTACTTGGCGCGGCGGTCCAATCGCAGGATGCTGGCGCCCGTCAGGCGCTGGACGAAGCCGTCGGGCAAGGCAAAGCGCAGGTCGGGACGGTTGGCGCGCACGCGGGCCAGGCGGGCGCCGCTCAGCACCGGCTCCAGGCCGCGCCGCACGGTCTCGACTTCGGGCAGTTCGGGCAAGGAAAACCTCTGGAAGGGTGGGGGCCGCCAGATATCGGCCTTCCCGCGCGCGGAACAAGCAAAACCGGTGACGGACGGCCGCGGGCCGCTATAAGAGCGCGAAGACCCAGCCCCTTTCGAGCGATCGCATGACCAAGGCTTCCGCCACCTTCGGATTCAAGGACGTCGAGGCCTCGGCCAAGGCCGGGTTGGTGCGGGGGGTGTTCGACCGGGTCGCCAAGAACTACGACCTGATGAACGACGTGATGAGCGGCGGCGTCCATCGCCTGTGGAAGGACGCGGTCGCCGCGCGCCTCAATCCCCAGCCGGGCGAGGTCATCATCGACTGCGCCGGCGGCACCGGCGACATGGCCCGCCGCTTCGCCAAAATGACGCGGGCGGCCCAGGAGCGCCGTGGCGGTCCCGACGCCCTGATCAACATCATCGACTACAATGCCGAGATGATTGGCGCGGGGATCGAGAAGGGCGGCGCGCCCGAGATCACTTGGACCGTGGGCGACGCGCAGGCCCTGCCCCTGCCCGACGCCTATGCCGACGCCTACGTGATCTCGTTCGGCATCCGCAACGTCACCGACATCGACGCGGCTCTGCGCGAGGCGCGGCGCGTGCTAAAGCCCGGCGGTCGGTTCCTCTGCCTGGAATTCTCCAAGCCGGTCACCGAAGCCCTGGCGAAGGCCTATGACGCCTATAGCTTCAAGCTGATCCCGCAGTTCGGCGAGTGGCTGGCCAAGGATCGCGACGCCTATCAGTATCTGGTCGAAAGCATCCGCCGTTTCCCCGACCAAAAGACCTTCGCATCGATGATGGAGACCGCTGGCTTCAAACGGGTGACGATCACCAACTTCACCGGCGGCGTCGCGGCGATGCACCAGGGCTGGGCGGTTTAGGGGCGAGGGGGTTCCACAGGCTCTGGCGCTAGCGCACCCGGCTATAGGTTTGCCTGGATTGGTTGGCGTTGGGGCCCTTCCCAATTCGCCCGCGTCGGCGAGGCCTCGCCTTAAAACCTTGATGGCGAGCTTGCTCTGGCGTCTGGCGATGTCAAGGACCGCCTCTGGCGGCCGCCGCGCGGCGGCGCGACGCGCCGTCCTTGACATCGCCAGACGCCAGAGCTCCGATCCACCAAGGCTTTGAGGCGCAGCCACATCCGGGGCGGACGCGACTTTCGAGGCTTCGCAGCTGTCGCGGCACCCGTGATGGCGGGCAAGGGGCTTGCTGGCCGTTTCGACCTCCAACCGGGACAAGGAACCGGATTCCATGCGCATCGCCATCGCTTCGGATCATGCCGCGCTCAAATTGAAGGCCGAACTGGCCGGGTGGCTGACGGGCGAAGGCCATTAGGTGGCGGACCTGGGTTCTGATGGCGCTGCGCGGGGTCGATTACCCCGACTATGGCTACAAGCTTGCCGAGCATATCGCGAACGGACGGGCCGAGCGCGGCGTCGCGCTCTGCGGCTCGGGGGGCAGGCATCGCCATTGCGGTCAATCGCCATGCGGCCTGCCGTTGCGGCCTGGTCAACGAACCCGTCTCCGCCACGCTTAGCCGCGAACATAACGACGCCAACGTCATCGCTCTCGGCGCCCGCCTGGTGGGGCTCGACACGGCCAAGGCCTGCGTCACGGCTTTCCTTGAGGCCGAGTTCGTCAGCGGCCGCCATGGCCCGCGCTTCAGGAAGCTCGGCGCGCCCCCTGTTTCAGCCGCTCTGCCGTGACGGGCGGAGCTGCCGCCAAGCGGGCGCCAAGCGTCCGAGGTGGGGGCGAGCCGGCTTCATTCGCTCTGAAGGGCATTCGCGCGCCGCTTTTCGCGGGTCGCGGCCGATCGGCGGCGAAAGCGGTCTTGACCGGAGCGCGCGGAGCGGGCTTTCAGGCCGGGACATGAACGCTTCCGCGCCCGCCCGCCGTTCGCCAACCGAGACCCTCGCCGCATGAGCCGCGTCGCCGCGTCCCTGCGCCTGATCGCCGTGGGCTGGGCCCTGGTCCGAGCCGACGCCCTGATCCCGCGCGAGGTCGAGCCCGTCCTGCCGTCTTCGGCGAAGTGGGCGGGCCGGGCGCTGCGGATCTTCGCCGGCGGCAAGGCGCGGCAAGGCCGGCCCGGCGAGCGCCTGGCGCGGGTGCTGGAGCGCGAAGGCCCGGCGGCCATCAAGGTTGGCCAGTTCCTGTCGACCCGCGCCGACATCTTCGGCGGTCCGTTCGCCGAGGACCTGTCGCACCTGAAGGATCGCCTGGCGCCCTTTCCGTTGTCGGTTGCCCGCGCCGAGATCGAGCGCGGCCTAGGCCGGCCGCTGGAGACCGTGTTCGCAAGCTTCGAGGGGCCGGTCGCCGCCGCCTCCCTGGCCCAGGCTCATCCGGCCACCCTGCTGGACGGCACGAAGGTGGCCGTGAAGGTCCTCCGGCCCGGTATCGAGCTGCGCGTGGCCCAAGATAGCGCCGCCCTCCGCCTGGCCGCCGATCTCGCCGAGCGTTGGGCGCCGGCCGCCCGCCGGCTGCGCCCGCGCCAATTCGTCGAGGTGGTGATCCGCGCGCTTGACCTCGAAGTTGACCTGCGATTCGAGGCCGCTGGCTGCGCCGAGCTAGGCGAGGCGATGAAGGCCGATCCCTACATGCGGGCGCCCGACGTGGTGTGGGACGGGGTCGGCAAGCGGTTCCTGACCCTCTCCTGGGCGCCCGGCGTCGCGCTATCGGATCCCGCCGCCCTGACGCTGGAAGGCCTGGACCGCAAGGCCCTAGCCGAGGCCGTGACCCGCGGGTTCTTGGCACAGGCCCTGGACCACGGCCTGTTCCATGCCGACCTGCACGAGGGCAATCTGTTCGTCGCGGCCCCGGCCTCCATCGTCGCGGTCGACTACGGCATACTGGGACGCCTGGGACCCGCCGAGCGCAAATATCTGGCCGAGATCCTCTACGGCTTCCTCAATCGCGACTATGCGCGGGTGGCGGCCATTCATTTCGACGCCGGTTATGTGCCGGCCCACCAGGATCGCGACGCCTTCGCCCAGGCCCTGCGGGCCGTGGGCGAGCCAGTGTTCGGCCGCGACGCCCGCCAGGTGTCGATGGGCAAGCTGCTGGCCCAGCTGTTCGAGATGACCGCCCTGTTCGACATGGCCCTGCGGCCGGAGCTCGTTTTGCTGCAGAAGACCATGGTCACCGTCGAGGGCGTGGCCCGACGTATCGATCCGACCCACGACCTGTGGGCCGCCGCCGATCCCGTTGTGCGCCGCTGGATCGCCCGCGAGCTGTCGCCGGCCGCCAAGGTCCGGGACTTCGCAGACGAGGCCCTGCGCGCCCTCCGCGCCATCGCCCGGTTAGTCGAGGCGCCGGGGGTTCCGGCGGTGGCGGTGGTCCAGACTCGCTCCGGCCCGCCACTGTTGTGGTTCCTGGCCGGCGTGGCGGTAGCCGGGCTGGCGTTTGCTGCGGGGATTTGGCTGGGCTAAGGCCAAGACCTCGCCTGTCTCGCGACATCCAATCCGGCCACCTGAGGTCTAGGATGGACCGTGAGCAGCGTAATCCCTCACCCTCCCGACGCTTAGCGTCGGCCCCCCCTCTCCCGCCGGGAGAGAGACCCAATTGCCGCCGTCCAAGGGCGTTGCGTGCAGCCCCGGTCCTGGATCGACGCTTCGCCGTTCCAGGCCGACCAACCCACGGCTCTCGTCGTGAACCTACCGCCTAGCCGTTGTCGCTCGCGGTCCGATCGCGCGACGCCGTCGAGCGCCGATTTTCGCCGGCCTTCTGCTGGGCCCAATAGGCTTCGCCGTCGTCCGGCTTGAACATGGTGCGTGGCGCACCCGCCTTGGTGACCACCGCAAAGACATTGCCCTTGGAGTCGTAGATCAGGGTGTCGCCATTGGCCCGTTTCAGCGTCTCCGCTCCGGCTGGCGGATGGCCGACGAAGGCGTGGGTCTTGCGGACGTAGTCATCGACATCGGCCGCCGCGAATTCCGCGCCAAAGCGTTCGAAACCGCGCTGAGCGGCCTCTTCCGCCGTGCGGGTGCGGTTGGCCGCCCACATCGGCTTGCCCGCCACCTTGCGCACCGGCGCGTCGCGCGGATCCGTGCGCGGCGTTCGACTCTCATAGGCGGGCGCGTCGCGGTCCGACGCCGGTTCGGCCAAGGCGACATCGCCTGCCTTGGGGGCCTTCACCGCCGACGCGCCACCGTCGCAGCCGGCGGTGGCCGACGCCAGAGCCGTCAAGGCGAGGGCTGAAAACCAGGACGCAAACCGTACCGCCATGATCGATCTCCGTATCATTGCTCTACCTGTGCGATTAAGAACGAAGAAAGAACGGCTGTCGAGTCCTCATTAAGGATTTTGCGCAAGGGGGCTTACGCTACGGGCCGTGTCGCTCTATGCGCGTCTGGGCGGACGAGCGCTGGAGGCCGACGTGACAGATCCATTGAACGGCAAGCGGGTTCTGCTGATCGTCGGGGGTGGTATCGCCGCCTACAAGGCGCTGGAGCTGACGCGGCTGCTGCGCAAGGCCGGGGTGGCCGTGCGACCGATCCTGACCAAGGCCGGCGCGGAGTTCGTCACCGCCCTGTCGCTGTCGGCCCTCTCCGAGGACAAGGTCTATGGCGAGCTGTTCTCGCTGACCGACGAGGCCGAGATGGGCCATATCGAGCTATCGCGCTCGGCCGACCTGGTGGTGGTGGCGCCGGCGACGGCCGACTTGATCGCCAAGGCCGCCCACGGCCTGGCCGGCGACCTGGCCTCGACCACCCTGCTGGCGACCGACAAGCCGGTGCTGATGGCCCCAGCCATGAACGTGCGGATGTGGCTGCACCCCGCCACCCAGCGCAACCTGGCGACCCTAAGGGCCGACGGCGTGCTGTTGGTTGGCCCTGACGACGGCGCCATGGCCTGCGGCGAATACGGCCCCGGTCGGCTGGCCGAGCCACCGGCGATCTTCGCCGCCATCATGGACGCCCTGGCGGGTCGCGCCGCGAAACCCTTGGCCGGCAAACACGCCCTGGTCACCGCTGGCCCGACCTTCGAGCCGATCGACCCGGTGCGCGGCATCACCAACCGCTCCAGCGGTCGGCAGGGCTACGCGATCGCCGGCGCCCTGGCCAAGCTGGGCGCGCGCGTCACCTTGGTCAGCGGCCCAGTCGCCCTGCCTACGCCGATGGGCGTCGATCGCGTCGATGTCGAGACCGCCCGTGACATGCTGGCCGCCTGCCAGGCCGCCCTGCCCGCCGAGGTCGGGGTGTTCGTGGCCGCCGTCGCCGACTGGCGGATCGACGAGGTGTTCGGGACCAAGCTTAAGAAGGATAGGGGCGGCCCGCCGGCCCTGACCTTTGTCGAGAACCCCGACATCCTGGCCACCCTGTCCGCCTCCGGGCCGAGACGCCCGAAGCTGGTGATCGGCTTCGCGGCCGAGACCAACGATGTCGAACTGCACGCCCGCGCCAAGCTAGCGCGCAAGGGCTGCGACTGGATCATCGCCAATGACGTCACCGAGCCTGGCGTGATGGGCGGCGACGAAAACGCCGTGCTGCTGATTTCCAAGGACAAGACCGAACGCTGGGACCGCGCGGCCAAGGACGCCGTGGCCCACGACCTAGCCCAACGCATAGCCGAGAGCCTTTCATGATCGTTCCGAGCATCCCCGTTGTCCAGCTGGCCCACGCCCATGGCCTGCCCCTGCCAGCCTATGAAACCAACGGTGCGGCCGGCATGGATCTGCGGGCGGCCGTCGCGGACGACGCGCCGATCGTGCTGAAGCCCGGCGCCCGGGTCATGGCTCCGACTGGCCTGGCCTTCGCCGTTCCCGGCGGCTTCGAGGCCCAGGTGCGGCCGCGCTCGGGCCTGGCCGCCAAGTCGGGCGTCACCTGTCTCAATACCCCCGGCACCATCGACAGCGATTATCGCGGCGAGGTGAAGGTGATCCTGATCAATCTGGGGGAAGAAGAATTCACCATCCGTCGCGGCGACCGCATCGCCCAGCTGGTGATCGCGCCAGTGACCCAGGCCTCGTGGAGCCTGGTGGCCAGCCTGGACGAGACGGCGCGCGGGGCCGGCGGTTTCGGTTCGACCGGCGCTAAATAGATCAAACGAGCGACGGCTTATCCACCGTTCGCAGCCTGAGCCATCATCATATAACCGCCAAACCCGGTGGCGAAGGCGGCCGCAGCGAGCCAGAGAACCGGGCGAAACATCGAGAGCGGGTTGTCGGCGTTCATCGGCTCGTCCTTTAGCGCGGGTGACCCATCCGCTACTGAAAATACGCGTTCCCCCGCCGCGCGGTTGCACGGACGCCCAGAAAATATGTCGTGATTCGTCCTTTACGGGAAATCGCGGCCAAGGCCCGCTCTTGGCGATCCGTGAACATCGATCAGCGTGGGGTTGATTTCTGGACGGGTGCGTCCATTTATCCCTTGCTGAGGGCGGTGGCTCGATATATCGCCACCCTCGATCATCCGATTGTTTCGGGATTTGGACCATGGCCGCCGCGTCGAACAAGAAGCTTATTCCCCTGGTCGTCGGCGGAATCGCCGCCGTGGCGCTGATCATCGGCGGCGGGTTGTGGTTCGTCGACAAGCAGCGCTACGAGACCACCGACAACGCCTTCGTCCAGGCCGACACCGTGCAGGTGAGCCCGCAGGTCTCGGGCTACGTGGCCGAGGTGCTGGTGGCCGACAACCAACGGGTCGAGGCCGGCCAGGTCGTGGCCCGTATCGACACCGCCACCCTGCAAGCCCGCCTCGATCAGGCCGTCGCCAATGCCGAAGGACTGGAAGCGGCCATCACCGGCGTCGATGACAAGGCCGCCCTGGAACAGGCGATGATCGCCCAGCGCGCCGCCGGCGTGGCCAGCGCCCAGGCCGACGCCAGCCGCGCCAAGGCCGACCTTGACCGCTACAACGTGCTGGCCAAGCAGGGCTGGGTCTCGACCCAGAAGGTCCAGACCACCCAGGCCAGCTCCGCCCAAGCCGGGGCAGCCGTTCAGAGCGCCCAGGCGGCGCTGGAGGCCGAGCGGCGCTCGGCCCAGTCGCTAGGTTCGGCCCGCGCCCAGACCGTGGCCCAGGCGGCCGCCGCCCGCGCCGCCGTCGCCTCCGCCCGCATCGACCTGGACCGCGCGGTGATCCGCGCGCCCGTGGCCGGCGTGGTCGGCGCCCGGTCGGTGCGGCCAGGCCAGCTTGTTCAGCCCGGCGTGGCCCTGATGTCGATCGTGCCGGTCGGCCAAGGCTATATCGTCGCCAACTTCAAGGAGACCCAGGTCTCGCGCCTGCGGGTCGGCCAGCCGGTCGAGATCAAGGCCGACGCCTTCGGCAAGCAGGTGATCCACGGCAAGTTGGACAGCTTCGCCCCGGCCACCGGCCAGGAGTTCGCCCTGATCCCGGTCGAGAACGCCGTGGGCAATTTCACCAAGATCACCCAGCGCCTGCCGGTGAAGATCGTGGTCGAGAAGTCCATCCTGGGCTCGGCCCTGCGGCCTGGTCTGTCGGTCGACGTCAAGGTTGACGTGCGCGACCGTTCGGGCCCGTCCTTCGCCGAGGCCGGCCAACCGGCCCCGCGCCTGGCCCAGCAGGGCGTGGCGCGCTAGCGCGTCCGGGTTCGGAACCCAGACATGGCCGACGCCGCCCTTCCCGTCTCTTCCATTCCCAAACCCGCCCCCGAGGTGGATTGGGGCAAGCTGATGTTTGGCTTCGGGGCGATGGTCATTGGCCAGTTCATGGCCATCCTCGACATCCAGATCGTCGCGGCCTCGCTGCCGCAGATCCAGGCCGGGGTGGGCGCCAGCGCCGACCAGGTCAGCTGGATCCAGACCGCCTATCTGATCCCCGAGGTCGTGATGATCCCGCTGTCGGGGTACCTGTCGCGGCTGTGGGGCACCCAGCGAGTCTATCTGATCTCGTGCACCGGCTTCATGGTCATGAGCGTGCTGACGGGCCTTAGCTCGTCGATCGACATGATGATCCTGACCCGGGCCCTGCAGGGCTTCATCGGCGGGGCGATGATCCCCACCGTGTTCGCCGTGGCCTTCACCGCCTTCCCGCCCGAGAAGCGGATCACCGCCAGTGTGATCATGGGCCTGATCGTCACCCTGGCGCCGACCGTCGGCCCGACCCTGGGCGGTCACCTGACCGAGTGGCTCTCCTGGCGCTGGCTGTTCTTCATCAATGCGCCGATCGGCGTCATCGTGCTGTTCGGCGTGGCGCGCTGGGGCCAGTTCGACAAGGGCGATCCCAGCCTGTCCAAGGGCTTCGACTGGTTTGGCCTGGCGGTGATGGCCGCCTTCCTGATGAGCATGCAGTTCGTTCTGGAGGAAGGCTCAAAGGACGGCTGGTTCGAGGACAGCGGCATACTGGCCTTGACCGTGGTGGCCGTCATCACTGGCGTGACCTTCGTCTGGCGGTCGCTGACCTATCGCAATCCGATCGTCGAGCTGCGGGCGTTCGCCAATCGTAATTTCACGATCGGCGTGGCCATGACGGCGGTGTCGGGGGCCAGCCTGTTCGGCGGCACCTTCCTGCTGCCGCAGTTCCTGGGCCGGGTGCGGCATTATTCGGCGTCGGAGGTCGGCACGACCATGGTGGTCTCGGGCCTGTCGATGTTCGCCACCGGACCTATCGCCGGGCGGCTGGTGCGCGAGATGGACCCGCGCATCCCTATGTTCATCGGCTTCATGCTGGCGGGCTTCGGCATGTACATGGCCCATGGCGTGACCAAGGACTGGGGCTTCTGGGAGTTCGCCGGGGTGCAGGCCTGTCGCGGCGTGGGTGTGATGATCGCCATGATCGCCACCCAGCAGGTGACCATGAGCACCCTGCCCCAGAACATGGTCAAGAACGCCTCCGGCCTGGTGAACCTGGCGCGCAACACCGGCGGCGCCGTAGGCCTGGCCCTGCTGGCCACGGCGATCACCAACCAGACGGCCCTTTACTACATGGGCCTGTCGGACCTGGTCAGCCAGGGCAACCCGCGGATGGCCAGCATGATGGAAGGTCTGGCCGCGCGGATGGCGCAGCTTGGCGTTTCCGACCCGGATGGGGCAACCCGCAAGGCGATTGGCGGCATGCTTCAGCAGCAGGCCACGGTGCTGGCCTTCGGTGATAGTTTCACCTTGCTAGCCTATGGTTGTTTCATCGCCGCAGTGGTGTCGTTGCTGGCCAAGCCGGCCAAGAACGCCCCACCCCCGCCCTCGGACGCGCACTGACATGTCGAGAGTCGCCAATGCCTAGAGTTGCGGGACAGATCGACGTCGCCAAGACCGAGGCCATTCTCGACGCCGCCGTCGAGGTGATCGGTCAACGTGGCCTGGGCGCGCCGATGGAGGCCATCGCCAAGCTGGCGGGGGTCTCCAAACAGACCGTCTATAACCACTATGGCTCGAAGGCCGAGCTGGTGCGCGCCCTTATGGCCCGGCGGGTGGCGGTGATCACCGCCCCGCTACGCGATCCCGGCGCCATCGACAATCCGCGCGAGGCCCTGGAGGCCTTCGCTCGTTCGATGCTGGAGACGGTGGCGACCAGCAAGAGCTACGCCATCATGCGCGTGGTGATCCAGGGCGCCGTCGAAATGCCCGACGTGGCGCGCGAGGTGTTCGAGGCCGGCCCCCGCCAGACCCGTCGGCAGCTGGCGGCGTTCCTGGACGCGGAAAACCGCCTGGGCAGGATGGACGTGCCTGACCCTGAACAGGCGGCCGAATTCTTTGGCGGCATGGTCATGAGCCACCACCAGCTGCGCAGCCTGCTGGGCCTGCCGTCCGAAAACACCACCGAGGCGTTCGCGGCCCTCGCAGCCGAGGCGGCGAGGCGCTTCATGCGGGCCTATGCTCGATAAGCAAAGGCCCCCGCCCGACCGGCGAGGGCCCGTTGTCCTAGGCCTCGGCCTCGTCGGGCATGCCCATCATGTGGAAGCCCGCATCGACGTGAACCACCTCGCCTGTGGTGGAGCGACCCAGATCTGACACCAGCCACAGGGCCGCGCCGGCGACGCCCTCCATCGAGGTGTCTTCCTTCATGGCGCTGAACGCCCGGCCCTGGGCGATCATGCCGCGGCCGCCGGCAATGCCCGCCAGGGCCAGAGTGCGCATGGCGCCGGCCGAGATGGCGTTGCAGCGGATGCCCTTGGGGCCCAGGTCGCGGGCAATATAGCGGGTCGCCGCTTCCAGGGCGGCCTTGGCCACGCCCATGGTGTTGTAGTTCGGGATGGTCCGCTCAGAGCCCAGATAGGTCATGGTGATCAGCGACCCGCCGTTCGGCATGATCTTGGCCGCGCGCTTGGCGACGTCGACGAAGCTGAAGGCCGAGATGTTCAGGGCCAGCAGGAAACCCTCGCGGGTGGTGTTGTCGACGAACGAGCCCTTCAGCTCGTCCTTGTTGGCGAAGGCCACCGAGTGGACGACGAAGTCGATCGTCCCGAACTTCTCCTCGATCGCCGCGAAGGCCGCGTCCATCGAGGCGTCGTCGGTGACGTCGGCCGGGATTAGGGTAGTGACGCCGATGCTCTCGGCCAGCGGCCGCACGCGGCGCTCCAGGGCTTCGCCCTGATAGGTGAAGATCATTTCGGCGCCCTGGGCGGCGAGCTGCGAGGCGATGCCCCAGGCGATGGAGTTGTGGTTGGCCACGCCCATGACCAGGCCCTTCTTGCCCGCCATTAGCTCGCCCTTGGGGAATGCGTATTCGTCGGCCATCGGTTGGCTCTCCAGGAATCCTTGACCCGCTAGCTAGCAGGACCCACCGCGCGGAGGAACCCCGGCAGGGCTCTAGGCGACGTGGACGGCGCGCAGGACGGCTTCCTTCAGGGCGCTGGCGACGGTCCTGAGCTTCAGCCGCGCCCGCTTGCCGTCACGCCGGGGCCAGACCCAACCGCCGGTCTTGAGGTTGGCGGGCAGGCGCAGATGAAACCGCCCCTCCTCCGGCGAGGAGTACATCGGCGTGTAGTAGAGGCAGTTTTCGAAATAATAGTGGGTGACCAGCGAGCGGCGGGTCGCGCCCTCGCGGGTGATCGCCGTACCGCCATGCGCCACATTGGCCGTCCAGACCAGGGCCTGGCCCTTTTTCAGCAAAGCCACGGTCGGCGCGCTTTCCAGTTCCCGCGCGAAGGCGGGTACGTAGAAGGTCTCGTAGTCACCCGCCGCCGGGGCGCGATCCGTGACCCCGGCCTCGCGCATGCCGAAGACCGGCCGCTTGTGGCTGCCCAGGTGGTAGAACAGTGGCCCGGCGTCGGCGTGGACGTCTTCCAGCGCGAACCACACCCCGCACATGAAGCGTTGTGGCTCGCTGTGAAAGTGCACCGCGTCGGCATGGGCGTGCTGCTCGCTGCCAACCAGGAAGTTCAGGGTCTGAAACGCGAAGGGCTCGCGGCCATAGGCCAGGGCCAGCATCGACTCGATCACCGGCAGATTGGACAGCACCCTCACCGCCGGCGATCGCCGCCAGGCGTCCTGGGCCCGCCGGACACCAGGGGTGAAGAAGGTCTGGGTTTCCGCGACGACCCGGTCGCACAGGGCCGGGCCCTCCGCACCCAGGTCGATGATCGCCACGCCGTCGCGATGCAGGTCGGTCATGAAGCGGCGCTGCGCCGGGTTCGCCCCGACCGCGTCGAGATAGGCCTCGACCTGATCGGTCTCGACCCAAGGCGTGGAAGGCTGGACGTCAAAACGCATCGCTATTGGCCCCACCCGATGGCGCAGGAATCATAGCCCACGCCTCCACGGCGGATCAACCGGCCTTGGCCTGGCGCCCCAGCCATGGCCAGAGCCGGTCGAGCACGACCTCGCGCGTGGCGTGGTAGTCGAGATGGTGATCTTGGCCAGCGGCCGGACCCTGGAAGGCGGGATCCACCATTGGCCCAGCCATCAGCGGCGCGAACAGGTCCAGATAGCCAAAACCTAGCGCCGGAGCGGCGGCGGCCAGCCGGGTGTTGAAATCGGCGTGGGCGGTCACGCGAGCCGCCGCGACGGGAATCTCAAGGCCGGCCAGATCGATCCGCCCGTCGGCCTCGCCGTGCAGCTGGGCGATATGGGCGTTGCGATAACCGCGCCGCCAGGCCAAATCGCTTAGCGCAGGGGGCAGGATCGAGACTAGGTCGATACGCTCTCGATCGGCCGCGACGATACGCCGGGCCAGGGCGTCGACATAACGTTCGACCGTTTCGTCAAGGAAGGCGGCCAGTTCGATCGGGTCGAAGGCCGTGCGGCCAGCCCGAAATCGGCGATAGGGATGCACGAACTCCACATCAACCTGGCCGAACATCAGCAGTATGCGCGGTGCGGCGCGTAGCAGGGGCGCGATATCGCGACCAAGCTGCTCGCCCGCCCCGCTCCGGGACTCGGTCGAACTCAACCCCCGCGCCGAAGCGCCGGTCAGCAACCGGTGGATCGGCAGCAGCCACCGGCGCCCCCGCCGGGCGCGCCGCACCAGGATACGGCTGTGGCTGTCGCCGACCACCGCATAGGGCATGGCGCCCGCACGCACCGCCTCGGCCAGGCGGTCTGCGGTGAAGCGATCGTCGGTCGTCAGTTGATCGGCGAGACATTTCGAGGCCGCCATCCAGGCCTCTGCCAGCAGACGGTCCGCCGCATGCGGCAGGACGGCGGCGCCCCATGCGTTCAGGACCGCGCCAGGAAGCCTGTCGGTCCAAATCCTTTCGCCAACCACGACCAGGCGTCGCGACACCCGTGCGGCAGGGCTGATCGACGGCTGGTCCGGCGCCTCATAGGTCATCGAGGGGTCCCACTTGCTCGTATCCGTAGCTAGAGCATTTCCCGACCTGACTGCGTCAGGCCGTGAGCTCTAATCTTCTGTTTTGACGCATTTTTCTTCACGCGAACCGGAACCACTTCGCTCGAAAAATAGTCTAGCAGCGGGCGGGCGGGGCGTCAGCCGACTTCGAAGCCAACGGCCGGAAGACCCTGCTGATGGCGAGCGTGCGCCGTCTCGAACGCCGTCTCGAGATCACGAGCGAAACAGGCGGGGTTAAACACGGCGGAGCCTTCGACGGCGCGCACCAGCCGCGCCCTGATATCCGCGAGGGAGGCGGGGTCGCTAGCCAGCCCCACCGCTGTCGCGACATATGGTGCTCGTCAGTTAGCCTTGGCGATGATCAGTGTGCCGTTGGTGCCGCCAAAGCCGAAGCTGTTGGACATCACGGTGGTCAGCGGCCTGTCCGACCGTTCGAGCAGGATCGGCAGGTCGGCGAACTCGGGATCGAGGTTTTCAATATTGGCGCTCTGGGCGGCGAAGTCGTTGTCGAGCATCAGGATCGAATAGATCGCCTCCTGCGCCCCGGCCGCGCCCAGGCTGTGGCCGGTCAGCGACTTGGTCGAGGAGATCAGCGGGGCCTTGTCGCCAAACACCGTGCGGACCGCGCCCATCTCCTTGCTGTCGCCCACCGGCGTGGAGGTGCCGTGCGGGTTCAGATAGTCGATGGTCCGGTCGCCGGCCTGCGCCATGGCGATCTTCATGCAGCGCGCCGCGCCCTCGCCCGACGGCGCGACCATGTCGAAGCCGTCGGAATTGGCGGCGTAGCCGACGACTTCGCCATAGATCTTCGCGCCGCGGGCCTTGGCGTGCTCATATTCCTCAAGCACCACGATTCCGGCCCCGCCGGCGATCACGAAGCCGTCGCGGTCCCTGTCATAGGCGCGGCTGGCCACGGCGGGGCGGTCGTTAAAGTTGCTGCTCATCGCGCCCATGGCGTCGAACAGGTTGGACAGGGTCCAGTCCAGCTCCTCGCAGCCGCCGGCGAAGACGATGTCCTGCTTGCCCATCTGGATCTGCTCGGCGCCCGCGCCGATGCAGTGAGCGCTGGTCGCGCAGGCTGAGCTGATCGAATAGTTGATCCCGCGGATCTTGAACCAGGTGGACAACACCGCCGAGGGGCCCGAGCTCATCGCCTTGGGCACCGCGAACGGGCCGATGCGCTTTGGACCCTTCTCCCGGGTGGTGGCGGCCGCCTCGACGATCACCCGCGTGGACGGGCCGCCCGAACCGACGATCAGGCCGGTGCGCTCGTTGGAGATCTCGGACTGCTCAAGACCGGCGTCGGCGATCGCCTGTTCCATGGCGATGTGGGCATAGGCCGTGCCGGGCGCCAGGAAGCGCGCGGCGCGACGATCGACCAGGGCTTCCCACGAGTCGAGCTTGACCGTGGCGTGCACCTGGCAGCGGAAACCCAGTTCCGCATAGTCCGGCGCGGCGACCACGCCCGACTTGGCTTCACGCAGTGAGGCGAGCACCTCATTGGCGTTGTTGCCGATGGACGAGACGATCCCCAGTCCGGTGACGACGACGCGACGCATGAACAATCCTCTTTCTTCCCCACGATCCAAAAGGGACGGCTCTAGGCGGCCACCCTACAGGTGGATCACGACGCCATTTGTTCCGCGGTGAACAGCCCGACCTTCAGGTCCTTGGCTTCATAGATGGCCACACCGTCGGCTTCCAGCACGCCGTCGGCGATGCCCATGACCAATTTGCGGATGATCACCCGCTTCAAGTCGATCTTGTAGGTCACCTTCTTGACGCCCGTCGTCACCTGCCCGGTGAACTTGACCTCGCCCACGCCTAGGGCCCGGCCGCGGCCGGGCGCGTCCGACCAGCCCAGGAAGAAGCCGACCAGCTGCCACATGGCGTCCAAGCCCAGGCAGCCCGGCATGACCGGGTCGCCGATGAAGTGGCAGGCGAAGAACCAGAGGTCGGGATTGATGTCGAACTCGGCCTCGACATAGCCCTTGCCGTACTTGCCGCCGTCCTTTTCGATCCGCACGATGCGATCGAACATCAGCATCGGCGGCACGGGCAGTTGGGCGTTGCCGGGGCCAAACAGCTCGCCCCGGCCACAGGCCAGAAGCTCGTCGAAAGTGTAGGAACTCTGTTGCATGGTCCCGCCCTAGCACGACGGTGGGCCGCGCCTCAATGTTACTTTCGGTAACGCCTGTGAACGCCTGACGCTCCGCGACGGTCTCGATTCGCCGCTAGGGCTTGCACTGGACCTGGGAAGAAGCCCCCCAGATTTCCCCTTCCGGGGCCCATCCGGCCTCGCCGTCGGCCTTCAGGCGGCACCAGCCCTTTTCGCATTTGTCGAGATTGGCGGTTGAGTGGCCAGCCAGATAGGCGGTTATCCGCGCATTGCCCTTGGGCTGGGCGCGCAACGGCAGGGGCGTGGTCTGGACGCGCATGGCGGTGCGTCGGCCGTCGGTGGTCCGTCGGTGAACCCAGGCCAGATTGCCCTCGGGATCGCAGATCCGCCGCCATTCCCGGGTTTCGGCCACCACCTGCACCGGCAGGCCCTTGGCCTTGTAGATCCACAGCAGCCGATGCTCCTCGTCCGGGCCGACCCGGGCATTGACCTCGCCGTATTTGAGCGAGACGTAGCGCGGCACCTCCATGCCCGATGGCGTGATCTTCGGGGCCTGGGCGCGCGCCATGCTCGTCAGCCCAACCAGGGCGAGCAGGATCAGGGCCAGGCGGCCGAGCGAACGATGTTTGCGATTCGTCGGCATCTTGCTTGGCCGCACCCGGCCCCTTTGCTACTGATTTCAAACACCCGTCAGGAACGCCCAACGGGGGGGAAGGCTTTTCGAACCGCTCATGTCAGCTCGCAAGCTCAAAGTCATCGTCACCCGCAAACTGCCCGATCCGGTGGAGACGCGTATGTGCGAGTTGTTCGACACGCAACTCAACGTCACCGACAAAGCCTTGACGGCCGATGAACTGGTCGAGGCCATGGGCCAGTGCGACGTCTTGGTGCCCACCATCACCGACCGGATCGATTCGCGCCTGCTGTCTCGATCGGGCGACCGTCTCAAGCTGATCGCCAATTTCGGGGCCGGGGTCGACAATATCGACGTCGCCACCGCCAATGCGCGCGGCATCATCGTCACCAACACCCCCGGCGTCCTGACCGAGGACACCGCCGACCTGACCATGACCCTGATCATGGCCACCTCGCGCCGGGTCGTCGAAGGCGCCGAAGTGGTCAAGGCGGGTGGCTTCCACGGCTGGTCGCCGACCTGGATGCTGGGCCGCCGCCTGTGGGGCAAGCGCCTGGGGATCATCGGCATGGGCCGCATCGGCCAGGCCGTGGCCCGCCGCGCCAAAGCCTTCGGCATGCAGGTCCATTATCACAACCGCAAGCCGGTCAGCCCACGCATCGCCGAGGAAGTCGGGGCCACCTACTGGGAGAGCCTGGACCAGATGCTGGCCCGGATGGACTTCATCTCGGTCAACTGCCCGCACACCCCCGCCACCTACCACCTGCTGTCGGCCCGCCGGCTCAAACTGTTGCGGCCGCAAAGCATCATCGTCAACACCGCCCGGGGCGAAGTCATAGACGAAGGCGCCCTGGCCAACATGCTGGCGCGCGGCGAGATCGCCGGCGCCGGTCTGGACGTTTACGAACACGAACCGGCCATCAATCCCAAGCTTCTGAAACTGCCCAATGTCGTGCTCCTGCCCCACATGGGCTCGGCCACGGTCGAGGGCCGCATCGACATGGGCGAAAAGGTCATCGTCAATGTGAAGACCTTCATGGACGGCCACCGGCCGCCCGACCGGGTCATTCCGTCTATGCTGTAGCCGGCTCGCCCGCGCAGCTCGTACATTCCGGATCCGCGCCGATCCGGACCGTGCGGGTCTCGGCCGCCAGGGCGTCATAGATCAGCAGGCGGCCCGATAGGGGGTCGCCGGCGCCGGTGATCACCTTCACCGCCTCCAGCGCCATCATCGCGCCGATCACGCCCGCCAGGGCGCCGACCACGCCGACCCGGGCGCAGGTCTCGGCGTCGGGCGGGGTTTCGGGCACCAGGCAGCGGTAGCAGGGTTGGCCGTGGAAGACGCCGATTTGACCGGTCCAGCGGCCCAGAGCGCCGCTGACCAAGGGCTTGCCCGTCGCCAGACAGGCGTCGCTGACGGCGAAGCGGCTGGCGAAGTCATCCGTGCCGTCCAGCACCAAGTCATACCGCGAGACGAGCGCCTCGGCGTTGGCTTGGTTCAGCCATACCGGGTGGTTTTCGACGGCAATGTGGGGGTTCAGAGCGTTCAAGTGTTCGGCGGCCGCCTCGACCTTGAGCCGTCCCGCGTCGATGGTGGCGAACAAGACCTGGCGCTGCAGGTTGGACAGCGAGACGGTGTCAGGGTCGACCAGGCCCAGGGTTCCGACCCCGGCGGCGGCCAGGTAGAGCGCGGCCGGCGCGCCCAGGCCCCCGGCCCCGACCACCAGCACCCGCGCGGCCTTCAGCTTCTGCTGGCCCGGCCCGCCGATCTCGCGCAGCACCAGATGGCGGGCGTAGCGTTCGACTTCGGCCGGTGAAAAGCTCATCGCGCTTGATATCTCTGCTGCGCCTCGCCAGATGCGGGACATGAAAAACAGCAATTCTTTCCCCGCCAACTCTTTTCCAGATTGGCACGGCACGACCATTCTGGCGGTGCGCAAGAACAGGCAGACCGTGATCGCCGGCGACGGACAGGTCTCCATGGGCCCAACCGTCGTCAAGGGCAACGCCCGCAAGGTCCGCCGCCTGGCCGGCGGCAAGGTCGTGGCCGGGTTCGCCGGGGCCACGGCCGACGCCTTCACCCTGATCGAGCGGCTTGAGGCCAAGCTGGAACAGTATCCCGACCAGCTGGCCCGCGCCTGCGTAGACCTGGCGAAGGACTGGCGCACCGACCGCTATCTGCGCCGGCTTGAGGCCATGCTGCTGGTGGCCGACGCGGACTCGATCTTCACGGTGACCGGCGTGGGCGACGTGCTCGAACCCGGCGAGAGCACCGGCGGCGGTTCGGTGGCGGCCATCGGCTCGGGCGGCAACTACGCCTTGGCGGCCGCCAAGGCCCTGATCGACCAAGACCTGACCGCTGACGATGTCGCCAGACGTTCGATGGCCATCGCCGCCGAGATCTGCGTCTACACCAACGGCAATCTGACGGTGGAGAGCCTCTGATGACCGAGTTTTCCCCCCGCGAGATCGTCTCCGAACTCGACCGCTACATCGTCGGCCACCTGGAGGCCAAGAAGGCTGTCGCCGTGGCGCTGCGCAACCGCTGGCGCCGCCGGCGCACGCCCGACGACCTGCGCGACGAGATCACGCCGAAGAACATCCTGCTGATCGGCCCCACCGGCGTCGGCAAGACCGAGATCGCCCGCCGGCTGGCAAAGCTGGCCCAGGCGCCGTTCCTGAAGGTCGAGGCCACCAAGTTCACAGAGGTCGGTTATGTTGGCCGCGACGTCGATCAGATCATCCGCGATCTGGTGGAAAGCGCCCTGGCGATGGTTCGTGACAAGCGCCGCGCCGGGGTCAAGGCCAAGGCCGAGGCGGCGGCCGAGGAGCGCATTCTCGACGCCCTGACAGGCCCCGGATCAACCGCCGCCCGCGAAAGCTTCCGCAAGAAGCTGCGAGCCGGCGAACTGGACGACAAGGAAGTGGAGCTGCAGCTGGCCGACACTGGCGCGGGAGCCGGCATGTTCGAGATCCCCGGCCAGCCGGGCGCCTCGGTGCTGAACCTGTCGGAGATGATGAAATCGTTCGGCGGCGGTCGCACCAAGACCCACAAGACCACGGTCGCCGGCGCCCACGCGCCGCTGATCGCCGAGGAAAGCGACAAGCTGCTCGACCAGGAGGCCCTGACGCAAGAGGCCCTGGAACTGGCCGAGAACCACGGCATCGTCTTCCTGGACGAGATCGACAAGGTGGCGTCTTCGAGTCAGCGCGGGGGCGCTGACGTCTCCAGGGAGGGCGTTCAGCGCGACCTGCTGCCGTTGATCGAGGGCACGACGGTCTCGACCAAGTACGGACCGGTCAAGACCGACCACATCCTGTTCATCGCCTCGGGCGCCTTCCACGTGGCCAAGCCGTCCGACCTGTTGCCGGAGCTACAGGGCCGCCTGCCGATCCGTGTCGAGCTGAAGGGCCTGACGCGCGATGACCTGCGCCGTATCCTCACCGAGCCGGAAGCCAATCTGATCCGCCAGCACCAGGCGCTGATCCTGACCGAGGGGGTGACCCTGGTGTTTACCGACGACGCCATCGACGCTGTGGCCGACGCCGCCGTGGCGGTCAACGCCTCCGTCGAGAACATCGGCGCCCGGCGGCTGCAGACGATCCTGGAGAAGGTGGTCGAGGAGATCAGCTTCAGCGCGGGCGATCGCTCGGGCGAGACGGTCACGGTCGACGCGGCCTATGTGCAGGAACGCATCGGCGCCTTGGCTGCGAACGCAGACCTCAGCCGGTTCATCCTCTAGGGTCAAAACCCAATCAAGGTATTGATTGAGCATTCTTGCTGTGATTCACTCTTTGGAACGGAGGTGGATCATGGCTGGAGAGTTCTGGTTATCGGATCGGCAGTGGGCGGCAA